>JADGPJ010000043.1 GCA_017882505.1 Solirubrobacterales bacterium | reverse complement strand
GGGCCCCCCGGCCTGCCCTACCTCCGCATGTTCGGCAGGCTGCACGACACCGCAGGTGAGCCACTGTGGCCGGGATTCCGGCGCGCCGCGACCACCGACTGGCTCGCGCCCCTCGAGGAGGGCATGCGCAGTCTCGGCCGGCCCGAGCTGGCCACCGTCGTGCTTGCCGTCATCCGCGGACTGCTCATGGACCTCGACGCAACCGGCGATGCCGTGCGCACCCACCAGGCGTTCCACGACTTCTTGACCACGATCGAGAACGCCTGAAACCGGAGGAAGTCGCCCCCGGCTCCGCGTGCTTTCGAGCGGCTCGGACAGCCCGCGCCGATCAAAGGGACCGAAAATCGGCAACCGCGGTGTGGTCACGGTCGCATTCGATAGCCGCGGCGGATACCACGCTGTCAGTGAAGGCTCGCTCGATTCCGAGAGCGATTAGCGGCAAACCCGCATTGAAAGAGGAAATGCGGCTCTCAGAGCCAACTCCGAACAACGGGGCAGCCAGGACTCGAACCTGGAATCGCCGGTTTTGGAGACCGGTGCCTTAGCCAGTTGGGCCACTGCCCCCGAAGGGCGGGATCGTAACGAGCGCTCGGCGCTCGCGATTCCCAGTGCGGGCGGAGGGACTCGAACCCCCAAGCTCTCTCGAGCACCGGCACCTAAAGCCGGCGTGTCTGCCAATTCCACCACGCCCGCGTGGCCGGCCCGTGAGGGGCCTTAACGCGCGACCAATGCCGCATCGTCGCTGACAGATTCTATGATCGATGGCATGGCGGTTGGAGAGGTGAGGCCGGGCTACGAACTGTGGCGGCCAAATCGGGAGAAGTCCGGGTCGGTGACGACGAAGTTCGTGATCGTCCTGCTGCTGCTCGCGACGGCGGTGCTGGCGGCCGTCATCACCATCTGCGGTTGGTCGCTGCTGAAGGGCGGCGGCAGCATGGGCACGGTCTGCGCGATCTACGTGATCCTCTACGCCTTCTTCGCCTTCCTCGTCGCCCGTTGGAGCCGGGGCATCCTGCCGGTTGCCGCCGCGCTCTCGATGATCCTGGTGATCTTCTGCGCGGTCGGCGCCGACAGCTGGTTCGCCCGCGAAAAGGCCGGCTTCGACGAAGCTCTCCTCTCCTCCTCGCTGATCGGCCTGCTGGTGGTGATCCTCGGCCTGCTGCAGATCGTCCTGATCGCCTTCGCCCTCTACGGCTTCAACCAGGAGTGGCACGTCGAGGAGGAGCGCCCGATCGGCTCCGGCGAGGACTACGGAGCCGGTGCCGCGCCCGGCGACGGCGCTCCCCAGCCCGCCTGAGCGGGCCGCGCCGCGATCGCCGCGGATATGCCGGAGGTGGGACTCGAACCCACAAGCCCGTAAGGGCAATCGATTTTGAGCCGATCGCGTATGCCAATTCCGCCACTCCGGCGCCGGGAGAAAGATAAACCGCCCGGTCGGGGGACTCGGTGCGAGTCCGGGGGCGGAGCCGCCGGGGCCGAACTAGACTGCGGCGCCGGATGCCTCTCCCCCGCCCCAGATCGCCCCGGCGCCGATGAGCCAACCGGCGCCCGCACCCCTCTGGAGACCCTCGGCGGAGCTGGTCGAGGGCTCCCGCCTGACCGAATACATGCGCTGGCTCGAGGCCGAGCGCAGCCTCTCCTTCGCCGGCTACGAGGACCTCTGGCAGTGGTCCGTCACCGACCTCGAAGCCTTCTGGGCCTCGCTCTGGGACTTCTTCGAGGTCCAGTTCGACGGCGCGGCGACCCCGGTCCTCGCCAGCCGCGAGATGCCCGGCGCCGAGTGGTTCCCGAACGCCTCGCTGAACTACGCCGAGCACGCCTTCGCCGGCAAGGACGACGACGAGGTGGCGATCCTCCACGCCTCGGAGCTGCGGAGCCTGGGCGAGCTGCGCTGGGGCGAGCTGCGCGAGCAGGTGGCGGCGGTGGCCGCGGGACTGAGGGCGATGGGAGTCGAGAAGGGCGACCGGGTTGTCGCCTACGTCCCCAACATCCCCGAGGCGATCGTTGCCTTCTTCGCCAGCGCCTCGATCGGTGCCGTCTGGTCCTCCTGCTCGCCGGACTTCGGCCCCGCCAGCGTGATCGACCGCTTCGCCCAGATCGAGCCGAAGGTGCTCTTCGCCGTCGACGGCTACCGCTACGGCGGCAAGGACTTCCCCCGCGCCGAGACGATCGCCGCCCTGCAGGAGGCGATGCCGAGCCTGCGGGCGACGGTCGTCGTCTCCTACCTCGACCCGGAGACCGACCTCTCCTCGCTCGACAAGGTCGTCAACTGGGAGGCGCTGCTGAGCGAGCACGAGGGGGCGGAGCTCGGCTTCGAGCGCGTCCCCTTCTCCCATCCGCTCTGGGTCCTCTACTCCTCCGGCACCACCGGGCTGCCGAAGGCGATCGTCCAGAGCCAGGGCGGGATCCTGCTCGAGCACCTGAAGAAGCTCAACCTCCACGTCGACGCCCATGCCGGCGACCGCCTCTTCTGGTTCACCACCACGGGCTGGATGATGTGGAACTTCATCGTCTCGGGCCTGCTCACCGAGGCGGCGATCGTCCTCTACGACGGCAACCCGGGCTACCCGGACCTGGGCGCCCTCTGGGACCTCGCGGAGGAGACCGGGATCACGACGTTCGGCACCAGCGCCTCCTACATCGCCGCCTGCATGAAGGCGGGGACCCGGCCCGGCGAGGGACGCGATCTCTCCGCCCTGACCGCGGTCGGCTCGACCGGCTCCCCGCTCGCGCCCGAGGGCTTCGACTGGATCTACGAGCACCTCGGCGAGGACACCTGGCTCTTCTCGACCAGCGGCGGCACCGACCTCTGCACCGCCTTCGTCGGCGGCGTCTCACTGCTGCCGGTCTACCGCGGCGAGCTGCAGGGCCGGGCGCTGGGGGCGGCGGTCGAGGCCTGGGACGAAGACGGCAACTCGGTGGTCGGCGAGGTCGGGGAGCTGGTCGTGACCGAGCCGATGCCCTCGATGCCGATCTACTTCTGGGGCGACGAGGACGGGCACCGCTACCGCGAGAGCTACTTCGAGATGTTCCCCGGCACCTGGCGCCACGGTGACTGGATCGAAATCACCGAGCGCGGGACGGCGGTGATCTACGGGCGCTCTGACTCGACCATCAACCGCGGCGGCATCCGCATGGGGACGTCCGAGATCTACCGGGCGGTGCTCTCGATCGAGCAGATCCTCGACGCGCTGGTGATCGACATCCCCAAAGCCGGGACCGAGGGCTGGATGCCGCTGTTCGTCGTCCTCCGCGAGGGAGCCGAGATGGACGACGAGCTGAAGAAGGAGATCGCGCGCCGGGTCAGGGAACGCTGCTCGCCGCGCCACGTGCCCGACGAGGTCTTCGTCATCGCCGAGGTCCCCCGCACCCTCTCGGGCAAGGTCCTGGAGGTGCCGGTGAAACGGATCCTGATGGGGGCGGACATCACCAAGGCGGTCAGCCGCGACTCGCTGGCCAACCCGGAGGCGCTCGACTACTTCACCGAGATGGCGAAGCGGCTGGAGGCCTGAGCCTCCGGCGCCAGTTCGCGCGGGGCGAGCAGGCGCAGGGCCGCCACCGCGGCGAAGCCCCAGCCGGCGGCGACGAGGATGCCGCCGACGACGTCACTCGGGTAGTGCCACTCGATCACGACCACCGAGATCGAGACGAGGCCGACGAAGGCCGCACCGGCCGCGGCGGCGAGGTGGCGCAAGCGCCCCGGCGCGGCCAGGATCAGCGCCAGCGCGATCGAGGCCGCGGCGGTGGCGTGGCCGCTGGGAAAGGCGGTCGACCAGGGCTGGTGGGAGCCGAGGAAGGGCTGATAGCGCGGGTGGGCGAGCACGACCTTCAGCACCTGGGTGACGACGTTGGCGCCGAAGACGACCGCGACCGCGGCGACCGCCTCGCGCCTGCGTCCCGCGCCGAGCGCGAGGACGACGATCGCCGCCAGCATCGCCGCCAGCGGCAGCGGGTCGGCGAGGTGGCCGAGGCCATCGGCGAGCGAGTGCGAGCCGGTCCCGACCGGAGAGGAGATCTTCGCCAGCAGGGTGGCGTCGACGTGCTCCACGAAGCCGAGCTTGTAGGCGGCGACCACGAGCGCGATCAACGCGCCGGCGCAGCCCAGGCAGGCGAGGAGCGGAGCTTTGACGTTCTTGGCCACCGGAGAACGGTAGCGATGTCTCCTTAAGTGCCCGCCTAATCGCGCTGCCAGTCGACCGGACCGGCTCGCAGCACGTGGGCGCCCAGCGGCCGTCCGAGGATCTCCTGCGCCGCCCGCGAGGCCTCGATCAGGCGCGGCAGCTCGACCCCGGTCTCGACGCCCATCTCGTGCAGCATCGAGACCACGTCCTCGGTCGAGACGTTGCCGGTCGACCCCGGGGGCACCGGGCAGCCGCCGAGCTCGCCGAAGCTCGACTCGAAGGACTCGACCCCCTCTTCCAGCGCCGCGACCACGTTGGCGAGGCCCTGGCCGCGGGTGTTGTGGAAGTGGGCGGTCAACTCGACCCCGCCGAGGCGCTCGCGGGCGGCGGCGAAGAACCCGTGGACCTGGCGCGGGTTCGCCATCCCGGTGGTGTCGCCGAAGCCGACCTCATCGCAGCCGGCGGCCGCCAGCCGTTCGGCGATCGCGAAGACCCGCTCGACCGCAACCTCTCCCTCGTAGGGGCAGCCGAAGGAGGTCGCGATCACTCCCTCGCGCCGCAGCCCGGCGTCTCCGGCGCGGTCCAGGGTCGCCTCCAGGCCGACCAGCGAATCCTCGACGGAGCGGTTGACGTTGCGCTGGTTGTGGGTCTCGGAGGCGGAGAGGAAGACGCTGACCTCGTCGAAGCGCTCGCGCAACTCCAACGCCCGTTCGAGCCCGCGCTCGTTCGGGATCAGCACCGAGAAGGAGACCCCGTCGCGGCGCTGCACCGCGGCGAGCACCTCGGCGGCGTCGGAGAGCTGCGGGATCACGTCGGGCCGGACGAAGGAGGTCACCTCGATCCGGGCCAGCCCAGCGGCGGAGAGCATGTCGATCAGCCGCACCTTGTCGGCGCTGGCGATCGTCTCCGGCTCGTTCTGGAAGCCGTCGCGCGGCCCGACCTCGCGGATGCGGACGCTGCTGGGGAGGCCGGGCATCGTCAAATCCTACGGTTCGAGCTGGCTATAGACTGCCCCGCCCGTGCCTGAGTCGGAACCGATCCCCATCCTCGGTGGAACCGGCGCCCTCGGCACCGGCCTGGCAAAGCGATGGGCGAGTGCGGGCGCCGCGATCGTACTCGGCTCACGCTCCGCCGAGCGCGCCGAGGAAGCCGCGACGAAGATCCGCGAGGCGGTCCCCGGCGCCGACGTGATCGGGCTGCCGAACGAGGAGGCCGCCGCCAGCGCCGAGATCGTCTTCCTCACCGTCCCCTTCCGGGCGCAGTCGGAGAATCTCAACAACCTGCGCGGCGCCCTGCGCCCCGGCCAGATTCTGGTCGACTGCACGGTGCCGCTGGCCGCGGCGGTGAGCGGCAAAGCGACCCGCTCACTCGGGGTCTGGCAGGGCTCCGCCGCCCAGCAGGCCCAGGAGATGGTCCCCGAGGGGGTCACCGTCGTCGCCGCCCTGCACACGGTCGGCGCGCCGACACTCGCCGACGCCGGCGCGGAGCTGGGCGAGGACGTCCTCGTTTGCGGTGATCGCAAGGCCGACAAGGCTCGCGTCGCCCGACTGATCGAGCTGATCCCCGGCTTGCGGGCGGTCAACGCCGGACCGCTGGAGATGGCGCGGATCGTCGAGCAGCTGACGCCGATGCTGATCTCGATCAACAGCCGCTACAAGGCGCACTCCGGCATCCGGCTGACCGGCTTGCCCGCCGGCGACCACTGGGCCTAGCCGGTCGATGCACGCGTCTGCGGCAGCGGCGGCGGCGCCAGCCGGTAGCTGGCCGGCGTCGCCGAGAGCTTGATCGGATTGCGGGTCAGCTCGACGGCGCTGCCGTCGCCGCGCTCGATCGCGACGGTCGGCTCGAGACCGATCTCCCGCGCCAGGCTGAAGGCGGCGGCGAGGTCGTTGACGACGCCGGCCGGGACCCTCCGCTCGGTCAGCTCCGTCGCCCACTCGGCCGCCGGGCGTGCCGCCAACCCGCGCTCGAGCTCCGCCGCGAGCGCCTCGCGATTCTCGACCCTGGCCGAATTGGTCGCGAAGCGAGCGTCGGTGGCGAGTCCGGGGGCGCCGATCGTCTCGCAGAGGATCTCGAACTGGCGATCGTTGCCGACCGCCAGCACCAGCTCCCCGTCGCCGGTGTCGAACAGCTCGTAGGGAGAGATGCTCGGGTGGCGGTTTCCCATTCGCGTCGGCACCGCTCCCGCGACGGTGTAGGCCGACCCCTGGTTGACCAGCGCGGCGAGCAGCGAGGAGTAGAGGTCGACCTCCACCAGCTGTCCCTCTCCGCTGCTGTGGCGGTGCTCGATCGCGGCGAGGATCCCGACCGTCGAGAAGAGGCCGGCAAGAACGTCGACCAGCGCCACGCCGACCTTCGTCGGCTCGCCATCGGGGTGGCCGGTGATGCTCATCAGGCCGCCGAGCGCCTGGATCAGGAGGTCGTAGCCGGGCAGGACCGCGCCCTGCTCGCCCGACCCGAACCCGGTTATCGAGCAGTAGACCAGGCCGGGGTTGCCGAGCCGGAGCGTCTCGTAGTCGAGGCCGAAGCGCGCCATCAACCCGGGGCGGAAGTTCTCGACCACCACGTCCGCCTCGCTCGCCAGCCGCCGCACCCGCACAAGGTCCCCCGGGTCGCCGAGGTCGAGGACGACGCTCGACTTGTTGCGGTTGACCGACTGGAAGTAGGTCGCTTCGCCGTTCTCGTCATACGGCGGGCCCCAGGAGCGGGTTTCGTCACCGACTCCGGGTCGCTCGACCTTGGTCACCTCGGCCCCGAGGTCGGCGAGCATCATCGTCGCGAACGGGCCCGCGAGGACACGGGAGAAGTCCAGCACCCGCAGCGACCCCAGCGCCGATCTCTTGTATTCTGATGGATCTTCGATCCTCGAAAATCTAGCATCAAGGAAGAGCAATGACCTCGAGCACCGCCACCGCCGCCATCCGACCGAACGACTTCCTCGCCATCGATCACCTCCTCTCCGACGAGGAGCGCGACATCCGCGACACCGTCAGGGCCTTCGTCCGCGACAAGGTCGTGCCCAACGTCGGCGACTGGTTCGAGGAGGCGCGGATCCCACGCGAGCTCGCCTCCGAACTGGGCGCCCTCGGCGTCCTCGGGATGCACCTGGAGGGCTACGGCTGCGCCGGCGCCAGCGCCACCGCCTACGGGCTCGCCTGCATGGAGCTCGAGGCCGGCGACAGCGGCATCCGCAGCCTCGTCTCGGTCCAGGGCTCGCTGGCGATGTTCGCGATCCACCACTGGGGCTCCGAGGAGCAGAAACAGGAATGGCTGCCGCGGATGGCCGCCGGCGAGGCGATCGGCTGCTTCGGCCTGACCGAGCCCGACGCCGGATCGGACCCGGGCTCGATGCGGACCAGGGCGAAGCGGGACGGCGAGGACTGGATCCTGCACGGGCAGAAGATGTGGATCACCAACGGCTCGATCGCCGACATCGCCGTCGTCTGGGCCCACACCGACGAGGGCGTGCGCGGCTTCCTCGTGCCCGCCGGCACGCCCGGCTTCACCACCCAGGACATCCACAAGAAGATGTCGTTGCGGGCGTCGATCACCTCCGAGCTGCTGCTCGACGACGTCCGTCTCCCGGCCGACGCCGTCCTGCCGGAGGTCGCCTCGCTCAAAGGCCCGCTCTCCTGCCTCAACGAGGCCCGTTACGGCATCGTCTGGGGAGCTGCCGGGGCGGCCCGGGCCTGCTTCGAAGCGGCGCTCGAGTACAGCAAGGAGCGGATCCAGTTCGACCGGCCGATCGCCTCCTTCCAGATCCAGCAGCAGAAGCTGGCGATGATGGCCCTCGAGGTCAACCGGGCGACCCTGCTGGCCCTCCATCTGGGCCGGATGAAGGACGAGGGCAGGCTGCGCTCAGAGCACGTCAGCATGGGCAAGCTCGGCAACGTCAACGCCGCCCTCGACGTCGCCCGCAACGCCCGCCAGGTGCTCGGCGCCAACGGCGTCACCCTCGAGTATCCGGTCATCCGCCACATGAACAACCTCGAGTCGGTGGTCACCTACGAGGGCACCGCAGACGTCCACGCGCTCGTCGTCGGCGGCGCGGTGACCGGGATCCAGGCCTTCCGATGAGCGGCGCGATCGAGAAGGTCGGGGTCGTCGGCGGCGGCATCATGGGCACGGGGATCGCCGAGGTCTGCGCCCGCTCTGGACTCTCCGTGACCCTGGTCGAGGTGAACGCCGACGCGGCGGTGGCGGCCGGCGAGCGAGTCGAGAAGTCGCTGCGGCGCGCGGTCTCGCGGTCGAAGATCTCCGAGGGGGACGCGACCGCGGCGCTGGCGCGACTGCGCTACGCCGACGACATCGGCGCCCTCGAGGATCGCTCGGTCGTGGTCGAGGCCGTGGTCGAGGCGCGCGACGCGAAGCTGTCGGTCTTCTCCCGGTTGGCGGAGGTGGTCGCCGACGAGGACGCGATCCTCGCCTCCAACACCTCCTCGATCCCGATCGTCGAGCTCGCCACCGCGGCGGGGTCGCGCGCCGACCACGTGCTCGGGCTGCATTTCTTCAACCCGGTTCCGGTCCTCAGCCTGGTCGAGATCATCCCCTCCCTGTTGACCGCCGAGGACGTCGTCGAGCGAACCCGGGCCTTCGCGACCGAGCGGCTGGGGAAGGACCCGATCGTCGCCCCCGACCGCGCCGGCTTCACCGTCAACGCCCTCCTCATCCCCTACCTGCTGGCGGCGATCCGGATGTTCGAACAGGGCCTGGCCAGCGCCGAGGACATCGACAAGGGGATGGTCGAGGGCTGCGCGCACCCGATGGGGCCGCTCGCGCTCGCGGACCTGATCGGCCTCGACACGGTGATGGGAGTCGCCGAGAGCCTCTACAGCGAGCACCGCGAGCAGCTTTTCGCGCCGCCGCCGCTGTTGCAGCGGCTCGTCGCCGCGAACCTGCTCGGACGCAAGAGCGGCCGCGGCCTCTACAGCTATGAGTGAGCGGCAGGCGACCAGGGAGCGGGCCCGGACCGCGGCGCCCGGCACGACCGCCCAGCACGCGGTCGAGGGGCTGCGCCGGGCGATCATCGCCGGCGACCTCAGCCCCGGCGACCGGGTCCGCCAGGAGGAGATCGCCGAGCGCCTCGGGGTCAGCCTCGCTCCGGTCCGCGAAGCGCTGGCCGTCCTCGAGCAAGAGGGACAGGTCACCTACCTGCCGCGCCGCGGCTACTTCGTCACCGAGCTCGACGTCGGCGACATGCGCGAGATCTACGAACTGCGCGAGCTGCTGGAGGAGCGCGCGGCGCGGCGGGCTCTGCCGTTGCTGGACGACGACGCGCTCGAGCGGATCGAGCTGGCGGCGCGGGACTGCGTCGACGCGGCGAGCGCCGGCGACGTTGCCGCCGAGCTCGAGGCCAACCGGCGCTTCCACTTCGCGGTCCTGGGCTCGCCCGACCAGGTCCACACGCTGCGACTGATCCGCCTGCTCTGGGACTCGACCGAAACCTACCGCGCCATCTACTACAACTCGCCGCAGGCGCGGGACGAGTCCGTCCGGGCCCACGACCGAATCATCGCCGCAATCCGCGACCGCGACGGCGACCGCTTGGTGGCCGAGCTCGACGCCCATCGCGGCCGGGCGCTGGAGCGACTCGCGGGGATCCTCGCCCCGGAATGAGCGGCCTCGGCGCCGCTCGGGCCAGCTAGGCGTCGAGGAAGATGTCCGGCTGCAGGTCGGCTTCGTCGCCGCCGTAGCCGTAGATCGCGAGGTCGGTGACGCCCTCTTCGGCCAGCACCTCGTCGTCGATGTAGAAGTTCCCGCTCGGCTCAGAGCTCGGACGGGCGAAGATCGCCGCGGCGGCGTCGGCCATGATCTCGGGTTTGCGCGAGTGCGCCATCGCCTCGTCCCCTCCGAGCAGATTCTGCACCGCGGCGGTGGCGACGATCGTGCGTGGCCAGAGCGAGTTGGCGGCGATGCCGTCGCCCTTCAGCTCCTCGGCCAGGCCGAGGGTGCAGAGGCTCATTCCGTACTTGGCGATCGCGTAGGCGAGGTGGCCGCCGGCCCAGCGCGGATTGAGGTTGATCGGCGGCGAGAGCGTGAGGATGTGCGGGTTCTCGGCCTCCCGCAGATGCGGGATGCATTGCTTGCTGAGCAGGAAGGTGCCGCGGCAGTTGATGTCCTGCATCAGGTCGTAGCGCTTCATCTCGATCTCGGAGGTCGGACGCAGGTCGATCGCGCTGGCGTTGTTGAGGCAGATGTCGATTCCGCCGAAGGTCTCCACCGTCTGCGCCACGGCCGCTTCGACCGAGCCGTCATCGCGGACGTCGCCGACGATCGGCAGCGCCTTCCCCCCCGCCGCTTCGATCTCCTCCGCCGCGGTGTAGATCGTCCCCGGCAGTTTCGGATGCGGCTCGGCGGTCTTCGCCAGCAACGCCACGTTGGCGCCGTCCGCGGCCGCCTTGACGGCGATCGCGAGGCCGATACCGCGGCTGCCACCCGAGACGATCATGGTCTTACCGGTCAGATCTCCCATCCGGGGTAGGACGCTAACGCAGAGCCGCTGATCGCGAGCGGTGGCGCCTGTAGGAACCGACGAGCGAGGGCGCTGGCCCGGGTTCAGACCATGCCGAGGCCGCCGCTGACGCCGAGCGTCTCGCCGGTCACGTAGGTGGCGTCGTCGGAGGCGAGGAAGGCGACGGCTGCGGCCACCTCGTCGGGCCGGCCGAGGCGGCCGAGCTGAGTCATGCCCTTCATGTTGTCGATCAGCTTCTCGCCGATCTCGCCGAGCTCTTTGGCGCCCATCAGCAGCGGCGTCTCGATCGGGCCGGGGGCGATCGAGTTGGCGGTGACGCCGTAGCGGCCGTTCTCGCGCGCGATCGTCTTCATGAAGGCGACGACGCCGCCCTTAGCCGCCGAGTAGACGGCCGAGCCCTTGGAGCCGACCCGGCCGGCCTCGGAGGAGATGCTGACGATGCGGCCGTAGCCGGCCTGCTGCATCGCCGGCAGGGCAGCGTAGGTGCAGTTGAGGACGCCGACGAGGTTGATCGCGATCACGCGCTGCCACTGCTCAGGGGTCGTTTGGGTGAAGAAGCCGAACTCGTCGGTGCCGGCGTTGTTGACGAGCACGTCGAGCTTGCCCGCCGCCGCCACCGCGGCGGTGGCCGAGTCGAGGTCGGTGACGTCGAGGTCGACGGCGTGTCCGGCGATCTCCCCGGCAACCCGCTCGGCGCCCGCCCGGTCGATGTCCCCGACCCAGACCTCGGCGCCCTCGGCGGCCAGCCTCGCGGCGATCGCGGCGCCGATCCCGCTGGCACCACCGGTTACGAGTGCCTTCCGTCCCTCCAACCGCATCGGCGGGAGCATAGACTGGCGCGCCCATGCAGGCTCCCAAAACGATTCAACACGCGCGCTGATGCGCGTCGCTCTGCTAGCCGGCGGCACCGGCGGCGCCAAGCTCGGCGCCGGGATGCAGGACGAGATCGGCCACGACCTTTCCGTCGTCGCCAACACCGGCGACGACGTCGAGGCGCTCGGCGTCCACGTCTCGCCGGACCCGGACCTCATCACCTACTGGCTCAGCGCGGAAATCGACGAGGAGCGGGGCTGGGGCATCCGCGACGACGCCTTCACCGTCTTCGAGCGGCTGCAGCTGCTCGGGGCGCCGAGCTGGTTCGGCCTCTCCGACCGCGACCTCGCCGCCTGCCTCTACCGCCGCCAGTTCCTCGAGGACGGCGGCCGTCTCACCGACGCCCAGGCGCAGATCGCCCGCGCCCTCGGGGTGCGGGCGCGGGTCCTGCCGATGTCGGACTCGCCGGTCCGGACCAGGGTCCTGACCGCGGCCGGCCGGCGCGACCTGCAGGAATACCTGATCGTCGACGGCGGTCAACCGCAGGTGCACGGCGTCGAGCTGGAGGGAATCGAGCAGGCGGAGCCGACCCGGGAGGTGCTCGAGGCGCTGCGCAGCGCCGAGGCGATCGTCCTCGGACCCTCCAACCCGGTGATCAGCATCGGTCCGATCCTCGCCGTGCCCGGGATGCGCGAGGCGATCGCCGCCTCCCCCGCCCCGGTCGTCGCGGTCAGCCCCTACGTCGCCGGCGCCGTGGTGAAGGGCCCGACCAATCGCTTCATGGAAGGCATCGGGCGGCCCTCGACCGCGGCCGGTGTCGCCTCACTTTACGACGGCCTGATCGACGCGATGGTCGTCGACGAAGGCGACCCCGACCCGCCGCCGGCCGAGATCCCGACCCTCGCCGCGCCGACCCTGATGGAGGGGGCGAGCGGCCGCGCCCGCGTCGCCCGGATCGTCCTCGACTACGCCGCCACCCTCGCCTCGCCTTGAAGGCGACCGCGGTCCTCCCTGTCAAGCGCTTCGACGCCGCCAAGCAACGCCTGGCGACCGGCATCGACGACGAGCGCCGCCGGCAGCTGGTCGCGGCGATGGTCGCCGACGTCCTCGAGGCGATCGGGGAGGCGCGCACGATCGAGCGCACGATCGTCGTCAGCAGCGAGCCGGTCGCTCAGGAGATCGCCGCCGCCGCCGGCGCCGACGTCATCCCCGACTCCTCCGAGAGCGGCCACATCGACGCCGCCCTGACCGGGATCGCCCGGGCGCATGCCGACGGCGCCGGGTGCGTCGTCCTGCTGGCCGGGGATTGCCCGCTGCTCGACCCGCGCGAGCTCGATCGCCTCCTCACCGGCGTGCCAGACCGCTACGTCGCGATCGTCCCCGATCGCCATGGCGCCGGGACCAACGCGCTGGTGCTGAGCCCGCCGGGCGCGATCGTCCCTTCCTTCGGCGAGGGCAGCTGCGCCCGTCACGTCGACGCCGCCCGCGAGGCCGGCGTCCCCTTCGGGGTCGAGGAGCTGGCCTCGGTCGGGCTCGACCTCGACACCCCGGCGGACGTGATCGCGCTCACCCGCGAGCTCGCCTCGCGGCCCGGCCGCGCCAAGCGCACCGCCAGGGTCCTGGGGATATGAGCGACCCGGTTCCGGGACAGCTCTGGGTACATGGCATCGCCGGCCTGCCCGAGGTGGGCGAGGGGATGCCGGTCGGCGAGCTGATCGCCGCGGCCACCGACCTCGATGACGGCGACGTCGTCGTCGTCTCGCAGAAGATCGTCTCCAAGGCGGAGGGCCGCGTCCGCAAGCTCTCCGCGGTGCTGCCGAGCGCCGAGGCGCGCCGCCTCGCCGCGATCCTGGGCAGGGAGCCGGCGCTGGTCGAGCTGATCCTCTCCGAGTCGGTGGAGATCCTGCGGGCGGAGCGGGGCGTCCTCATCGTCGAGACCCGGCACGGCTTCGTCTGCGCCAACGCCGGTATCGACGCCTCCAACCTTCCCGAGCCCGACACCGTCTGCCTGCTGCCCGTGGACCCCGACGCCTCGGCCCGGCGGATCCGCGCCGAGATCGCCGCCGTGGACGGAGTCGAGGTGGCGGTGATCGTCTGCGACAGCTTCGGCCGTGCCTGGCGGCTCGGCCAGACGGAGGTGGCGATCGGGTGCGCGGGGCTGTCGCCGCTCGACGACTGGCGCGGGCGGCGAGACTCCTCCGGTCGCGAGTTGGAGGCGACCCTGATCGCGATCGCCGACGAGGCCGCCTGCGCCGCGGACCTCGTCCGCGACAAGGCGAGCGGCGTACCGGCGGCGGTCGTGCGCGGCCTCGACCACTTCGTCAGCGGCGAGGACGGACCCGGGGCCGCCGCCCTGCGCCGCCCGCGGGAAGAGGACTTCTTCCGCTAGGACGGCGCCACCGGAGGGATGGCCCCGCCCCTTCCTGGTGGCTTTCGCACTTGTCGCCGTCGGGGTTCAGCTATCCGAATCCGGCGAGCCCATCCGCGCTGAGGTCGAGCACAGCCGCCCCCCGCAGCCGGCCGGAGCGAATGTCGTCCAGAGCACGGTCGGCTCCGGCCAGGGGGTAGACCTCGACCTCGGTGCGAACCGGGACGGTCGGCGCCAGCGCCATGAACTCCTCGCCGTCGCGCCGAGTCAGGTTCGCGACCGAGCCAAGCACCCGCTCGCCCCAAAGGCTCTCGTAGGGAAAGGCGGGGATGTCGCTCATGTGGATGCCGGCGCTGATGATCCGGGCGCCCTTGGCGCTGGCCCGCAGCGCCGCCACCATCAGCGCGCCGACCGGGGCGAAGACGATCGCCCCATCGAGCTGCTCGGGCGCCGGTCCGTCGGAGGATCCTGCCCACTCGGCCCCGAGCTCGCGGGCGAAGGCCTGGGTCTCCTCGTCGCCCTCCCGTGTGAAGGCGAACACACGCCGACCCTGGGCGACTGCGACCTGGCAGAGGATGTGAGCGGAGGCGCCGAAGCCGTAGAAGCCGATCCGCTCGGCGTCACCGACCAGGCGCAGCGCCCGGTAACCGATCAGCCCCGCGCAGAGCAGCGGCGCGGCCTGGTCGTCCGGGTAGCCGTCGGGGACCGGAAAGCAGAAGCGCTCGTCGGCGACCGCCAGCTCGGCGTAGCCGCCGTCGATGTCATAGCCGGTGAAGCGCGCCCGGTCGCAGAGGTTCTCCCGGCCCGAGAGGCAGTAGCGGCACTCGCCGCAGGTCCAGCCGAGCCAGGGGACGCCGACCCGCTCGCCGGGGGCGAATCTCTCCGCCCCCGCTCCCGCCGCGGCGACGGTGCCGACGATCTGGTGGCCGGGGACGAGCGGCAGCTTCGGCTCGGTCAGATCGCCGTCGACGATGTGAAGGTCGGTGCGGCAGACGCCGCAGGCGTGGACGGAGATCAGCAGCTGGCCGGGGCCGGGCGAGGGGTCGGGCAACTCGAGCGGTTTCAGGGCCTCGTGCTGCCGCTCGAGAACCATCGCCCGCATGGCTCAGTAGGTCTCGATGACCTCGTAGAGCGTCGTCCGTTGCGCCGCTTCGCGCCCGGCCGCGCGCGCCGCCGCGATCAGCTGCTCCGGCTCCAGCCGCACCCCGTGCTGGGAGCCGGCCATGCGGGAGATGTTCTCCTCCATCAGGGTGCCGCCGAGGTCGTTGACCCCCCAGCGCAGCGCCTCGGTCGCGCCCTCGAGGCCCATCTTCACCCAGCTCGCCTGCAGGTTGGTGATCGATTTGCCCAGCGCCAGGCGGAAGGCGGCGGTGTGCTTGAGGTTGTCCTGCATCGAGATCTCCTCGATCCCGTGGGTGCGGCCGAGCATCGTGTTGAAGGGGATGAAGCTGAGCGGGACGAACTCGGTGATGCCGCCGGTGCGCTCCTGCAGGGCGCGGATCACCCGCATGTGGCGGGCCAGCTCGCGGGGCTCCTCGATGTGGCCGAACATCACCGTCGAGGTCGAGCGCAGACCGGCGCGGTGGGAGGCTTCGATGATCTCGACCCATCTGTCGGCGGGCAGCTTGTTGGGCGAGATCCGCTGGCGCACCCCGTCGTCGAGCACCTCGGCCGCGGTCCCCGGGGTCGAGCCCAGGCCGCACTCGAGCAGGTACTCGAAGACTTCCCCCGGCGCCTTGCCCGAGCGCTCGCAGGCGTGGTTGATCTCCATCGGGCTGTAGGCATGGAGGTGCAGCTGCGGCGCCACGTCCTTCGCCAGCGCCAGCCACTTGCCGTACTCCTCCAGGGTCAGATCGGGATGGATTCCGCCCTGCATGCAGAGCTCGGTGGCGCCGAAATCGACCGCCTCGGCGATCCGTGCGGCGAAGTCGGACTCCGAGACTTCGTAGGCGTCGGGGGAGCGCTTGCCCTGGCCGAAGCCGCAGAAGGCGCAGCCGACGATGCAGACGTTGGTGAAGTTGATGTTGCGGTTGACGACGAAGGTGACCGTGTCCCCGGCCAATTCCGCCCGCAGCTCATCGGCGGCGACGCGCATCTCCTCGATCGCCTCCGGCCGCGTCTCGGAGAACAGCGCTGTCAGCTCGTCCTCGGAGAGCTCGGTCCCCTCGCGGCCCTTGGCGATCGCCCGCTCGCTCAGTCCCGCCTCGAAGCTCTCTTCGCTTACCCGTCCCGACCCCCGGCGCGGAATGAAGCTCCAGTACTTCAGCTTGATCACGTCGAGGACCCCCTGCTCCATCCACTCGGGGTCCATGTAGTGGGGGTAGACGCAGAGGCGCTCGGTCAGCGCGAACCCTCTGGGCGCCAGCTCCTTGCGGACCTGATGGGGGCTCGGGAACGGCTCCTCGGGGGAGATGTGGTCGCCGTTGGCCGAGAGCCCACCGAGATCGGTGGCGCCGGCCTCGACCAGCTCGGGCCACCAATCCGAAAGATTCGGCGGCACCTGGATGCCGACGTCGGGCATCAACCGCTTGCACTCCTGGATCAGTCGCTTGATCTCCTCGATCGAGACCGGGTTCGCCCAAGGTGGCAGCGAGGGCGATGGGGATGACCCCTCTCTCGCAACAGCTGGGGAGGCTCGTTCGGGGTCATCCCCATCGCCCGCCCAGCGCTCGCGGGAGGCGGCGTTGGCGATGTCGGCAACCTCGGCCCCGTAGTAGCGCGGATGGGGAACGAAGTTCTGCAGGATCACCTCCTGCAGGTGGCCGTAGCGGCTGTGGGAAGCGGCGAGAGCTTCCAGCGATTCAACGCGCTCGTCCTCGGACTCGCCGATGCCGACCAGGATTCCGCTGGTGAAGGGGATCTTCAGCTCGCCGGCGGCTTCGATCGTCGCCAGGCGCGCCGCCGGGTGCTTGGTCGGGGAACCGGCGTGGACGGTCTCCATCAGCCGCTCGGAGATCGACTCCAGCATCAGGCCCTGGGAGGCGGTGACTTCGCGCAGGCGGGCCAGGTCCTCCTTGCTGAGCACGCCGAGGTTGGTGTGGGGGAGCATCCCCCGCTCCAGCGCCCGTTCGCAGGCCCAGACGACGTAGGAGGTGAAGTCCTCGTGGCCCCAGGTCGCCAGCCGTTCAGCGACGATCGGGTTGACCTCGGGCTTCTCGCCGGTGAGGACCAGCAGCTCCTTGGTATTGCGTTTCAGCGCCTCGTCAAGGATCCGTTCGACGTCCTCAGGGGCATGGACGTGGGCCTGGTGGGTGGCGAAGGCGCAGTACTTGCAGAAGCACTGGCAGGTGCGGGAGAGGGAGAGCGTGTAATTCCGCGAGAAGGTGATCCGGCGCACGCGCCGGAAACTACTGCACGCGCCGGGTCGGCCCGGCGCGCGCGCTCAGCCTTACGAAAGCTTTCTCAGGAGCCGGACGAGGCGGCGGGCTTGACCCGCTGCGGCGGCTCGCTCGGAGCGGGTCCACCGGCCTCGAGCACGAACCTGAAGACGGCGACGGCCAGCAGCGAGCCGACGATCGGCCCGGCGAGATAGGGCCAGACGCCTCCCCACTCGTTGCCGACCAGAGCGGCGCCGAACCAGCGGGCCGGGTTGTAGCAGGCGCCGGTCAGCGGTCCACCGACCATGACGAGGAAGACGAAGGTCGTCCCGATCGCCAGCGGTCCCCAGTCCTTCAGGGACTTTTTGGAGAAGACGACGGAGCAGATCACGAGCACGAGGCAGAAGGCGCCGACGCCCTCGACCACGGCTCCGGCGAAGTTGCCGCTGAGCAGGCCGCTGACTTCACCGGCGCCGTAGTGGGTGGCGCGACCCTCGTCCAGCAGCAGGCCCTTGGTCAGGAGGGCGCCGAGGACGGCGCCGGAGAGCTGGGCGAGGATGTAGATCACGGCGTCGAGCGGGCTGATCCGTTTGATCGTCGCCGCGGCAAGGGTCACAGCGGGATTGAAGTGGCCGCCGCTGACGGCGCCGAACATGACGATGACGCCGAAGAGGGTTAGACCCTGGACGAAGCCGACCACCGCGAAGTCAGAGCCGAACTGGGCCTGGCTACCCGTTGATACGTAAAGCGTGACGACGCTGGTGATGAAAAAGACCAGCAAAAGCGTGCCGATCAACTCAGCAAGGTATGCGGATAGCCCTCTCTCCTGCACTCTTTCCTCCTCGACTCCTTGGCGGTCCCGTGATCAGGTAAGCGGCGGCAGTCTACTCATATTTGCTCAATGAATTAAGTTCGTCCGCAGATGAGACGGGCTGTCGCGCTGCTGGCGGCCGTTCTCCTGCTCGCCGGCGTCGCCGGCTGCGGCGGGGACGGCGCGGAACCGGGCGCGCCGAGAGGCGCGAGCCTGGTGCTCGACTTCACCCCCAACGCGGTCCACTCCGGGATCTACGCGGCGCAGGCAGAGGGCTTCTACCGCGACGCCGGCGTCGAGCTGACGATCCACCAGCCCGGCGAGTCGACCGACGCGCCGAAGCTGCTGGCGGCGGGACGCACCGACTTCGCGATCCTCGACATTCACGACCTCGGGATCGCCCGTGAGCGCGGCCTCGACCTGGTCGGCCTGATGCCGCTGGTCCAGAGCCCGCTCGCCGCGGTGATCGCTCGCGTCGGCGACTCGGTCCGCTCGCCGCGGGACCTCGAAGGGAAGACGGTCGGGGTCACCGGCCTACCCTCCGACGAAGCCGTGGTCGACTCCGAGGTGAGCGCCGACGGCGGCGATCCGGCGAAAGTCGACGAGGTGACGATCGGCTTCAACGCGGTTTCCTCGCTCGCCGCCGGCAAGGTCGACGCCGCCACCGGATTCTGGAACGCCGAGGGCGTCGCCCTGGAGCGCCTCGGAGTCCCGGTCCGCATCTTCAAGGTCGATCGCTACGGCGCTCCGCCATACCCGGAGCTGATCCTGACCGCCTCGCACCGGACGATCGAACGCGAGCCTGGCCTGGTCAAGGCGATGGTCGACGCCACCCGGCGCGGCTACTCCTTCACCGAGGCTCACCCGGGGCAGGCGCTGGGCGATCTGCTCGCCGCCGACCCGGCGCTCGAGCGCCCCGACCAGGCGGCCCAGCTCCGCGCCCTCCTCCCCGACCTGCACCCCAGGCCCTTCGACCCGAGCGTCCTCCGCGAATGGTCGACCTGGGACGTCCAGCACGGCCTCCTGGACCGACCGGTGGAAATCCACGCGGCCTTCGACCTACCCCCCGTTGGGTGAGCTAAGCGAGCAGTTGGTCGACCAGCGCCGGCAATTCCCTGGCCATCCGGGAGCGCGGGACGACGAGGTCGACCCCGGCGGCCTCGGCGACCTTGCGGGTCTCGACGTCGACGTGCGAGTAGTAGCCGAGGACCGGCGCCCCGAGGCCGGCCAGGGCTTCCGGGTTCTCGGCGTCGAGGTCGGCGACGATCAGCTCGACCTCGTCGAGCGGGGCGTCCTCGAGCGAGCCGGCCATGACCACGTGGTGACCCGCCGCGGTCAGCGTCGCGTCGACCCTGCTGGCCAGCATCAGGTCGGTGGCGATGCTGAGGACCCTCGCCACTAGGCGACCACTAGATCGAGCGGCGCTGGCGGAACTCTTCGCGAACGCTCTCCGGGCGGCCCCACATCTGCACGACCTCGGAACGGCCCTCGCGGACCTCGGCGACCCGCATCTCACCGCCGACCCCCTCGCGGTCGAGCTTGGACAGCACGCCCTTGACGCTCTCCGCGGCGGCGGCGTGGCCGAAGCTGTGGGCGACCAGCAGCCGCCAGTGCGAACCCGCCTGCGGGTGCTTGTAAGGCTGGGCGTTGACCTGGCTCAGCGCCACGGCGGAATCGATGTACTGACGCTCGTCCTCGATCCGCAGGTCGACCTCGAGATCGGTCCAGTCCGGCGGCAGGGAATCCAGGATCAATTGAAAGTCGGCAGCCAGGCTCATCGGCCGAAGCGTACCTGGAAGGATCTCCGGCCCTCTCGTCCATATCACCCGAAGAAGACCTGTTGCAGGAGGAAGACGTTGAGGGCGATGATCAGGGCGGCGATGACGCCCGCGATCGCGGTCAGCCAGCGCGGGTTGACCAGGTCCCCCATCACCTCGCGCTTGCTGGCGACGATCAGCAGCGGCACCAGCGCGAAGGGGATGCCGAAGGAGAGGACGACCTGGCTGCCGACCAGGGCGTTGGTCGGGTCGACGCCGATCGCCAGCACCACCAGCGCCGGCGCCAGGGTCAGCGCGCGGCGGAGAAAGAGCGGGATGCGGCGGCGGATGAAGCCCTGCATCACCACCTGGCCGGCCATCGTCCCGACCGAGGAGGAGGCGAAGCCGGAGGCGAGCAGGGCGATGCCGAAGACGGTCGCGGCGCGGTCGGAGACAAGCTGCTGCAGGCCTTCGTAGGCGCCGTCGATCGATTCGACCCCGGTCAGCCCGCTGGTGTGGAAGAGGGCGGCGGCGACGATCATCATCGAGAGGTTGACCAGGCCCGCCAGCGAGAGGGCGATCACGACGTCGACCTTCTCGAAGCCGAGGATCTTCTTCCTCTCGGCTGAGTCGCGGCCGACGATCCGCCGCTGCGTCAGCGCCGAGTGCAGGTAGACGACGTGCGGCATCACCGTCGCGCCGATGATCCCGGTGGCGAGCAGGATGCTCTCGGTGCCTTCGAAGCCGGGGACGAAGAGGTGGCGGCCGATTTCGCTCGCCTGCGGCTTGGCGTCGAAGAGCTCGAAGACGAAGGAGGCGACGACGACTCCGACCAGGGCCGCGATCCCCGCCTCGAGCCGGCGGTAGCCCATCTGCTGCAGGCCGAGGATCGCGAAGGCGCCGGCGCCGGCGATGATCCCGGCCGGGAAGAGCGGGATGCCGAAGAGCAGGTTGAGGCCGAGCGCGGAGCCGACCACCTCGGCGATGTCGGTCGCCATCGCCACCAGCTCGGCCTGCAGCCAGAGGCCGATCGAGGTGCGGCGGGAGAAGCGCTCACGGCAGAGCTCGGCGAGGTTCTTGCCGGTGGCGATCCCCAGCTTCGCCGACTGCATCTGGACCAGCATCGCGATCAGGTTGGCCGCGAGGACGACCCACAGCAGCAGGTAGCCGAACTTGGCACCGCCGGCGATGTTGGTGGCGAAGTTGCCGGGGTCGATGTAGGCGACGGCGGCGACGAAGGCGGGGCCGAGGAAGGGCCAGATGCGCCCGATGCCGCTGCTGTGGCCCTCGAGCGAGCGCCGGGCGGCGTCGGCGACGGCGGCCTCGCCAGGAAGAACGCTCTCGGCGGTGGCTTCGTGCGGCGGGTGCGGCGACTTCAGCGTGAGCTCCCCTCGGCCGCCGGCGGCGGTCGCAGATCGGGGCCGGGGATCGGCGTCCCGTGGGGGTCGTGGCTCGGTTCGCCGAGCTTGGCCGCCATCAGCGCCTCGAGCTCCTCGGAGATGTAGTGCTCGAGCACCTCGGCCTCCTCGTGGACGCGGTCGCTGGGCATTCCCAGCGCCTCCGAGAGGTAGGCCTCGATCAGGCGGTGATGGCGGATCACCTCGAGCGCCACCCGCTCGCCGCTCGCCGTCAGGCTGACGCCCTTGTAGGGCCGGTAGTCGACCAGGCCGAGATCGGCCAGACGCTTGAGCATCGAGGTCGCCGTCGCCGGGGTGACGTCGAGGCGCTGTGCCACCTCGCCGTTGAGGACGAGGCCGTCGCGCTCCTGGGAGATCGCGTAGATCGCCTTCGCGTAGTCCTCGATCGCCTGGGAAGAATTAGACACGTCTAAATCAGAGTTTGACATATCTAAAAGAGGGGCGGTACGGCCGCTTCCTAGAATCTGGTGGATGAGCGAGCCCGCGATCCTCGAGCTGGATGCCCAGTACCGGCAGCTGCGCGAGGAATGCGGCCTGCTCGACCGCTCCGACCGTGGCAAGCTGGCGGTCAGCGGTCCCGACGCCGCCGAGTACCTGCAGGGCCAGCTGACCAACGACGTCGAGGCGCTCGAGCCCGGCGACGGCCAGTACGCGGCGCTGCTCGACCGCAAGGGCCACATGCAGTCCGACATGAGGGTGCTGCGGCCCGCCGCCGAGGAGATTCTTGTCGACACCGAGCCGCTCGCCCGCGAGACCGTCCTCCGGCACCTGACGATGTACTCGATCGGTCGCGAGGTCGAGGTCGAGGACGTCAGCGACAAACGGACGATCCTCTCCCTGATCGGCCCCCGCAGCGTCGAGATCGCCGCCACCGCGGCGCTACCGGAGAACGCCTGCGAAGAGACCTCGATCGCCGGGGTCGAGTGCCTGGCGGCGGGAACCCGCGACGGGATCGACCTGATCGCCGCGACGGCGGACCGCGAGCGGCTGCGAGAAGCGCTGCTGGGCGCCGGAGCCGTCGAGGTCTCCCCGGCGGCGGTGGAGATCCTCCGGATCGAGTCGGGCGTCCCCCGCTTCGGGGCCGAGATGGGCACGGAGACGATGCCCGCCGAGGCCGGCATCGTCGAGGACGCCGTCAGCTTCACCAAGGGCTGCTACATCGGCCAGGAGACGGTCGCCCGCCTCCACTACAAGGGCCGCCCCAACCGGCACCTGCGGGGGCTGCGGCTGAGCGGCCGGGCGGAGCCGGGAGCGACTCTGCGGCTGGGCGAGAAGGAGGTCGGACGGCTCGGCAGCGCCGGCGTCTCCCCCGCCCTCGGCCCGATCGGGCTGGCGATCCTGCGCCGCGAGGCGGAGCCGGGCATCCAGCTCGCCGTAGGTGAAGATGGCGTTACGGCTGAAGTAACCGCCCTGCCCTTCGGTTAGATTCCGCCCCGATGGGTCGTGGGAGAGCCAGAACCGCCGCTGTCGGTGTCGTCGGCCTACTGGCGCTCGCCGGCGGGGGCTGCGGAGCCTCCAGCCACCCCAACGGACCGCGGCCGCAGGCGCCGACCCGGGTCAGCGTCACGATCGCCCCGGGTGCGGTCAGCGTCCAGCCGGGGCGGATCGGCGTCGGCCCCGACCGCTCGCAGCAGATCCCGCAGAACCAGAACCACGCGCAGCCGCCGATCCACACCGACGCCCCGCTCAACGTCGTCTTCGTCACCTCCAACCAGACCCGCGGCGACTCGAAGCTGGAGATACGCGGGCCGAAGGACTCGACCTCGGCACCCGTGTACGCCAACAGCCCCGGGACCTTCCAGGTCAACCTCCCGGCCGGCAATTACACGATCTCCGCGGCCGGCATCCCGGGTGCGACCGCCGGCAGGCTCGTCGTCGGTCGCTACCGCGCCTCCTCGGAGAACGACGTCCTGCTGCCGTAGGCGGCTGCAAACCGTCGCATCTCGGCGTCCTCGGTCGGGCGTCCTTGATCTGCTCGGTTTTCGCCGCCTACTCGTTGGCGGCGGAACGCCAGCGCTCGGCGATCTCTCCCGCGTCGTCGCGCGGGGGAGCGATCTGCCTGACTTCGCCGTCGTTTTCCGGCGATCGGCGAGCGAACTCGAAGACCGCTGACATCCTTCGCCAGAGGTTGCCGCGGGTGCCCGTCATGCCGACGAGTTTGTCGTAGCTCGTGAACGCGGTCTGAAGGTGCTTGCCGTGCTG
>JADGPJ010000042.1 GCA_017882505.1 Solirubrobacterales bacterium | reverse complement strand
CTGGCCGGCGCGCCCGGCGATCGATCTCACCGAGGACACGGCGATCATCACCGCGGTCGGCAACGACATCGGTACCGACGTGATCTTCCAGCGCCAGGTGATCGCCTATGGGCGCGCCGGAGATTCGCTCGTGGCGCTCTCCACCAGCGGCGACTCGGGTAACGTGATCGAGGCCCTGGCCGAGGCCCGCCGGCGCGAGATGGCGACCGTCGCCTTCGTCGGCTACGACGGCGGCCGGATCGCCGCGGAGGGTCTCGCCGACCACGTCGTCGTGACCGCCTCCCAGAACATCCCCCGCATCCAGGAGGCGCAGGCCAGCGCCTACCACGCGCTGCGTGAGCTGATCGAGCTGGCCGGGTAGAGGTGGCAGATGAACGCCAACGAGGAGACCAGTGGGCCGCCGGTCGAACGAATCGCCCACGCCGCCCTGCGCGGCGCCGTCGCCGCGATGGCGATGACCGGGATGCGGGTCCTGACGGTCAGCCTCGGGATCGTCGAGGAGCCACCGCCGCAGGCGATCTTCCGCCAGCGCGCCAAGGGGCTGCTCCGGCTGGTCCCACGCGAGCGCCGGCGGGCGGCGGTCGAGCTCGCGCATTGGGGCTATGGCGCCGCCGGGGGCGGGGTCTTCGGGGCGCTGCCGGCGGGCATTCGCCGCCAGTCCTGGGCGGGACCCATGTACGGGCTCGCCGTCTGGGCGGGATTCGAGGTGGCCCTCGCCCCGATCCTCGGCCTCGAGCAGGCGAAGAAGCCACGACCGCTCGAGCGGGTCGCACTCGCGGCGGACCACCTCCTCTACGGGTTGGTGCTGTCGGAGTTCAGGCGGCGCCCCCGCGAGTAGCCCGATGGCGGTGACGGCCGCCGGGCGGCGCCTGCGGGTCCGGGTCGGCGGGACCGTCCAGGGTGTTGGCTTTCGCCCCTTCGTCTACCGCTTGGCGGACGAGCTGAGCCTCGGCGGTTGGGTGCTCAACGACACCCTCGGCGTCCTGATCGAGGTCGAGGGCTCGGCCCCCGCGGTGGCCCGCTTCCTCGAGCGGCTCGGCGCGGAGGCGCCGCCACTCGCCTCGATCGAGCGGATCGCGCCGGAAGAGCTGGCGCCGCGGGGAGAGGCCGGCTTCCGGATTCTTGCCAGCGAGGAGCGCGGAGAGCCGGCGGCGCCCGTCTCGCCGGACAGCGCCACCTGCGCCGACTGCCTCGCCGAGCTCTTCGACCCGGGCAACCGCCGCCACCGCTACCCGTTCGTCAACTGCACCAACTGCGGGCCCCGGTTCACGATCGTCGAAGGCGTTCCCTACGACCGGCCGCTGACGACGATGTCGGGATTCGAGATGTGCGAGGCCTGCCGGGCGGAGTACGAGAACCCGCTGGACAGGCGCTTCCATGCCCAGCCGAACGCCTGCCCCGTCTGCGGCCCCCGGGCGCGGCTGTTGGGCAGGGACGGGATGGACATGGCCGCCACCGGGTCCGGTGACGCGGTCGCGGCTGCCGCCGCCGCGCTCGGCGAAGGTCAGATCGTCGCGGTCAAGGGGCTGGGCGGGTACCACCTCGCCTGCCGGGCGGACGACGAGGGCGCCGTCGCCGCCCTGCGATCGCGCAAGCATCGCGAGGAGAAGCCGTTCGCGGTGATGGTGGGCGGTGTCGCGCAGGCGCGGGCGCTGGCGGAGATCGGCGCCGAGGAAGAGCTGCTGGTGAGCCGCGAGCGTCCGATCGTCCTCTGCCCGAGTCGGCCCGACGCCGACCTGGCGGCCGCGGTGGCGCCGCGCTCCCGCGAGCTCGGGCTGATGCTGCCCTACACCCCGCTGCACCACATCCTCTTGGCCGATTGCGGTGTGCCGCTGGTGATGACCAGCGGCAACGTCTCCGATGAGCCGATCGCCTTCCGCGACGAGGAGGCGATGGCGTCGCTGGCGTCGATCGCCGACCTCTTCCTCGTCCACGATCGTCCGATCCACATCCGCACCGACGACTCGGTCGTCAGGTCGGTCTCGGTGGGTGGATCGCGGGCGCCGCTGATGCTGCGCCGCTCGCGCGGCTTCGTACCCCGGAGCATCGAGCTGCCAGTCGAGACGCCGCGGCCCCTGATCGCCTGCGGCGCCGAGCTGAAGAACACCTTCTGCCTCGTCAAGGGTGGCCGCGCCTGGGTCGGGCATCACATCGGCGACCTCGAGAACTACGAGACCCTGCGCTCCTTCGGCGAGGGCGTCGAGCACTTCCAGCGCCTCTTCGCGATCGAGCCGGAGCTCTGCGCTCACGACCTGCACCCCGAGTATCTCTCGACCAAGTACGCGCAGGAGCGCGAGGGCGTCGAGCTGGTCGGAGTCCAGCATCACCATGCGCACCTGGCGGCCTGCTTGGCCGAGCACGGTGAGACGGGCCGGGCGCTGGGCGTCGTCTACGACGGCACCGGCTTCGGCGCCGACGGAACCGTCTGGGGGGGAGAGCTGCTGGCAGGCAGCGTTCGGGACTTCGAGCGGGCCGGACACCTGTGGCCCGTCGTGCTGCCCGGTGGAAGAGCCGCGATCCGCGAGCCCTGGCGAATGGCCTGCGCCTGGTCGGTCGCGGCTCTCGGTGCCTTGCCGGAGGTGCCGGCCGCGCTCGCTTCCGCGGTCGACGCCCGCGACTGGCGCAACTGCGGCGAGTTGGTCGGGCGGGGGATCGGCTCGCCGGCTACGACGAGCATGGGGCGCCTCTTCGATGCCGTCGGCGCCCTGTGTGGCGCCGCGCCTCGGGTCAGCTATGAGGGGCAGGCGGCGGTCGAGCTGGAGGCGATGGCGGATGCCGGCGAGGGTGGGCTCTACGAGATGCCGCTGATTCCCGGCGGGGGAGAACCGGCCGAGTCGGTGCCGGCCGTCCTCGACCCCCGCCCGATGGTGCGGAGCGTTCTCGCCGATATCGGCGCCGGCACCGCTCCGGCGCTGGTCGCCGCCCGCTTTCACAACACCGTCGCCGCTGCCACCGCCCACGGCTGCGCTGAGCTGGCCCGGCGACTCGGCCTCGACAGGGTCGTGCTCAGCGGCGGCGTGTTCCAGAACCGACGCCTGCTGGAGCAAACCGCCTCGCTGGTCCGTGCCGCGGACCTGCGGGTCCTGGTGCCGGAGCGATTGCCACCCAACGACGGTGGCATCTCCTTTGGCCAGGCCGCCGTCGCCGCGGCGCGATTCGGCGCCTGAACTAGCCTCTGAGAATGCCGGTGCGGCTGATCTTCCGCTGCGATACCAGCCTTCCTCCGCGAGCACTACGGGACGATCGGCAGGCACCCGTGGGCGATGCGATCTCAACCGGGAGGGCGGCCGATCGATCACGCGCGCGCTCGACGCCCCGCGCGCGCGGCAGGCATGCCGAAGTGGGGCCTGCCGACGTAGTGGTTGCGGGGATTGGCTGGTCAGTCCCAGGACATCGTCCTGATGTGGAAGTAGCGATCCCATGCCGTGGTCGCGGTCTCCTGCGGATCCGGGGCCAGTTCGGCGCCGCCGGGAGAGAGTAGAGCCAGGGCCTCCGCGAGCGAATCGGGTTCGTGGCGTTCCAGCAGCGCGACGGCGGCATCGACGGCGTCCGTACCGCCCTGATCGATGCGGAAGTAGAGTCGTTCCTCGCAGGTCGTCGCGGTTCTCATCGGGAGTGGGATTTCGATCCTTTTAATCTTAATGAATTTTAAGATACACTTGGCCGACGATGACGAGTCCGCCGGAGCCGATCCACCGAGTCAAGGCCGAGTTCTTCCGAGCCCTGGGTCATCCGGCCCGGGTGCGGGTCTTGGATCTGCTGAGGGGCGGGGAGATGACGGTGGGTTATCTGCAGGCCGAGTTGGGGATCGACTCGAGCGGTGCTTCCCAGCATCTGAGCGCGATGCGCAGGCAGGGCATCCTCGAGGCACGCAAGGAGGGCACCAGTGTCTTCTACAGAGTGCGGGACCCTCGCATCTTCCAGATGCTCGAGAGCGCCCGCCAGGTGATCGGCTCCCACCTGGAGGAAGCCAACGCCCTGCTCGGGGAGCTGGGCGAGTCGTCGTCGGAGTCCGGCAGTACGACCGCGAAGTCCCGGTAGCGATAGGCCTCCCGGGTTGAGTGGGTTGGACTGGCTGGCGGGGGCCGGCGTCGCGCTGCTGGCGGCCGGTTCCCTGGCGCCCGTGCTTCGCCTCAGGGCAGCAGGCGCGCTCACTTTCCAGGCGCTGGGGGTCGGCCTGCTCGGGGCCGCTGGCGCCCTGGTCCTCTTCGGCGCGCCCGCGATCGGCGCCGGCTTCCACGACGGGCTGAGCCCGCGCCTGGGCATCGACGGGCTGACCGGGTTCTTCCTCGCGACCATTGCGATCGTGGCCGCGCCGTCACTCGTCTACGCGCGCGATTACCTGGCCGGCGCCGCACGTGGCCGTGCGCTGGTCGGCCTGAGCGGGCTGTTCCTGCTCTCGCTCGTCGCAGTCGTGACCGCGCGCGACCCGTCCAGCTTCCTCGCCTCCTGGGAGCTGATGACGCTGGTGCCGGCGGCTGCGATTCTGGTCCAACGCAGCGACGCCGCAGTGCGCCATGCGGTTTTCGTCTACCTCGCGATAACCCACCTCGGCGGCGCCGGTGTCTGGATTTCCGTGCTCGCCCTCGCCCATTACGGAGCGCTGGGCGATCCGGGGGCGATCGCCGCCCAGGGCTCCGGGGTCCAGGCGCTGGTAATAGTCTCCGCTCTGATCGGCTTCGGCACCAAGGCGGGCCTGATGCCCATGCACTCCTGGCTACCGCGAGCCCACCCCGTCGCCCCGAGCCACATCTCGGCCCTGATGTCGGGGGTGATGATCAAGGTGGCGCTGTACGGGCTGATCCGGGTGCTCTTCGAGTGGGCCGCGCCGGCCCCGCTTTGGGCCGGCTTAGTGGTGCTTGCGCTTGGGCTGTTGTCGGCCTTGGGCGGTGTGCTCTACGCGCTCGTGCAGCATGATCTGAAGCGGTTGCTCGCCTTTCACTCGATCGAGAACGTCGGGATCGTCGTGCTCGGCCTCGGCGCCTCGATCCTCTTTGCCTCCGGCGGCGATACGACCTGGGCGGCGATTGCTTTCGCCGCGGCCCTCCTCCACATCCTCAACCACGGAGTATTCAAGGCACTGCTGTTCCTTGCGGCCGGCGCGTTCGAGCGCGCCGTCGGCTCGCTCGACGTCGATCGCATCGGTGGGCTGCTGCGCCGGATGCCGTGGACCGGCGGCGCCTTCCTGATCGGTTCGATGGCGATCGCGGGCGTGCCCCCGCTGAATGGCTTCGCCTCCGAGTGGCTCACCCTCCAAGCGCTGATCCACGTCGCTCTGGGTCCCTCCCTCGGACTCGGGCTGGCCGGCGCCATCGCGGTCGCCGGACTCGCCGCGACCGCGGCCCTGGCCCTCTTCTGCTTCGTCAAGGCGGTCGGGCTGGTGCTGCTCGGCGCCCCTCGCCGACCCGAGGCCGCGGCGGCAGTCGAGGCGCCGGCCGGGATGAGGTCCGGCATGGTGTTCCTGGCCGGCTGCTGCGTGGCGCTCGGCGCCGCCCCCGGCCTGCTGGTCCCATCGCTGATGGCCCTCGCCCCACAGCCGCACCACCTCGCCACCGAGCCGAGCCTCCGGATCCCGGGAACCGGCTCGCTTCCCTCGCCCTGGCTTCTGCTGGGAATCGTCGCGCTGACCGGGCTGCTGTGGCTCCTGCGCGGGTCGAGGCGGGCAGTGCCAGTCCCCACCTGGGCCTGCGGCCAGCGGATCGAGCCAGCGCTCGCCTGGAGCTCGGCCGGCTTCACCAAGCCGCTGCGGCTCGTCCTCGAGGGCATCCTGCGACCCAGGCGGGAAATCACGACGGTGCAAGAGCACGGCCTGGTGCGGTCGGTCAGCTATCGGGGCGAGATCCCGCACCTGTTCGACACGATGCTGTACGGACCGGTGCAGCGACAGGCCCTCGCCGCCGCCCGAATTGCCCGTCGCATCCAGTCCGGCAGCGTCCGCGCCTACGCCGGCTACCTGCTGGCACTGCTGCTGGTGTTGCTCGTCCTGGCCCGAGCGGGAGCGATCGGGTGAGCGCGCTCGCCGCCGCGATCCAGGTCCTCGGCGGGCTCGCGCTGGCGCCGCTGCTGCCGGGGACGATCCAGTCGCTGAAGGCGCGCATGCAGGGCCGCCGGGGCCCCTCGCCGCTGCAGCCCTACCGGGAGCTGCGGCGGCTCTGGGGAAAGTCCCTCGCCGATCCACAGCCGACGACGATCGTCTACCGGCTGGCGCCGTGCGTCCTCGCCGCCACGACCGGTCTGGCGATCCTGTTGGTGCCGGTCGGCGGGCTCTCCCCGGGCTGGGGGCTCGGCGACGACGCGCTCGTCCTCGTCGGCCTGCTCGCTCTCGGCCGTTTCGCGCTGGCCGCCGCCAGCTGGGACACCGGCTCGGGATTCGCGCTGATGGGAGCGAGTCGCGACCTGACGCTGGCGGTCGCCGCCGAGGCGCTGTTGGTTCTGGCGATCGTCCTCGCCGCGATTCCGGCCGACAGCACCGGCCTCGCCGCGATGAGCGCCGCCGCCAACGGCTCGGGAATCTGGAGCGAGCCGGGCCACTGGTGCGCCGCCGGGGCCTTCGGGCTGATCGTCGTCTTCGAGACCGGGCGCCAGCCGATCGACAACCCCGACACCCACCTCGAGCTGACGATGATCCACGAGGGACCGCTGCTTGAGTACGCCGGCCGCGACCTGGCGCTCCTGCAGTGGAGCGCCGCCGCCCGCCACTGGATCGTCCTCGTCCTCGCGGCAGAGCTGTTCCTGCCCCACTGGGGAGGCTTCGGCGCGCAGCTGGTCTGTCTCCTGGCCGGCGTCGCACTGCTCTGCGTGGGGCTGGCCCTGACCGAGACGGCGCAGGCGAAGATGCGGATCCTCCGCGCCCCGGCGCTGCTCGCCGGGGGCTGCCTGCTGGCGATGGTCGGCCTGGCGAGCTGGCTGGCCGGGGGCCTGGTATGAGCACCGCGACGATCGCGGTCCTGGTCGCGCTCGGGTTCGGTGTGATGCTCGCGAGGCGGCGCAGCTTCGCGATCTGGCTGCTCACGGCCCAGTCCCTGCTGCTGGGCGTGGCGGCGCTGACTCTGGTGGACGAGGGACCCGGCCTTCTCCTCGCCGGCATCATCCTCGTCGTTCGCGCCGTCGCCCTGCCGGCGCTGCTTTCCCTCACCCGCCGCCGCACCCCGGAGCCGGGCCCGGTGACGCCGGCGACGACGGTCGTCGTTCGCCTCCTGGTCGCGACGGTGGTCTGCCTGATCGCGGTCGCGTCCGTGCCCCCACTCGGGCTTGGCGACGTCGCCGCCGAGCACGGCGCGATCGCCCTGCTCTGCCTCGGGATCGCGATCGTGATCATGCGCAGGCCGGCACTCGTGCAGGTGCTCGGCATCCTCGTCGCCGAGAACGGCGTCTACCTGCTGGCGGTTTCGGTGCACGGGGGGCTGCCGTTCGCGATCGAGCTGGGCGTGCTGTTCGACCTGGCGCTCATCATCACCGTCGCCGCCGCCTTCGCCCACAGGATCCACGGCGAGATCGGCAGCGGCGACACCGATCTGCTCAGGGGGCTGCGTGACTGACGCGACACTCGTTCTCGCCGTCCTCGCGGTGCCGCTCGGCTCGGCCGCCCTGGTCTGGCTGATGCCGACGGCCCGCGCCGCCGATCGCCTCAACCTCGCCACCTCCGTCGCGACGGCGGTCCTGGCCCTGGCCCTGGCCGTGACCGCCCTCGCCGCGGCGCCGGGGGAAGCCGCGGGGGGGAGCTGGTACGTGGTCGACGCCGCCAGCGGCGTCTTCCTCGCGCTGGTTGGCGTGATCGGGCTGGCCAGCGCCGCCGTCTCACCGGCCTACCTGCGCCACACCGGCCGCAGCTGGTTCAGCGCCCGCCGCTCCCACGCCTGGTACTACGCCGCCTTCAACGTCTTCTGGGCGGCGCTGCTCGCGTTGCCCTTGGTCGACAACCTGGCCCTGGCCTGGCTGCTGATCGAGGCGACCACGGCGGCCTCGGCGCTGCTGGTCGCCTTCAGCGGCAAGCGGAGCGCCCTCGAGGCCGGCTGGAAGTACGTCGTTCTGACCACCCTGGGCCTGGCGGTCGCGCTGCTGGGGATAGTTGTCCTCTTCGTCGCGGCGGGGGGCCCCGAAGCCGGTCTCGGCCGGCTCGACTGGAGCCGGCTCGCGAGCCACGCGGGCACGATGCCGGCGCAGACGACGCTGTTTGCCTTCATCCTGATCATGGTCGGGCTGGCCAGCAAGATCGGCTGGGCGCCGGTCCACAACTGGCTGCCGGACGCCCACAGCGAGGCGCCGCCGCCGGTCAGCGCGATGCTCTCCGCGGCACTGCTGCCGACGGTGCTGCTGATCGCCTGGCGGGCGAAGCTGGCGCTGGAGCCGGCGCTCGGCGGCGCCGCGGTTCAGGAGCTCTTCGTCGGCTTTGGCCTTGTCTCGCTGGCGATCGCCGTGCCCTTCCTGTGGCAGCCGCTGCCGTGGAAGCGGCTGCTCGCCTACTCCAGCCTCGAGCACATGGGGATCCTCGCACTCGGGATCGGTTTTGGCACCCCGCTGGCGATCGCAGGCGTGGTCCTCCATATCGCCGGCCACGGGGTCGCCAAGGCGCTCGGCTTCTACACCGCGATCCCGCTGCTGCGCCAGGATCCCTCGGCCGCGGAGTCACCGCCGCGAGGCGTCGCCCACGCGAGCCCGCCGACCGCCACGGCGATGGCCGTCAGCCTGATGTCGCTTGCCGGCCTGCCCCCGTCGCCGCTCTTCGTCTCCGAGCTGATGATCCTCCTGGGTGGGATGGACGCTGGCCTGACCGGGGTCTCGGCACTCGCGGCGGTGCTGCTGGCGCTCGGGTTCATCGGGCTCGCCCACGCCCTGATCGAAGGGCTGCTGGGCGAGAGCGCGGAGCGGGGGGGACGTCCGACCTCCCGCTCGGCCCGGGCGGTGGTGCTGCTTGCCGGAACGGCGACGGTGGCACTGCTCGCCCTGACCATCGCGGCCTACGCACTTCCGGATTCGGGCATCGTCGCGGCGCTGTTGGGGAGCGGCTCGTGAGCCGGCCGCGGCGTCTGCGCGCCGCGGAGCCGCGGCAGGGTGTCGCGGCGATCGAGGTCGAGGGCTCGCGCTGGCGCGAGTCCTGCCGGCGGGAGCTCGGCGACGGCGCCCGCTTCTGCGGCGCCTACGCCAGCGGTGACCGTCTCGCCCGGCGCTGGAGCGCACTGTTCGCCGATGGCCCGTCGACCCGGGTTCTGACGACCCGGGTCGACCGCGATCAGCTGCCGACGATCGTCGACCTCGTTGCGGCGGCGCAGTGGGACGAGCGCGAGGCCCACGACCTCCACGGCCTGCGGTTCGAGGGCCACGAGCCGCTGCGCGCGCTGGTCGACCACACGGTCGACACGGCGGCCTGGACGACGCCGGTCGAGGGGAGGGGCGTCCACCAGGTTGCCGTCGGGCCCGTCCACGCCGGCGTCATAGAGTCCGGCCATTTCCGCTTCCACGTCGTCGGCGAGCGGATCCTTCATCTGGACACGCGGCTCTTCTACAAGCACCGCGGGCTCGAGCGCGCCGCCGAGGGGCGGGAGCTTCCCGACGGCCTGAGGTTCGCCCAGCGCGCATGCGGGGCCTGCGCCGTCACCAACGCGGTCGCCTACGCCCAGGCCTGCGAGAGCGTGCTCGGTCTGCTCCCGACCCGCGAACTGCGTCGCGCGCGCACGCTCCTGCTCGAGCTCGAGCGCCTCTACAACCACCTCAACGACATCGGCGCCGCCTGTGCGGGGATCGGGTTCGCAAGCGGCAACATGGCCTTCGCGGCGCTGAAGGAGCGCGCGATGCGACTGAACAAGGAGCTCGCCGGCCACCGCTTCCTGTTCGGATCGGCCGAGGTCGGGGCCAGCCGCCTCGTGCTTGCATCCCAACTCGCAGGTCGGACGCGCGGTCAGCTCCGAGAGCTGCGCCAGGACGCGGCGCAGGTGTGGCGGGAGGTTCGCTTCTCCGGCTCGGTCCAGGCCCGGCTCGGCGGGGTCGGGGTGCTCGATCGAGACTCCGCCGCCCGGCTTGGCGCCGTCGGGCCCGCCGCGCGAGCCTCCGGCCTGGAGCAGGACACGCGCTCGGACAGCCCCGGGCTCTGGTACGGCTCGTCGTTCGCCGCCGCGGGACCGGAAGCGAGGACCGGGGACGTGTCGGCGCGGTTGCAGGTGCGGGCGAGCGAGCTGGAATCCACCTTCGAGGTCCTCGACGACCTTCTCTCGGCGCCGATCGCGGCGGACATCGCAAGCCCGTCGGGCCCGAAGGCGCCGATCGGCGTGGCCCGGGTCGAGAGCCCGCGGGGGGAGACGGTCTGCGTCCTCGAGCACGACCTGTTCCGGCTGCGGCGGCTGCACCTGCGCACCGGCTCCTACGCCAACTGGCCGGCGCTGGCGGAGGCGAGCGCCCGCAACCTCCTGCCCGACTTCCCCCTGATCAACAAGAGCTTCGAGCTCTGCTACGCCTGCGTGGACCGCTGAGCCATGTTCGTTCTCCTGCGCCACCTCCAGCGCGTCCGCCGCGAAGCCGCCCTGCCGCCCCGCCGGGGCGCCCGCTCACTGGCGATCCGCCACGTCGACGCCGGCTCCTGCAACGCCTGCGAGCACGAGTTGACCGCGACGGCGGCGCCGCAGTACGACCTCCAGCGCTTCGGCCTCGACATCGTCGCCTCGCCCCGTCACGCTGACGTCCTTCTCGTCACCGGCCCGGTCACGACCCGAATGGAGGGGGCGCTGCTGGCGGCGTACGAGGCGATGCCCGAGCCTCGCCGCGTCGCCGCGTTGGGGGATTGCGCCCTCGGCTGCGGCGTTCTCGGCGCCGCCGCCGAGTTGGCCGGGCCGCTCGACAGGTTGCTTCCCGTCGACATCCGCATTCCCGGTTGCCCTCCGACCCCGCAGGAGATCGCGGATGCGATTCTGGACGCGATTCCAGCTTCGCAATCGCCCGGATCCCCTTAGCGAGGGTGCCGGCGCAAGCTCCTCGGCTGCCTAGTTGGAGCCGCCGCCGACGATCCGCTTGACGTAGGCGCGAACCTTGGGTTCGGCCGGGACCCGCGGCACGCCGGCTTCCTGCGAGGGGATCAGCACGGTCGTGCCGGCCAGGAAGTTGGCGGTGGATTCTTCGTTGAGACCGGGGGCGTAGGGGTGGGAGCAGACGTCGCTCGGGAGGCGCGAGACGTCGGCCGGGCCCTTGTGGGAGATGGCGTCGGCGAAGGCGGCGAAGGCGACGGAATCGACGGCGGTGCCGATGTGGGAGGTCACGCGTCCCGGGCAGACGGCCTGGATCAGGATGTTGGTCGCGCCCTTCAGGGACGAGGTCGGGTGCTTGCCGGTCTGGGGCTGGACGACTTCGTCGGTCGAGGAGCGCACGGTCGTCCAGGCGGTCGGCCCCGGCGCCTCGACCGGTTGGCTGTTCAGAGCCTTCAGCAGGCGCGAGCCCGCCGCCTGCTGCCAGACCGCGGGCGGGCAGGGATTGGTCGCCGAGCAGGGTCCACTCGGCCCGACGGCGGTGGTCCCGTGCTGGGTGCCCGCTGCGGCGAGCACGTCGGTGACCTTGGCGCGGAGGTCGGGCCAGTAGGTGAGGGCAAAGCGCGGCAGCAGACCGCCCTGGCTGATCCCGAAGATGGCGATCGGGCGCCCGGCCATCCGGGCCTCGCGGCGGATCGCGTAGACCAGGTACTGGACCGAGACCTGGATGTCGGCGGTGGTGAAGTCCGGGAAGTCGACGTCGCAGACCGGGTGGCCGAACGCTTCGAAGGCGCCCTTGCCGATCAGGTAGCCCTCCTCGCCGGTGGCGCCGGTGCCGGTGACGAAGAGCAGGGGCTCGGTCGCCGAGCCTTCGACTTCTCCGTGGCAGTGGAAGGCCGCCTCGAGCTCAGCGCGGGGGATGACGATCGGCGGCTCCGGGGCGACGTGTCGCCGGGCCGCTGCCGGGCCGCCGCCGAGGGCGAGCACGGCGATCGCGGTCAGGGCGGCGCAGAGGAGCAGGGGACGGGTGAGGCGCACGCCTATGAATAGATCACAGTTTCCCGGCCGGCGCACGATTTCCGGTGGAAGCTCCGACCCGTCCCGGTCGCCGCCGGCCCCGGCGGCGGACCGATGAGCGCAGCAGGAGCATCGCCGCCAGCGGCATCACCCACCAGGCGCCGACGCCGATCGCCGCCACCAGCGCGGTGAGGCCGAGCGCGAGGACGATGCCGAGGGCGGTCTGCCAATCATCGCCGGCGACGAACTCCCAGGCCGCCGCGAGCGCCGCGGCGATTCTCACGAGACGACCTCGCTCGCTCGACCCTGGGCGCGCCGAAGCTCGGCGACCAGCAGCAGCGAGCAGCCGGCGACGAGGACCACGACGACCGGCAGGGCCGCGTCGCCCCCCGGCCAGGGCGCGCCGGCGCCCTCCGCACCCCAGAAGGTGCCGAACGACGTCAGCAGGATTCCCACGGCGAACTTCATCGTGTTCTCAGGAACCCGTGAGAGGGGGGCGTGGGCGGCGAGGCCGGCTATCAGGACCATGACCACGGCGACGCCCGCCGCGGTCGCCGCCAGGCCGACACGACTCTGGTTGGCGCCGAAGGTGAGGACGATGAAGGCGACCTCCAGCCCCTCGAGCAGGACCGCTTTCAGCGCCACGCTGAACGAGTAGCCGTCGAAGTCTCCGCCGGCCGCCGCGGCGCGTGCGGCCGCCTGTGCCTCGCGCTCGAAGGCGGCAATCTCGTCGTGGGTGGCCAGAGCTCCCGCGGCGCGGAGGATCGCCTTTCGCAGCCACTGCAGCCCGAAGACGAGCAGCAGCCCGCCGACGATCAGCCGCAGGATTCCGATCGGGAGCGAGGTCAGCGCCGGGCCGAGAGCAACGACGAGAGCGGCGAGGATCGTGGTGGCCGCACCGACGCCGAGCAGCGTGGACCTCCAGCCGCGGGTGCTTCCGAGCGCGAGAACGATCGTGAACGCCTCGACGGCCTCGACGGTCGACGCGAGGAAGACCGAGATGACGAGGCTGAAGTCGGCGCTACTCACATACCGCAGCTTGACGATTCAAGGTGCCGGCGGAGAAGGCCGATAGACATTGCTGTAACCCTCGTCGTAGGCTGCGAATCCGGTTTTTACGAGTAAACCGAGCCTTTTCGGCGCACTCGTCCACCGAAGCAACGGCCTGGTTGGCACGCGCCCGCCGCCAACGCGCACCTCGTCGACAACCAGATTCTCGAGGGCGGCGCGGCTTTCGAGGCCGAGGAACCGATCGTCATCGCCGGGGTCGAGAGGACGTTCAAGACCGTCAAGTTCCCGCTCGTGGACGAGCGGGCCGATATCTCCGCGGTCTGCGGAATCTCGATCGACATCACCTCCGAGAAGGCGGAGGTGCGGCTGCGCGACGAGCTGGCAGCGGCGCAGCGGCGGGCGATCGGCGAGCTGCGACTGTCCCGCGAGGAGACGGTCGAGCGGCTCGCCAAGGCGATCGATCTCCACGACGCTTCGACCGGGGAGCACGTCAACCGGATCGGTGTGATCGCGGAGTTTCTCGGCGGCAAGCTGATGCTCGAACCGGCCGAGATCGACCTGCTGCGGGTCGCCGCCCCGATGCACGACGTCGGCAAGATCGGCATCTCCGACGACATCCTCCGCAAGCCGGGCCCGCTGACCGCCGTCGAGCGCACCGACATGCAGCGCCACACGGTGATCGGCTACGAGATCCTCTCGGAGTCCGAGAGCGAGCTCCTGCGAGTCGCCGCGACAATCGCCTCACCCATCACGAGCGCTACGACGGCAGGGGCTATCCACAGGGCCTGAGCGGCGAGCAGATCCCGCTGGAGGGTCGGATCACCGCGGTCGCCGACGTCTTCGACGCCCTGCTCAGCGATCGCTGTTACCGGCCGGCCATGAGCGTCGACGAAGCGGTCGGGCTGCTCGAACGAGGACGGGAGTCCCAGTTCGACCCGGAGATCCTCGATGTCCTGCTCCAGCACCTCGACGAGGCGCTTTCAATGCGGACCTGAGGACCACGTCGGATGTCGCGCGGCACTCGCCTTCCCCTGCGCCGCGCCGACCCTCGCGGCGGAAATAGCATCGCCCGGATCGCGGGCCACGACGACAAGCTGCTGGACCTGATCGGCGAAGTCCAGGGCATGCTCGACCTCGACGAGCTGATCGAGGGGATGCTCGCGGCGCTGCAGCGAAACGTCCCTTCGGAGTACGTCTCGATCAACGACATCGGGCCCGACCCCGAGCGCGTCGTCGCCGTGATCGTTCCGCCTCAACCGGAGGATCTCTATCGCGCCTACGGCGAATTCGCCCACCAGAACCCGCTGACCATCCGCTACGCCACCACGCTCGACGGGCGCCCGTACCGCTTCTCCGACGTGACGACAGCGGCGGAGCTGCACGAGCTGGACATCTACAGGACCGTCTACGCGCCGCTCGGGGTCGAGTACCAGATGGCGTTCACGCTGCCGGCGACGCCGGGGCGGATCCTCGGCGTGGCCCTCAGTCGCCGCGAGCGCGATTACAGCGATCAGGAGCGGAGCCTGATCGAGCGCGCCCGTCCCTTCCTGATCCAGTCCTGGCGCAACGCCCTCGAGCACACCGCCCTGCGCGAAGAGCTCGGCCGCCGGTCGCTCGCGGAGGAGGCTCCCCGCGACGGCGCCGTGACGGCGGCGCTGCGCCGGCGCGGACTCACGGGCCGCCAGGCCGAGGTCCTGCAGCTGGTCGCGCGGGGCCGATCCAGCCGCGACGCGGCCGCGATCCTCGCGATCAGCGGCCGTACCGTGCAGAAGCACCTGGAGCGCTGCTACCGGACGCTCGGAGTCTCCGGTCGCTCGGCGGCCTCGGAGCTGGTCTGGTCGCTGGTCGCCGAGGCGGGGGTGGCAGAGACTCCGCCTCGCCGCAGCGGCCTCGAGAACCGGCCCCAGGCATAGACGGTACGCGGTTCTTACGTATAAAGGCGATCTTGGGCCGCCGCGTCGACCGTGGATAGGTGAAGATCGCGGGCGCCCGGATCCTGGTGTCTGGCGGAATCGAGAAAGGCAAGATGAAGACCTCACGCAAGTGGTTTGGAATTGGTGGCCTCGGGAGCATGCTGGCGCTCGCTGTCCTGGCGGTGGCGCTGACCTCCGGCGCCCAGGCGTCGAGCGGGTACACGAGTTGCCCGAACAAGACCTTCAAGGTCACGATCGAAGGCGCCGAAGGCGAAAAGCCGCAGAAGTTCAACGTCACGGCGAAGGCGATCTCGGTCGACGGGGTCACCTGCGCCGCCGCCTACGAATTCATCCGCTTCGCCTACAACGGCGAAAAGGTCAGCGCCACCGGCTACCCCCTCCACTACACCTGCAAGTCGGCGACTTTCAAGACGCCCCTGGGCTACCTGCCGACCCAGTGCGTAAAGCCAGGCAAGAAGATCCGGTACGGGGCTCAGGGCGGCTGAGTCCTGCGTCGCGAGAGGCCGGCGAACCGGCCTTTCGCGACGCCGTGGTCTGTGACGGGGAGCCGCTCGCGAAGTAGGCTCGCCCTGCGATGGGACTACTCGATCCGGCCCCGCCCCCGTTCGAAGTCGAGGAGTGGCAGCGGCGCCCCCACCTCGAGCGGATCAAGCCGCTGGCGCAGGACTGGGCGATAAACGGGTTCGGCACTCCCTACGCCGTCTACCTGCTCTACGTGATCAAGCTCGTCGTCTACGCCGGCGGCGGGCTGCTGCTGATCTCGGCGACGACCGCGGGTCTCGGCGGGCTCGGCGATCTCGGCAGCTGGTGGACCGAACCGATCGTCTTCCAGAAGGCGGTGGTCTGGACGATGCTCTGGGAGGTGCTCGGGCTCGGCGCCGGCTCACTGCCGCTGACCCTGCGCTTCTCGCCGATGATCGGCGGCGTCCTCTACTGGCTGCGACCCGGCACGACCCGGCTGCCGCCGTGGCCGGAGAAGGTGCCGCTGACCCGCGGCACGACGCGGACGCTGTTCGACGTGGCGCTGTACGCCGGGCTGATCGCGGCGGCGCTCTTCCTCCTCTTCTCAGACGGCAGCGACGCGGCGCTCCCGTCGTTCGCCGGCCGCCTCGACCCCGTGGCCGTCGGTGTGCTGCTCGGGGCGCTGGCGGCGCTCGGGCTGCGCGACAAGGTCCCCTTCCTGGCCGCGCGGGCGGAGATCTACGGCAACCTGATGATCATCTTCCTGTTCCCGCTCGGCAACCTGATCGTCGCCGCGCAGCTCGTCTTCGTCTGCATCTGGTGGGGCGCCGCCTCCTCGAAGCTGAACCGGCACTTCCCCTTCGTGGTCACGGTGATGATCAGCAACACGCCGTGGAACCGCTCGCGCAAGGCGAAGCGGCACCTCTACCGCGATCACCCCGACGATCTCCTGCCCTCGACGATCGGGCGACTCTCGGCGCACATGGGCACCGTCCTCGAGTTCACGCTGCCGCTGCTCCTGCTCGTCTCCAGCGGCGGGGTCGTCGGCACCATCGCCGTCGCCGGGATGATCGTCTTCCACGCCCACATCCTCTCGACCTTCCCGCTGGCGGTGCCCTTGGAGTGGAACATCTTCATGATCTTCGGCCTGCTCTTCCTCTTCGGCCACTATGGCTCGGTCCCGTTCTCAACCCTCGAAGACCCGCTGCTGATCGTGGTCCTGGCGCTGACCTGCATCGGCCTGCCGGTGCTCGGCAACTTCCGGCCCGACCTGATCTCCTTCCTGCCCTCGATGCGCTACTACGCCGGCAACTGGGCGACGAGCCAGTGGCTGTTCCGCAAGGACTCCGGGGCCGAGGCGAAGCTCGACGAGCGGGTCGTCAAGTCGGCGCCGATCGTGGTCGAGCAGCTGGTCAAGTTCTACGACCGTGAGACGGCCGAGCTGCTGATGTACAAAGGCCTCGCCTTCCGCTCGATGCACTCCCACGGGCGCGCCCTCAACGGCCTGATCCCGCACGCGGTCGACGACGTCGAGGCCTACCGGGTGCGCGAGGGCGAGCTGGTCGCCGGCGTCGTCCTCGGCTACAACTTCGGCGATGGCCACTTCCACGACCACCGCCTGCTGGAAGCGGTTCAGGAGCGCTGCGGGTTCGAGCCGGGCGAACTGAGGGTGATCACGCTCGAGTCCCAGCCGGCCCACGTCCAGCGCCAGCACTACCGGATCTTCGACGCATCCACGGGCCTGGTCGAGGAGGGCTGGGTGAACGTCGCCGACATGGTCGGGCGCCAGCCATGGCTCGACGGGCAGCCGTTCCCGACGACGGCGGTCGCATGAGCGACGCGATCGTCGTCGGCGCCGGCCCCAACGGCCTGGCCTGCGCCGCGACCCTGGCCAGCCGGGGGATGGGGGTGACGGTGATCGAGGCGGGGGAGACGATCGGCGGCGGCACCCGCAGCTCCGAGCTGACTCTGCCGGGCCTGATCCACGACGAGTGTTCGGCCGTGCACTCCTCCTCTGTCGGGGCGCCGTCTCTGACCTCGCTCGGGCTCGAGCGCCACGGCCTCGAGTGGGCCTGGCCGGAGGTCGATCTCGCGCACCCGCTCGACGGCGGCGGGGGTGGCGTGATGCTGCGCTCGATCGAGGACACGGTCGCCGGGCTCGGCTCCGCCGGCCCGGCCTGGAAGCGGATCTTCGGCCCCTCCTCGGCGCACTTCGACGCGCTCGCCGCGGACATCATGCGACCGATCCTGCACCTGCCGCGCCACCCGCTGCGCCTCGCTCGCTTCGGTCTTCCGGCTCTGGCCCCGGCGACGCTGCTGGCGCGGCGCTTCAACACGCCGGCGGCGCGGGCGCTGCTCGGCGGCGTCGCCGCCCACTCCTTCAGCCCGCTGACGCAACCGCTGACCTCGGCCGCGGCGATGCTGCTGGTCTCCTCCTGTCATCGCTACGGTTGGCCGGTCGCCCGCGGCGGCTCGCAGGCGATCGCCGACGCTCTCGCCGCGGTCGTGCTGGAGAACGGCGGCAGGATCGAAACCGGCCGCACCGTGCGCTCACTCGAGGAGCTGCCGAAAGCCGACGCGGTCGTCCTCGACCTGGCGCCGGGCGCGGTCGCCGACCTCGCCGGCGCCCGCCTTCCCGCCCGCGTCGCCCGCGCGTACCGTCGCTACAAGCACGGCCCAGCCGCCTTCAAGGTCGACCTCGCGGTCGAGGGCGGGATCCCCTGGACCGAAGAGGCCGCGCGCCGGGCCGGGACCGTGCACGCGGTCGGATCCTTCGAGGAGATCGTCGCCGCCGAGCGCGACATCAACCGCGGCCGGATGCCGGAGCGGCCCTTCGTCCTCGTCGGCCAGCAGTACCTCGCCGACCCCTCGCGCTCGCGTGGCGACACCCACCCGGTCTGGGCCTACGCCCACGTCCCCGGGAGCTACGGCGGCGACGCCACCGAGGCGCTGCTCGACCAGATCGAGCGCTTCGCCCCCGGCACGCGGGAGCGGATCGTCGCCCGCGCCGTCACCAGCGCCGCCGAGCTCGAGGAGCGCAACGCCAACTTCGTCGGCGGCGACATCGCCAACGGCGCCAACACCGCCTGGAGGATGCTGATCCGGCCGCGCCTCGCGCTCGACCCCTACGCCACCGGCATCCCCGGCGTCTTCATCTGCTCGGCGGCGACGCCGCCCGGCGGCGGCGCCCACGGGATGTGCGGCTACAACGCCGCCCAGGCGGTGCTTCGCGGCGTCGGAACGGGGTAGGAAGGCGGGATGAGCGGCCAAGTCTCCGACCACCGCTTCGGGGCCTCCTCGCCGCTCTCGATCGGGGTCGAGGAGGAGCTGCTGCTGGTCGACGAGCACCACCGCCTCTCCGCCGTCGCCGAGCCGCTGATCGCCGAGCTCGGCCCGGAGTTCCGCCAGAGCGTCAGCACCGAGATCTTCGCCGCCCAGATCGAGTTGAAGACCGGGATCTGCGTCGACGCGGGCCAGGCGCTGGGCGAGCTGGCGCAGCTACGCCAGCGGGTCCGGGCGACGGGAGTCGGGATCCTCGGCTCCGGCCTGCATCCCGACGACGAGGGGAGGGGTGGCGAGCTGATCGCCAAGCCGCGCTACGACGTCGTCAAGGAAGACCTCGCCAGCCTGCTCAACACCCCGCCTTCCGGGCTCCACGTCCACATCGGGATGCCGGATCCCGAAACAGCGATCCGCGTCGCCAACGCGATGCGCCTGCACCTGCCGCTGCTGCAGGCGCTGACCGCCAACTCCCCTTTTCGCGAGGGTGCCGACTCCGGCTTCGCCAGCGCTCGTACCGCCGTCGTCCGCAGCTATCCGCGCTTCGAGATCCCGCGCTCCTTCCGCGACTACGAGGAGTTCCTCAAGGTCGCAGACCAGCTGATCGCCGCCGCCGGCGTCGCCGACTACACCTACCTCTGGTGGGACGTGCGGCCACATCCGCGCCTGGGCACCGTCGAGGTGCGGGGGATGGACGTCCAGACCGGCGTCGCCACCAACGTCGCCATCGCCGCGCTGATCCAGGCGCTGGCGGCGAAGGAGATAGATCGGCCCTCGGCCTCGGGTCTCTGCCGCGAGGCGATCGAGGAGTCCTACTACCAGGCCGAGCGCCACGGCCTCGAGGCTCGTTTGATGGTCGACGACGAGACCGCCGCGCCGGCGCTGGAGCTCGCCGGCCGGGTCCTCGAAGAAGTCCGGCCCTATGCGAGGCAGCTCGGCGGCGAGGAGTCGCTGGCGGAGGTGGCGCGGATCCTGCGAGAGGGCAACGGCGCCGACGAGCAGCGACGGATCCACGGCACCGGCGGCATCGAGGGCCTGCTCGGCCAGCTGGTCGAGCGGACCGGTGCCGGTCCATAGATGGTCGCCGGGCTCGATGTCACCGGCGTCGCCTACGTCGTCGACAGCGACCTGATCAAGACCGTCTGGGGGAGGCGACTGTCAGGTCGCTTGGGCGGTGCCGGCGGCGAGCGGGCCGACCTGCGCCCGGCGGGCGGGGATCAGCAACGCCGAGGCACAGACCATCGCGAAGGCGCTCGCCTGCAGGGCGATGCCGAGCGGGTGGCTCGAGAGCGGATCGCCGAAGACGAGGACGCCGCCGACGATCTGGGCGGCGTTGGCGACCAGCCCCATCAACCCGATCGTCTCGATCGCGCCGCCGCGCTGGAGCGCCGCCGCCGCCGCGTACTGGGCGAGGACGCCGGCGGTCAGGATCAGCAGGACCCAGGGGGCGAGCACGGCGATCGAGACGCCGCTGGCGCCGGTCAGGCCCTTGACCGCGACCCCGGCCAGGGCGAAGAGGACGCCGGCGATCGCGGCGAGGAGGATGTTGCCGTGGCTGGCCAGGCGCGCCGACCGGTGCCCTGTTACCAGGCCGGCGGCGAGCAGGACCAAGCCGCCCTCGAAGCCGAGGATCGCGCCCAGCGCGAAGCCGGAATGGCTGCCGTGGAAGTTGGGGACGGTGAGGACGAGCAGGGCGAGGCCCGAGCCGCCGAGCAGCAGCGCCAGCCACTGGCGCCACTCGACCGGGTCGCCGAAGAGGCGCTGAGCCATCACCGCGAGGGTGACGGCGCCGCCGGCTAGGACCGCCTGGACGAGGGAGATCGGCGCCATCGAGAGAGCGGCGACGTGGACGAACCAGGCGATCGCGGCGAGCCCCCAGCCGGCCGCGAACCACGGTGAGGACGCGAGCCGGCGGGCGCTGCGCAGCGGCCGCCGGATGTGGACCGGCTCGGCGAACTGACAGCCCCGGTGCTTGAGCAGCGAGGCGAGGTTGCCGATCAGTGCCGCGGCTACCGCGAGAGCGAGGCCAATCTGCACGGGCTAGTTGGGCGCCGGCAGTTTCAGCCGCTGACGGGCGGCCGCGACGGCCGACACCGACGAACGGCAGGCTTTGGCGATCATTCCGTCGCCGTGGTCGGGCCTGCGGCTGACCTCGAACTCGATCAGTGCCGCGCGCCGCAGTTTCGCCCGCATTTCCAGCGGGCTGTCCTCGGGTGCGGCCTGGAGCGCCGCCTGCGCGGCGCGCTCGCGCCGGCAGATCAGGCAGTAGGTGCCCTCGGTCGAACTGACCCAGGTGTTAGGCAGCTCGACCTTCTCGCCGCCCATCTGACTGACCGATACGCCGCAGTGGTCGCAGGTCCATTTCTTTGAGGTGTGGATCTTCGTTGCGCTGCTCATGCCGCCGCCTTGCTCCGGCTCCGTCGCCGCCGCCGGCGCTTGGGCGCCGCGGAGGAGTTGGGGCCGGCATTGTGGTTGTCGTTGCCGCCGGTGGAGGTTTCGCCGCTGATCGTGCCGCGGGCCTGTTCGAACTCGCGGCTGAGGCCGAGGTCGCGGGCGATGCGCCGCATCTCGCCGACCTGGTCGGAGAGGACGAAGCTGATCCCGGCACCGCGGTTGCCGGCGCGGCCGGTACGGCCGATCCGGTGCACGTAGGCGTCCTGGTCGCCGGGGGCGTCGAAGTTGATCACGTGGGTGACGTCGGCGACGTCGATGCCGCGGGCGGCCACGTCGGTCGCGATCAGGGTGTCGACGTCGCCTCGCTCGAAGCGGGCGAGAGCGCGTTCACGCTGGCTCTGACTCTTGTCGCCGTGCATCGCGACGGCTTCGAGGTCGTGGCTGCGAAGCCGTTTCACCAGCCGGTCGGCGCCGCGCTTGGTGCGGACGAAGACGAGGGTGCGGCCGCGCTCGCCGTCGCGCAGCTGCGCGGTCAGGTGCTCGAGCTTGTCGCTCGGGGAGTCGACGTGGACGAAGCTGTGGGCGATGTCGGCCTCGCGGTCGACGGTCGGCTCCTGCGTGTGGCGACGCGCGTCGTGGGTGTAGGCGGCGGCGAGCTTGCCGGTCGCCCCCTCGAGCGTGGCCGAGAAGAACAGCGTCTGGCGGCCCTTCGCGGTCTGGGCGACGATCCGGCTGACCGCCGGTTTGAAGCCCATGTCGAGCATGCGGTCGGCCTCGTCGAGGACGAGGACGCGAACGCGGCTGAGCGTGATCGCGCCGCGGGAGAGCAGGTCCTCGAGGCGGCCGGGGGTGGCGACGACGATGTCGGCGCGGCGGGCCGCGGCGACCTGGGGGCCGAAGCCGACGCCGCCGTAGACGGCGGCGATCCGCAGATCCTTGGCGCGGCAGATCGAGTCGAGCTCGTCGACGATCTGACTGGCGAGCTCGCGGGTCGGGGCCAGGACCAGGGCGGCGAGGTCGCCGCTGCCGGGCTTGATCAGGTCGACGATCGGGATTCCGAAGGCGAGGGTCTTGCCAGACCCGGTGGGGGACTGGACGAGCAGGTCATGGCCGGCGAGCGCGTCGCTGATGACCATCTGCTGGACGGGGAAAGGCTCGGTGATGTTGCGCTTCGCGAGTGCGTCCACCACAGGATTAGAGATGCCGAGATCGGCAAAAGACATGAAGTTATGTGCTCCTTATTGTGCGATTCAGGGAGATCCAGCAGCCCCAAAACGCGAGAAGCGCACGGAGGAAACGGAACCTCTCGGGTGGCGGAAACGCCAAGCCCGACCTGCATACCTTAGCAGACCACCCTTTTTTGCCCTGCTTTTAAGCGCTTTTCGGGCCGCCAGGGTCTGCCGATGTGCTGATCCGAGCGGCCAAGAACGGGGATGCGGAGGCGGTGACGGCGCTGTGGACGGAAGCGTATTCGGGCCGCCACCCCGAAGGCCGCACGGCCCCTACGAGGAGTCGGAGTTCTTCCCCGACCTCCGCGATCGGCGATAGTCTGGGGCCGTGATCATCGTCACCACGAACGAACTGCCGGGCTACGAGATCGAAGAGGTTCTGGGCGAGGCGTTTGGCCTCACCGTTCGCTCTCGCAACATCGGCTCGCAGATCGGCGCCTCGCTGAAGTCGCTGGCCGGCGGCGAGCTGAAGGGGATGACGAAGATGCTCGCCGAAGGCCGCGAGCACGCGACCGAACGGCTGGTCGAGGAGGCGGAGTCCAAAGGGGCCAACGCGATCCTCGCCTTCCGCTTCGACACCTCGGAGCTGGGCACGACCTGGACCGAGATCTGCGCCTACGGCACCGCCGTCAAGGCGCGCAAGCTCTAGCCGCGCCGGGAGCGGGCTTTACGCGCCTCCTACACTTTGGGCATGCCCACGGAGTCGGTTTCCGAGCCCACCTACACGCTGTACCGGCGGGGCATCGAGCTGCTCGAAGACGGCGACTTCGAGGACGCCACCGAGCCGCTGGCCGAGGCGGCGCGGCGGGCGCCGGAGAAGTCCTCGGTCCGGGAGGCGCTCGGCCGCGCCTACTACCGCGCCGGCCGCTTCCGCCAGGCGGTGGTCGAGTTCGAGGCGGTGGTGGAGAACCACCACGTCAACGACTACGCCCACTTCTGCCTCGGCCGCGCCCTGAGCAAGACCGGCGAGGTGGACCGTGCCCGCCATCACCTCGCCCTCGCCTCCAACCTGCGTCCCGATCGCCGCGACTACCGCTTCTACCGGCAGATTCTCGACGCCTGAGCGCCGGCACATCTAGAGGCCCTCGACCAGCTTGCCGACGGTTTCCTTCGAGAAGTAGGGCCCGTAGGTGCGGGACTTGTTGTTGCGGTGGAGGTAGGTGGTGATGCCGTCGATTTCGGCTCCGGCGCCGATCATCCAGCCACCCCCGCTGGCGCCGGGGGCCCAGCGG
>JADGPJ010000094.1 GCA_017882505.1 Solirubrobacterales bacterium | reverse complement strand
TCAGGCCCATCGTCGGTCTGCTCGAGGTCGATGTGTTTGAGCCACTCCTCGTCGTTGCGCTCGGGGAAGTCGGTGCGGTACTGGGCGCCGCGGCTCTCCTTGCGCTCGAGCGCGGCGAGGCAGGTGCACTCGGCGTTGTCGAGCATGTACCCGAGCTCGATCGCGCCGAGCAGGTCCTGGTTGAAGACACTGCCGTGGTCGTCGATGTAGGCGGACTTCGCCTCCTCCTTGAGCCGGCCGACGATCTCGATCGCCTCTTTGATCCCGGCCTCGTCGCGGAAGACGGCGACTTTGGCGTCCATCGTCTGGCCCAGCTCGAGCTTGATCTCGGAGATGCGGCGGCCGGAGCCCTTCTCGCGCGAGTTGATCGCGGCGATCATCGCGTCCTCGTCCTCGAGCACCTTCGGCGAGGGCCGCGAGCCCTCGATCCGCTTGGCGCGGGCGGCGGCATCGACGCCGGAGCGGCGACCGAAGATCAGGGTGTCGAGAAGGGAGTTGGCGCCGAGCCGGTTGCCGCCGTGAACCGAGACGCAGGCGGTCTCGCCGGCGGCGTAGAGGCCGGGGATGTCGGTGCGCCCGTCGACGTCGGTCTTGACGCCGCCCATCGTGTAGTGGTTGCCGGGCTTGATCCGGATCGGTTCGCGGGTGATGTCGACGCCGGCGAAGTCGCGGCCGACGAGGACGATCTCGCGCAGCGCCTCGTGGACGCGCTTTTTCGGCACCACGGTGATGTCGAGGGCAACGGTGCCGTCGGGGAAGCCGCGGCCCTCGTTGATCTCGGTCTGCTCGGCGCGGGAGACGACGTCGCGCGAGGCGAGCTCCATCTTGTTCGGCGCGTAGGTCTCCATGAAGCGCTCGCCCTTGGCGTTGAGCAGGTGGGCTCCCTCGCCGCGGGCTCCCTCGGTGATCAGGAACCCCTTGCCCGCCAGCGTCGTCGGGTGGTACTGGATCATCTCCATGTCCATCAGCTTGGCGCCGACCCGGTAGGCCATCGCGATGCCGTCGCCGGTGCAGATCAGGGCGTTGGTGGTCGGCTTCCAGACCTGGCCGTTGCCGCCGCAGGCGAGGATCACCGACTTCGCCTGGAAGAGCTCCATCGAGCCGTCGGCGACGTTGCGGGTGACGACGCCGCAGCACTCGCCGTTCTCGTCGATCGCCAGGGAGGTGCAGAACCACTCCTCGTAGCGCGAGATCTGCTCGGAGTACTTCATCAGCTGCTCGTAGAGCACGTGCATGATCGCCTGGCCGGTGATGTCGGCGACGTAGAAGGTGCGGGCGGCGGAGGCGCCGCCGAAGGCGCGGGTGCCGAGCTTGCCTTCCTCGTTGCGGTGGAAGGTGACGCCGAGGTGCTCGAGGTGGAGGATCTCTTCCGGCGCCTCGCGGGTCATGATCTCGATCGCGTCCTGGTCGCCGAGGTAGTCAGAGCCCTTGATCGTGTCGTAGGCGTGCGACTCCCAGGAGTCGCCGGGGTTCAGCGCGGCGTTGATTCCGCCCTGGGCGGCGTTGGAGTGCGAGCGCACCGGGTGGACCTTGCTGACGATCCCGACCGACACGCCTTCCTCGGCGGCGGCCAGGGCGGCCCTCTGTCCGGCGAGGCCGGCACCAATTACGAGAACGTCATGGGTTGGCACGAGGCCAGATCCTATAGATGCTAAATCCGACTGCGCAGTCGGATTTAGCCGGACCTACAGCCAGCGCTCTCCCAGGCGACGAATCGCCGCCTCGCTGAGGCGCACCGCGTCGGCGGCGGTGTCGAAGTCGACGTTGGCGGCGAGGTCGTTGGGCCAGTGGTAGTTGGCCGGCTGCTTGAGGTCGGTGCAGCCGGCGAGCACCGCGGTCTCGTAACCGGCTGCCATCGACTCGAGGCCGTCGGTGCCGTTGCGCAGGCGCAGGTTCGGGAACAGCCAGATCCCCAACTCCTCGGCGAGGCCGTCCATCAGGGCCAGTGAGCGCCGCGGGTACTCGCGCATCTTCAGGAAGCCCTCGCCGCGCAGCACCAGCAGGTGCGGGGAACCGACCGACTCGAGGCAGAGGAAGAAGGAGCTGTCGGTGGACAGGTCGGGGAAGTGGCGCTCGCCGAAGGCCTTCATCCCCTCGCTGAAGGACTCCTCGGACCCGGTCGAGAGCAGGATCAGGCGCAGTCCCCGCGGCGGCTCGGAGGCGAAGCGCCGCGCCAGCGCCAGCAGGGTGACGACCGAGGTGCCGTTGTCGTTGGCGCCGGGGACGACCTTGCGCAGGCCGATGTCGGTCATCGCCGCGGCCGAGCCGAGCCCGAGCAGGAGGCCGAGCTTTGCGAGCAGGCGGTTGCCGGAGAGGGCGGCGAGGGCGGCGAGGATCGGGCCGCCGATCACCGGCGCCATCAGCGGTGGGCTGGTGTCGCTCTTCTCGATCAGGCCCAGCCGGTCGGCGATCAAGGGAATCTTCGGGTGGAAGACGAGGCCGGAGTGGGCGGAGTCGTGGTGGGCGATCAGGACGACGGTGTGCTCGGCGTCCGCATCGCCGAGCTCGCAGACGACGTTGTGGGTGGTGCGGACCGGCAGGGCCCGGCGCAGCCACCGCTGTCCCGGCGGGAAGTCGTCGGCGACCCCGGCGGCGCCCAGGGCGCCGAGTGCGGCGCCCAGCAGCCGCCGGCCGCGCAGCGCCGCGACTGCGCCGAGCGCCCCCAGGGCGGCGCCGATCCCGAGCGGCCACCAGTAGGTGCCGTGCGCGGGCTCGGCCTCGATCCGCGCCTGCGCGCCGACCTCGGCGAAGCGCTCGAGGAGCCATTCGGCCGCCCGGCGCTCCCCTTCGGAGGCGGACGGGCGCTCGATCTTCTCCAGTTCCTCGAGGCGCTGGCGCAGCCACTCGGGGTCTGCCGCGCCGAGGCGCTCGGCGATCGGTTGCTGCTCTGCGCTGCCCCTGGCCATCCGGCCAGGAAGGTACCCCCTTACCATTGAGGGATGCTCGGTGGCGGCTCATTCACGCTTTTCCACGTCCGTGGGATCCGGATCTCGGTCGACTGGTCGTGGTTCCTGATTCTCTTCTTCCTGATCCTGACCATGTCGCAGGCCTACGGGGACGCGCTTGGGCAGTCGAGCACGGCGGCGGAGCCGTTCGGCCTCGCCGTCGCCAGCGCGGTCGGCTTCTTCGGCTCGATCGTCCTGCACGAGCTCGGCCACGCCTTCTCGGCGCTGCGCAACGGGATCGGGATTTCGAGCATCCAGCTCTGGATCTTCGGCGGGGTGGCGCGGATGGATCGCGAAACCGACAGCCCCGGCACCGAGTTCGAGGTCGCCGTCGCCGGGCCGTTGGTGACCCTGGCGATCGTCGTCGCCTCAACCCTGGTCGGGTTCGCGGTTGCCGGTGTCGGCGAGTTTGGCCATGCGCTCAGGTTGGCGCTGGAATTCCACACCGAATCGGGGATCTCCGGGATCGCGTCGATGCTCGCCTGGCTCGCCGCGATCAACGCCCTCGTGCTGGTCTTCAATCTTCTGCCCGCCTTCCCGATGGACGGCGGCCGGATCGCCCGCGCGATCGTCTGGTGGCGGACCGGCGACAGGAATCGCGCCACCCGCTACGCCGCCAACCTCGGACGCGTCTTCGCCTACCTCTTCATCGGCGGCGGCCTGGTGCTGCTCGCGAGCGGCGACATCTTCGGCGGCGTCTGGCTGGCGCTGATCGGGATGGTTATCAACGGCGCCGCTCGCGGCGCCGCGATGCAGACGGCTCTGACCAGCCGCATCGGCGACGTCCGGGTCGCCGACGTGATGGATCGCGAGCCGGTCGCGATCCCCGGCGAGATCAGCATCGAGAAGGCGCTCGACGAGTACTTCCTGCGCTACCGCTGGCCCTGGTTCCCGGTCGTCGACGCCGCCCACCGCTTCCTCGGCCTGCTCGAACGCGACCGCGCCGACGAGGTCCCCGAGGTCTCCCGCGCCAGCTCCCATGTCTCCGACCTGGTCGACCACGACATCGGCCTCTTCATTCGCGACGACACGCCTCTGGACAGCCTGTTGGCGAACCAGAACCTGCGCAGGCTCGGGGCGCTGATGGCTGTCGACGACGACGGCAGGCTCTCGGGGGTCATCACCGTGGAGCAGGTCGGGCGTGCGCTCAGGGATGCGACGGCGGGGTCGAGCTAGTGGTTCGCTTGACCTTCTTGTGGTTCGCGTAAAGCAGTCCTAGCGGCTGGGAAGCAAAGAAGTGGGGCTGCGTTCGCGCTCCTCGCTTCAAGAGATGTCGTACTTCTTTCCGCTATCCGGAAGCAACTACGACCGCAATCCCTGACGAGTTGCCACTGCCGGCTGGCGTCGCACTTCCTCTCGCCATTCGGGGGAGCGACTACGACCTCAAGCTCCCGTCCCTCAGTGCCTGAGGACTCCCGCGGGTGAATGGGCGGGCGAATGCCGCTCGATGATCGATCCAAAGTCGACGCCGGCCGGCAAAGTCCCGAAAGCTTGGCCCCAGTCGCCGCCGAGCCTGGATGCGCAGAACGCATCGGCCACGGCCGGGTCGCCGTAGCGGACCAGAAGCGAGCCTTGGAGAGCTAGCGCCATGCGCTCGACCACCCGGCGGGCGCGGACCTCGATCGTCTCGACGTCGCCGGGTAGCTCGTCGCGGAGGGACTTGGCGTAGGCGTCGAGGCGGGGCTCGGCGACGGCACCCTCCTTGACCTCAGTGAAGAAGGCATCGACGGAGGCGGGACTCTTGATCATCGCCCGCAGGACGTCGAGGCACTGGACGTTGCCGGAGCCCTCCCAGATCGAGTTGAGCGGGCTCTCGCGGAAGAGCCGCGGCATTCCCGACTCCTCGACGTAGCCGTTGCCGCCGAGGCACTCGAGCGCCTCGCCGGCGTGCATCGGCGCCCGCTTGCAGATCCAGTACTTGAGCACCGCGTTGGCGACCCGCTTGAGGTTCTGGGCGTCGGTGTCGCCGGCGATCGACTCGTCGTAGGCGCGGGCCAGGCGCATCGCCGAGATCGTCGCCGCCTCCGACTCGACGCAGAGGTCGGCGAGAACGTTGCGCATCAGCGGCTGCTCGCTGAGGACACGGCCGAAGACGGAGCGGTGTTGGGCGTGGTGGATCGCCTGCGCAACCCCGGCCCGCATCCCGGTGGCGCCGCCCATCACGCAGTCGAGGCGGGTGTGGTTGACCATCTCGATGATCGTCCGCACCCCGGCGCCCTCCTCGCCGACCAGCCAGGCGGAGGCGGCGTCGAACTCGACCTCGCTTGAGGCGTTGGAGCGGTTGCCGAGCTTGTCCTTCAGCCGCTGCAAGCGGAAGCGGTTGCGCTCGCCGTCGGGGGTCCAGCGCGGGAAGAGGAAGCAGGAGATGCCGCCGTCGGCCTGGGCGAGGACGAGGAAGGCGTCGCACATCGGCGCCGACACGAACCACTTGTGCCCAGTCAGCTCGTACTCGGCACCGGGGCCGCCGCCGTTGACCGGACGCGCGACCGTCGTGTTGGCGCGGACGTCGGTGCCGCCCTGCTTCTCGGTCATCCCCATTCCCGCCAGCGCACCCGCCTTATCTGGAGCCGGCGCGTTGCGAGGGTCGTAGCTGGGGGAGAGGAAGCGCGGCTCCCACTCGGCCGCCAGCTCCGGCTGCGTGCGCAGGGCCGGGATCACCGAGTAGGTCATCGAGATCGGGCAGCCGATCCCGGCCTCGGCCTGGGACATGCACATGAAGGCGGCGCCGCGGGCCACGTGCGCCCCCGGTCGCGGGTCCTTCCAGGGTGAGCAGTGCAGTTCGTGCTCCACCGCCATCCCCAGCAGCTCGTGCCAGGCGGGATGGAACTCGGCTTCGTCGACCCGGTTGCCGAAGCGGTCGTGGGTGCGCAGCTTCGGCGGGTTCTCGTTCGCCTGGGCACCGAGAGCGCGGACCGGCTCGCTGCCGGCGAGGGCGCCGACGGCGGCGATCCTCGGCTCGGCCCACTCGGCGCCCTCGCGCCGCACCGCCTCGACCAGTGGGATGTCGGCCTCGAAGACGTTGTAGTCGGTCAGCGCCGGCGGCTGGTTGGTCACCTCGTGGGTAGAACTTCGGGTCTCAAGCGTCGACAAGGGCTCTTTCCTTTCCAATCGCGCGTTCGCAGAATTCGACAAGCGAGGCGATCGTCGCCTCCGTGTCTCCGCCGGCGGCGGGGGCGGAGAGCGGTCCAACAAGGGACTCGCCGATCGCTCCGACCAGCGCCGCCGCCGTCAGGTCCGGATCCTGGGAGCTCAGTTCGCCGGCGTCGACGCCCTCGCGCAGGACCGCCGCGAGCAGGTCGCGGTAGGCGCGGCGGAAGACCAGGCGCTCGGCCTCGACGCCGGGGTCGACCGGCTCAGCCAGCAGCGCCCAGGCGAAGCGGCGGGCTCGCATCGCGCGGCGGGCGAAGGTCTCGACCCCGGCGGCGATCCGCGCCGGCGCCGGCAGGTCCCCTCTCATCGCCGCGGCCATCGCGTCGACCTCCCGCTGGGAAGCCTCGCGGAAGACCTCGGCGAACAGCGCCGACTTCGAGGGAAAGTGGCGGTAGACGGTTCCGACCGCCAGCCCGGCCCGCTGGGCGACGCTGGCGATCGTCGCCTCGCCATAGCCGCCCTTGGCGATCAGCTCGCCGGCAGCATCGACCAGGCGCGTCCGCACGGCGCCGCGGCGCGCCTCGGTTCGGGCTGTCGGCCGGTAGGCGATCAAAGAAGTGAATCACGATTCACACTCCGACGCAAGGGCGCAGCGGACGGCCCGGCCCGCCGTGACTAGAGCTCCGCGACGGCTGCCCGGGTCTCCCGCAGCCAGGCCAGCGCGACATCCAGCGAAGGCGCGATCGGCTGCACGCAGACGTGGTCGGCGCCGGCGGCGAGGTGCTCGCCGGCCCGGGTCGCGACGGCGCCGACGTCGCCGCGGACGATCGTGTCCTCGATCAGCCGCTCGCTGCCCGAGCCCTCGACCTCCTCGTCGGAGTAGCCGAGCCGGCGCAGGTTGTTGGCGTAGTTGGGCAGCGCCAGGTAGCGGACCGCGAATTCGCGCGCGGCCTCGGTCGCCCGCTCGGCGTCGGAGTCGAGCACGAAGCCAAGCTCGACCGCGAGCAGCGGACCATCGCCGAGGGTCTCGCGGGCCCGGCGCGTGTGCTCGACCGGGACGAAATAGGTGTGGGCGCCGGCGCTGCGGTCCCGCGCCAGCTCCAGCATTCGCGGGCCGAGCGCGGCGAGGATCAGCGGCGCCGGCTCGGCGGGCGCCGGCGGCTCGTAGCTGGCGGCCTCGTAAGCGTCGAGGTAGGCGCGCATCGTCGCCACCGGCTTCGCGTAGTCGGCGCCGCGGGCCTCGACCAGCGGCGGGTGGCTGACGCCGAGCCCGAGCGCGAAGCGGCCGCCGTGGGCCTCGGCCAGCGCTTCGGCGCCGAACTTCGCCGCCAGCGCGTCGCGGCCGTAGATGTTGGCGATCCCGGTCGCGACCTCGATCCGCGGCGTCGCTGCGAGCAGCAGGCCGGCGTGGACCAGGGCCTCCTTGCTCCTCGGCGACTCGCCGATCCAGAGCGTGCCCCAGCCGGCGTCGTCCAGCTCCGCCGCCGCGTCGCGCTCGACCGCCGCCGAGGCGCCGCCGAGCGCCGCCAGCCAAACACCGACCCGTCCGAGGAAGTTCGACATGGAGGAGCCAACATAGAACAGCCTGTCTGGGACAGCCCGGCGCGGCGGTTTCAATAGTCTCCGCCCGTGGCGAAGATCCAGGTCAAGAACCCGGTCGTCGAGCTCGACGGCGACGAGATGACCCACATCATCTGGTTGTTCATCAAAGAGCAGCTGATCGTCCCCTATCTGGACGTCGAGCTCGAGTACTACGACCTCGGGATCGAGAGCCGCGACGCGACCGAGGATCAGATCACCGTCGACGCCGCCAACGCGA
>JADGPJ010000093.1 GCA_017882505.1 Solirubrobacterales bacterium | reverse complement strand
CCTTCGCGCTCACCGCGGGCGTCGGCGGCAACGGCTACGACCTCTACGCCGACACCCGCAGCCAGGTCTACAAAGGCCTGGAAAGCGAGTACCCCAGCAGCAACGAAGCCGCCGAAGCGACTCGCGGCCAGGTGGTCGAGTACGAAGGCAAAGTCGCCGAGACGCTGTTCTCGGCCTGCTCGGGCGGGAAGACCGAGAGCATCCAGAACGTCTTCGGCAGCTCGATCCCCTACCTGGTCGGGGTCCCCGACCCCTACGACTCCTACTGCCCGCTGCACGCCTGGACGCTGAATTTCAGCGGTCCCGAGATCAGCTCGAAGCTGAGCGGGCTGCTCGACGGCCGGCTGAAGAAGGTCGCGATCACCCAGACGGGCTACTCGCCGCGGATCATCGAAGCGAAGCTCTACGGAACCGGCGGCGTCACCTCGGTGACCGGCGAACAGCTCGAGATCGCGCTCGACGGCTACTCGACCTGGATGACCTTCGAAAAGGTCGTCTCCGGGAAGAGCGGCTAGGGCAGGACCAGGAGCGCGGGGATCGACTCAGCCGTCGGGGTAGGGCTGGATCGGGATGCCGTGGTCGGTCTCCCGCATCCCCAGCTCGTAGGCGCCGCCGGCGGCGAGGTTGAGCTCGCGCGCCGGCAGGCCGGGTCGCTCGACGGTCAGTTCGAGGTCGGCGACCGAGCAGTTGACGGTGTTGTGCTCGGGGCCCCTGGGGTCGGCGTAGACCCAGCCGACGAAGTCCTTCTCCGGCGCCGAGACCCGCCCGCGGACGAGGACGCCCTTGCCGGGCAGGACGAATGAGCAGGCGGCCGGGCTCTCCTCGATCGAGGCCGAGCGGATCGCGCCGAGCCCGCCCAGGCGGTGAGGCTCGCCGTCGAGCATCAGCATCCCAGAGGGGATCCAGGGGCTGGTGCGGGCGCCGAGCTTGACCCTGGCGGCGCCGGCGTCGAAGTAGGTGCCGGGCGAGCCCTCGAAGCCGGTGCCCTCGAGCCAGACCCACCGCTCGGCGTGCTCGCTGCCCCAGTTGTGCCCGATCATCCCCGGCCAGCCGCTGAACTCGATCGTCTCGTCGTCGATTTCGAGCCGGCCCTCGAAGCGGGCGTTGGGGTAGGGGGCGACGAACTTGGTCCGCGGCAGCGGCGCCTCGTAGAGCCAGTCCGCCGGCAGGTACTTGCACGGCGTGTCGTCGCCGTCGAAGTTCAGCGACCAGGCGGCGCTGAGCGCGTCGGTGTCGACCGAGCCCTCCGCCCGGCCCGGCCCGATCTCGGCATCGCCGATCCGGACCCAGGAGCCGGCCGGCGCCGAGAGGTCGGCCGCGGGCACGGTGACCTTGGTCGCCCGCGGCCCGTCCGCGGCGCGGTCGAAGAGGACGAACCAGATCGAAGCGTTGGGCTCGGCGCCGGGTCGCTTGTGGACGGTGTGGCGGATCCAGAGCCCGCGGCCGCCGCCCGGCTCGCAGGCCTTGAGGTAGAAGCTCTCGTAGTGACCGGCCCTGGCGGCCACGCGCGGATATCGCGCCCCTTCATCCATACCTGAACCCTAGCCGCGATCCCGTGCGGCGAAAGCTAGACCTTGATGGTTATGACATCGCCGTCCTGGACGACGTAGTCGCGGCCCTCGATCCGCAGCTGCCCTTTGTCGCGAGCCTGCGAGTAGCCGCCGCACTCGACCAGCTGCTCCCAGCCGACGACCTCGGCTTTGATGAAGGCTTCCATGATCTCGGTGTGGATCGTCCCCGCCGCCTCCAGCGCGGTGGCGCCGCGGCGCAGTTCCCGGGCGACGGCTTCCTTGTCCTCGCCGGCGGTGAAGAAGGTGATCAGATCGAGCAGGTCGTAGGCGGCGCGGACCAGGCGCGCCAGGCCCGAGCCCTCAACGCCATATGACTCGCGCATTTCCTCGGCTTCCTCGGGGTCGAGCTCGGAGAGCTCGTTCTCGATTCGGGCGCTGACCGCCACCACCCCGGCGCCAATCGCGGCGGCGTGTGAGGCGACCGCCTCGGGCACCTCGGCGTCGCCCTCGTCGACGTTGGCGACGTAGAGGATCGGCTTGGTGGTGAGGCCCTGGAGGTTGCGCGCCGCGTTCGGAGCGGCGTCGGGGATCGGGATCGAGCGAGCGGGACGGCCGGCCGCGAGCGCCTCGAACACGGCCTGCAGCCAGCCGTGCTCGGCGATCGCTTCGGCGTCCCCGGTCTTCGCCTGCTTACCGACCCGGCCCAGGCGGCGCTCGACCTGCTCGTAGTCGGAGAGGATCAGCTCGGTCTCGATCGTCTCGATGTCGGCGAGCGGGTCGACGCGGCCGTCGGGATGCGGGACGCCGGAGTCCTCATGGCAGCGGACGACGTGGCAGATCGCGTCGGTCTCGCGGATCGAGGCGAGGAACTGGTTGCCGAGCCCCTCCCCTTCCGAGGCGCCTTTGACCAGGCCGGCGATGTCGTGGAAGGAGACCGTCGCCGGCACCAGCTCGGAGCTCCGCACCGTCTCGGCGACCTTCTGCAGCCGCTCGTCGGGCACCTGGGCGATCGCGACGTTGGGCTCGATCGTCGTGAACGGGTAGTCGCCGGTCTGGGCGCCGCCCTTGGTCAGCGCGTTGAAGAGGGTCGACTTGCCGGCGTTCGGCAGCCCGACGATCCCGACCTTCATACGGGGCTGCTCACCTTCATAGGGAAAGAGGTACCAACAACCCGAGGAGGACGCCCAAGAGGGCGCCGGCGACGACGTCGGACGGGTAGTGCATCCCCAGGTAGGGGCGGCAGAACGAGATCGCCAGGGCGATGACGAAGGCGCCGGCGGTGGCGGGGTCGACCCGGGACATCGCCGTCGCCACCGCGAACGAGGAGAGGGCGTGGGCCGAGGGGAAGCTGAGCGAGCTCGGGGCGCCGCCGAGCGGGGGCAGGCCCTCGAGGACCGGCCGAGGCCGCTTGACCAGGAGCTTGATCCCGTAGTTGAGGACGATCGCGACCGGGCCGAGCGCGGCGCAGATCAGCCAGGATTCGCGCCGGGAGGGGTCGAGCAGGGCGAGGGTCACCCCGAGCACGACCCAGACCGCGCCGTTGTTGCCCGCCTTGCCCAGCGCTTTGGCGGCGGACTCCAACCCGGGCGAGTGCCCGCGGGTCCGCATCAGGCGCAGCAGTCTGAGGTCGGCGCTTTGCATCGGCGCCGCAGGATAAGCCCGCCCAGCCCCGAGCGCGCTACCGGACGATCGAGACCGCGCCGTTGGCGATGTTGTAGACGGCGGCGACCACGCGGATCTTTCCCTCGGCGATCGCCGGCGCGACGATCGGGCCGCGACGCGAGAGGTCGCCCGCCTGGGCGATCGCGTTGGCCGGGACGCAGCGAGCGAGGTTGCGCTCGTCCGCCGGCAGCGATTCGACCGTCGGCAGCAGATGATCGATCACGTCGCCGATCGCTCCGTACTTCGAGGCCGGGTAGGTCTTGCCGTTGCTCACCACTTCGATCGCCGACTTGACCGCGCCGCAGTCGCTGTGCCCGAGCACCATGATCAGCTTCACCCCCAGCACCGCGACCGCGTACTCGCTGCTGCCGAGCGTTCCGGTGTCGATGCCGTTGCCGGCGATCCGCGAGACGAAGAGGTTGCCGCGTTCGACGTCGAAGACGAGCTCCGGCGAGATCCGCGAGTCGGCGCAGGTGATGATCGCGGCGAATGGCTTCTGTTCGGCGGCGCGACGCTCGCCGACCGGTGAGTAGTCGCGCAGCTGCAGCTTTCCCTGCCGGTAGCGCTTGTTGCCCGCCTGCAACAGCCGCAGCGCCTCCGTCGGAGTCTTCGGGTGGGGAGCGCGGCCACCACCGGGACGCGCGAGTGCGTCGGCGGCGGCGGCAGGTCCCAGGGCCGCCGCCCCCGCCAGACCGCCGGCACCCGCCAGGAACCGCCGTCGGGAGAGGTTCGAATCCATGCTCCCAGCAGGTTCCCACGGCGCTCGGTCAATATTCCCCCCATGTCCTCGGTCCCCGGCTACGTCCACACCCCCGGGCATCACTGCGGCTCGACCGCGCTGCGCAACCTGCTCGCGTTCAGGGGGATCGAGATCAGCGAGGAGATGGCCTTCGGTCTCGGCGCCGGCGCCGGCTTCTACTACCTGGCGATGGACGGCAGCTCCCCCAGCCGCTGGTTCAACGGCCGCACCGCTCGCCTCGAGGAGAACTTCCGCGACCTCACCGGCGCCGCGGTGGAGCTGCGCACCTTCGCCGCGGGCGACGTCGGCGCCTGGGACGCGGCGAAGGCCGAGGTCGACGCCGGCAACCCCGTCCTCCTCCTCACCGACCTCTACTACCTCGACTACTACGGCAACTCGGCCCACTTCCCCGGCCACGCGGTGGTGCTGGCCGGCTACGACGACGAGGTCGCCCTGCTCTCCGACACCGGCTTCGAGGAGCTGCAGACGACCCGGCTCGACAACCTCGCGCGCGCCCGCCACAGCGGCCACCCCGCCTACCCGCTCGAAGGCCACATGTTCACCGTCCCCGAGGCGGTCGACCGCGCCCAGCTGGAAGCCGCGGTCCCGAGGGCGATCGAGCGGGCGGTGGCCGAGATGCTCGAACCGCCCTTCGGCGAGTTCGGCGGCCTGCCCGCGATCGACCGCCTCGCCGCCGAGGCCGGTTCATGGCCGCAGGCGGTCGAGGACTGGCAGTGGTGCGCCCGCTTCGCCTACCAGGTGATCGAGCGCCGCGGCACCGGCGGCGGCGCCTTCCGGCTGATGTACTCGCGCTTCCTCGAGGAGGCGGGGCGGGACGAGGCGCCGCTGGCGGCGGAGGCGGCGGCGCGGTGGACGGAGCTCGCGGAGGCGTTCCGGGTCGCCAGCGAGAGCGAGGAGCCGGAGACGGAGCTGTGGCGAGGGGTCGACGCCGGGGCGCGTAGCGTCGCCGGGGCGGAGCGCCGGCTCTGGGCCGCGCTCGTCAAGAGCTGAGCGACGCTCAGCCTCGGATCGCGCCCGGCAGCGCCCGCAGCACGTGCGGCAGTTCCCGGCGGGCGCCGGCGTAGGCGGCCTCGATCTCGGCCGGAACCTCGGGCCCGTGCACGCCCGGGCCGTGGCCCACGAGCAGGTGCTCGGGCTTCATCCCGCGCAGCGCCCCGGGCGCGAACGGGCGCAGGAAGAGGTGCATCCCGACCGGCTGGCGGCCGGCCGTGTACATCCGGTTGGTGCCGAGCAGCTCGGCGACGACGAGCGCCGAGCGCTCGGGCCACCAGAGCGCGGTCTCCTTCCAGCCCGGCACCCGCACCACGGCGATCGCCTCGAACGGCGAATCCGGCACCGAGTCCGGGACCTTCAGGTGGGGAACGCCGAGCCGCTCGGCGATCGCGGCGCACTGGCGGTTGTGGCGATCGAGCAGCTGCAGCACCCCCGCCGGCGCTCCCAGCGTCGCGAAGTCCGGCAGGTCGGGATGGTCGACCGGATCGACCAGCCAGACCCGGCCGTCGTCGACGAGCGCGTGGCAGGCCCGCTGCATCGGCTCCTCCAAGATCCAGGTCAGCCCTAGCGAGTGTTCTTCGATCCGGATGCGCGCCATCGCCGCAAGCTACCCCGGATCGGGGTCCCCTGCCAGCTATCGAGTGCGAGGATCGCGGGTAGAGGCCGTGACCATGGATGACGCTTTGGAACAGCTCGGATCGGAAACCGTTCACCACGGGCCGATCGTCGACGTCTCGATCAAGCGCTATCGCCGCGCCGACGGCAGCGAGGTCGAGCGGCAGGTGGTCGAACACCCCGGGGCGGTCGCGATCGTGGCCTACGACGAGCGCTTCGTCTACCTGGCCCGACAGCCGCGGGAGGCGATCGAGGAGGCTGGCTCGCTGGAGATACCCGCCGGCACCCTCGACGTCGCGGGCGAGAGCGAGCTCGAGTGCGCCAAGCGCGAGCTGAGCGAGGAGATCGGGCTCGCCGCCGAGCACTGGAGCGTCTCCCACGTGATCTACGCCGCCCCCGGCTACAGCGACGAGCGGATCACGATCTTCGAAGCGACCGGCCTCAGCGACGCCCCCGGCGAGAGCGACGACGACGAGCTGATCGAGACGGTCCGCGTGCCGCTGGTGGAGATCGACGCCGCCTTGGCCGAGATCCACGATGCGATGACGCTGGTCGGGCTGCTGCTGCTCAAGCAGCGGCTAGCGGCCCGCTGAGGCGGCTCGCCACTTCCCGGGCGCAGCGCTCGCCACTGCGCACCGCGCCCTCGAGGAAGCCCTGGGCGGCGGTGGCGGTGTGCTCGCCGCCGAAGTGGATCCGCCCTTCGGGCAGCCCGACGAAGCCCCAGTAGCGGGTGAACTGGCCCGGGAGGAAGGCGGCGTAGGAGCCGTGGGTCCAGGGGTCGGAGGCCCAGTGGTCGAGCCATGAGCGTCCGTCGTATCCGGCCGCCAGCCCGGGGACCGCGCGCGAGATCGCCGCGGTCGTCGCCTCGACGATTCCCTGCGGCGCGGCGGCGTGCGGAGCGGAGACCCGGTAGCCGGCGCCGCGGCGCCCTCCCGAGTAGACGGTGAGCAGCCCCGGCCGCCCGCGCTCCCCCAGCGAGCTGTCCCAGGTGTCGATCTGCTCGTCGTAGTATTCGCCGTCGAACCGGTCGTAGTGGCGAAGCCGGTCGGCGAACTGGATCAGCAGCTTGGCGTTGGTCCCCATCCCCAGCTCCTCGATGCAGCGGCGCTTGCGATCGCCGAGACCGGCGGCGGCGAGATCGACCCGCCGCAGCGCCGGGAACGGCAGGCAGAGGACGACGACGTCGGCCCTCGCCTCGCCCCGGTGCCCGGCGAAGCCGAGCGCGTAGGACGACCCCCGCCGACGCAGCGAGGCGAGCGGGTGCCCCAACCTCACCGTCCCCCGCGGCAGCCGCTCGAGCATGCCCCAGGGGATCTGGTCGTTGCCGCCGTGGACGTGAAAACGTTCGTCGGAGGAGACGGCGGCGGATCCGAACGCGGTCAGCATCGTGATCGCGCTGAGACGATCCGGGTCGAGGCCGTACTCCTCCGCCACGTACTGGCGGGTGGCGAGGCGCAGCAGCCCGTTGCCGGGCCCCGGCAGCGCCGAGTCGAGCCACTCTTCGGCGGTCATCTCGTCGAGCCCCCGCGCGGCCCTGGTCGGTCGCAGCCAGTGGTAGTTGCCGATCCGCCGGGCGTCGGCATCGGCGCGCCGGGTCAGCAGCCCCTCGTGGCGGTAGACGTCGGCGAACCGCCGCGCCTGGCCGTCGAGGAAGAGCCGCGGGTGCAGCTGCGGCGAGCGCCGGCTCGCCGCTCCGATGTCGTCGAGCCTCAGGCCCAGCTCCCTCGCCAGCGCCCGGATCCGGGTGTGCCTGGAGTCGATGAACTCGCCCCCGTGCTCGGCGGTCTGGCCGGCGGCGAAGCCACGGGCGGTCCAGCAGCGGCCGCCGACGCGAGAGTCGTGAGCCTCGTAGACGGTGCTGACGATGCCGTGCTGGTGGAGCCGGAAGGCGCAGGTGAGGCCGGCCAGGCCGGCGCCGACGATCGCGATCCTCGGCCGGCTCGGGCGCCCGGCGTCTGGGGGCCGCGCGTCGGCGTGAGCCGGCGGCGCCAGGGTGCTGCGATCGATCAGCGCCGCGGCGCCGAGCGCGGCGGCGCCGGAGAGGAGATGGCGCCTGCTGATCGGCCGATCGAGCTCCATCCGCCCATGATGATGGGGGGATAGGCGATGAAGGCGCTTGAAACCGAACACCTGTGGCAATTCCCAAAAGCAACGAAACTCCGGGCCCCGCCTTCCACCTCTTGTTCCCGGCGTCCGTACCCGCTACCTAGGGCGATTGCGGCACCCTACGGATGTGAGCCATACCTCTGGTAACCATGATGCCGATACCGATAACCGATGAGGAGGTTCCACAATGCACGGTCTCCTACGGAAGACTGCGGTATTGGCGACCACGGCGGCGATCGCTTTCAGCGTCGGGGCTGCGCCCGTCGCTGCGTCCCCTGACCACGGTCACCATAAAGACTGGACCGACAAGCAGTGCAAGAACCAAAGCGCCCAGTGGAAGAAAGCACACAGGCA
>JADGPJ010000004.1 GCA_017882505.1 Solirubrobacterales bacterium | reverse complement strand
ATCCTGGGGCTGGAGTAGGTCCCAAGGGTTGGGCTGTTCGCCCATTAAAGCGGTACGCGAGCTGGGTTCAGAACGTCGTGAGACAGTTCGGTCCCTATCTGCTGTGGGCGTTGGAGAGTTGAGAGGAGTCATCCCTAGTACGAGAGGACCGGGATGAACGTGCCGCTGGTGTATCTGTTGTCCTGCCAAGGGCATCGCAGGTTAGCTACGCACGGAACGGATAACCGCTGAAAGCATCTAAGCGGGAAGCCGTCCTCGAGATGAGCTCTCCCATCCCCTTGAGGGAGTAAGACCCCTGGTAGACCACCAGGTTGATAGGCCGGCGGTGTAAGCGCAGTAATGTGCTCAGCCGACCGGTACTAATGGGTCGAGGGCTTGACGGATATTTCGATTACTTACCTTTTGAGGCCTTGTGCGGTTTTCAAGCTCCACCGGGGCTGTCTCGCAAAATTCCGGTGGCACATAGCGAAAGGGAGACACCTCTTCCCATTCCGAACAGAGCAGTTAAGCCTTTCAGCGCCGATGGTACTTGGGGGGCAACCCCCTGGGAGAGTAGGTCGCCGCCGGTTCTTCCTTGACTACGAGCCGCCCCGATGGGGCGGCTCTCGTCGTTTCCGGGCACCTAGGAGCGGGCCGCGTAGCCGCGATCGGCGTCCCGCCGCCGCGAAGTCGTCCCGGGTGGGGCGGTGCGGCGGCGGGTCTCGCAGCTCGGCGCAGTTCTCCCAGCGGGCTCCAGCCCGTACTCGCCGAGGGTGGCGAAGTCGATCAAGAGATCGACGGCGTCGGTCAGCCGTTCCGTGAGCGTTTGCTTGTAATCGAACATGGGTTCGTAAGGTACGGGGGCCCTCGGACGGCTACTCGTTGCTGCAAAGGACCTTGCATTGTCGGGCCAGATTTGGCTCTGCAACGCCGTGCGCGCCGCAGCGCTACTGGTTGCCAGTAGCGCTGCGAACCCCAGAAGCGCTGTGGACCGGCGTGTCCCTGGAGCTTCGCCGTGGTCTGCTGCCACGCCCCGCGTCGCCGAGTCCGGTGGATCCTAGAACGTCGGGGGGTGTCTTGGCAAGTCCGGTCGTTAGGCTGGCCGCAGCCATGGAGAAATTCGTAATTCAGGGCGGCGCGCCTCTCTCCGGAGAGCTGACCGTCGCCGGCAACAAGAACGCAGCCCTGCCGATCCTCGCCGCCTGCCTGTTGACGGAGGAGGAGCTGCTGCTGCACCGGGTGCCGCGGATCCGCGACACCGAGGCCCAGATCGCGCTGCTCGAGCAGCTCGGTGTCGAGGTCGCCTGGGTGGCGGACAACAGCGTCCGCCTCTGCGCCCGCGCCGTCTCCGATTCATCCGTCGACGAGGACCTCTCGAGTCAGATCCGCGCCTCGTTCCTACTCGCGGGCCCCCTGCTCGCGCGCTTCGGGGAGGCGAGCATGCCCCCCCCGGGCGGAGATTTCATCGGCCGGCGTCGCCTCGACGCCCACCTCGACGCCTTCAAGGATCTCGGCGCCCAGGTCGCCGGCGAGCGCTGGGTCGAGCTCACCGCCCCGGGTGGCCTCCGCGCCTGCGAGATCTTCATGGACGAGCCGTCGGTGATGGGCACCGAGAACGCGCTGATGGCGGCTGCTCTCACCCCCGGCGCGACGCGGATCTCCAACGCCGCCTCCGAGCCCCACGTTCAGGACCTCGCCCGGCTGCTTTCGAAGATGGGCGCCCGCATCGAGGGGATCGGCTCCAACGTGATGACGGTCAACGGCCGCGACAAGCTCGGCGGCGCCGTTCACGCGATCTCTCCCGATCACATCGAGGTCGGCAGCTTCATGGCGCTTGCCGCGGCGACCGGGGGGGAGGTGCGGATCCGCGACGTCGAGCCCGCCGATCTGACCATGGTCAGGCGCCAGTTCCGCCGCCTCGGTCTGCGTTCCGATGTCGAGGGCCCCGACGTGATCGTCCCGCCGGGCCAGACCCTCGAGGTCGAATCGGACCTCGGCGACGCGATCCCGAAGATCGAGGACGGCCCGTGGCCCGCATTCCCAGCCGACCTCACCTCGATCGCCCTGGCCTTGGCGACCCAGGCCAAGGGCGACATCCTGATCTTCGAGAAGATGTTCGAGAACCGCCTCTTCTTCGTCGACAAGCTGGTCGCGATGGGCGCTCGGATCACGCTGTGCGATCCCCACCGGGCGATCGTCAGCGGTCCGAGCCGGCTTCACGGCGAGCGCGTCGAGAGCCCCGACATCCGTGCCGGGATGGCGATGCTCATCGCCGCACTGGCGGCCGACGGCACCTCGGAGATCGGCAATATCCGCCAGATCGACCGCGGCTACGAGCAGATCGACGATCGCCTGCGTGCGCTCGGCGCCCGGATTGAACGGGTATCTGCCGAGGGACCTGCTTAGCAGGGCTTTTCTTCTCGTTCTCGTAAGGTCAGCCGGATGATCCACCCGATTCCACCAGGAACCCGCGACGTGCTCCCCGACGAGATGCGGGAGCTGCGACGCCTCAACCGCGCCCTGATCGACGTTTTCGAAGCTCGCGGCTACGGCGAGGTGGCAACGCCGGCGATCGAGTACGACGAGGTACTGGCCCGCGGTGATGGCCGCGCCGCCGCCGGCGCCTACCGATTCTTCGACGAGAGCGGCGACCTGCTGGCGCTGCGCTCGGATATGACGGTGCCGATCGCCCGCCTGGTCTCGACCCGTTTCGCCGAGGCGGAGATGCCGCTGCGGCTCTGTTACCTCGCCAGCGCCTTCCGGGCGGTGCGCCCGCAGCGCGGCCAGATGCGCGAGTTCGTCCAGGCCGGGGTCGAGCTGATCGGCGCGCCGGCGCCGGCGGGGACGGTCGAGGTGATCGAGGTGCTGGAGGCCGCCCTCGACGCCGCCGGGCTGGACCGCGCCGTGATCGGCCTCGGAGACTCCGACCTCTACCGCCAGCTGCTGACGGAGTTCGGGGTCGAGGGCGGGGCGCGGGACTCGATCCTCGCCCGCCTCGCCACGCACGACCTGGTCGGCCTCGAGGAAGAGCTGGGCGAGGTGGAGGGAATCAGCGACGAGCAGTGCGCCACCTGCGTCGCCCTCTCGCAGCTGCGCGGGGGCAGCGAGGTCTTGGAGCGGGCCCGCGGTCTCCTCGGCGGTGCCGTCGGGCGGGCGACCGCGCGCCTTCAGGAGACCTACGACGCGCTGGAGGAGCGCGGGGTCGCCGACCGGGTCCAGATCGACCTCGGGTTGCTGCGCGACCTCGGCTATTACAGCGGCGCCATCCTCGAGGTCTACGACCCGGCCCTCGGCCACATCCTCGGCGGCGGCGGTCGCTACGACGACCTGATGAAGCGCTTCGGCGTCGACCAGCCGGCGGCCGGATTCGCCCTCTACCTGGAGCGCGTCCACGTCGCCCAGATGGAGGAGGAGTCACGGCGGGAGAAGGGGTCCTCGTGAGCTTCGAGGTCGCCGGGATCCGCGCCAAGGCCGACGGGCCGCTGAAGCTGGCGGTCCCGCGCGGCGCTCTCTTCACCGAGACGCTCGACATCCTCGACGCCGCCGGCGTCGACACCTCCGGCGCTCGCGGGGACTCGCGCTCCCTGATCTTCGAGACCGAGGGGATCACCCTGGTGACGATGCGGCCCTCCGACGTCCCGACCTACGTCGAGGCCGGCGCCGCCGACGTCGGCATCACCGGCAAGGACGTGCTGCTGGAGCAGGCCGACCGCGCCGTCTACGAGCTCCTCGACCTCGGCTACGGCCGCTGCCGGATGGTCCTCGCCGGCCGCCGGGGGGACGCCCGCATGGGGGAGTCCCAGCGGCGCCTGGGGATGATGCGGATCGCGACCAAGTACCCACGGATCGCCGAGCGCTACTTCGAGGCCACCGGCCGCCAGATCGAAATGATCGAGGTCAAGGGGTCGGTCGAGCTGGCGCCGCTGATCGGGCTCGGCGACGGCATCGTCGACCTCGTCGCCACCGGGCGCACGCTGGAAGAGAACGACCTCGAGGTCCGCGAGGAGATTTTCGAGTGCACCGCCCGCTTCGTCGCCAACCGGGTCGCCCACAAGCTGCGGGCGACCGAGGTCGACGAGTTGACGGCGAAGCTGAGAGAGGCGAGCGCGGGATGAGGACCCGCCGCTTCGAATGGGGCGGAGCCGTCGAGACCGCCGCCGCGATCCGCGCCTGGGCGGCGGAGTCGGCGGTGCCGGTCGACGTCGCCCCGATCGAGCGCGACGTGATCGAGCTCGGCGACGAGGCGGTGCTGCGCCTCACCGCCCGGTTCGACGCCACCGAGAATGCCCCGGAGGCGCTGCGGGTGGACCCCGAGCTGGCGACGGCGGCGCTTGCCGAGCTCGACCCGGCGCTGCGCGAGGCGCTCGACATCGCCGCCGCCAACGTCCGCGCCGTCGCCGAGGCGCAGCTCGGCGATTCGCGCGAGGTCGTCGAGCTGCCACAGGGCCAGACCGTGACCGTGCGCTGGGTCCCGGTCGGCGCCGCGGGCATCTACGCCCCCGGCGGCCGCGCCGCCTACCCATCCAGCGTCCTCATGTGCGCGATCCCGGCGCGGGTCGCGGGGCTCGAACGCATCGCCCTCGCCTCGCCGCCCGGGCCCGACGGCAGCCTGCACCCGCTGGTGCTCGCCGCCGCGGCGCTCTGCGACGTCGAGGAGATCTACGCGATGGGCGGCGCTCAGGCGATCTTCGCGCTCGCCCACGGGACCGAGACGGTGGCGCCGGTCGACGTCATCGCCGGCCCCGGCAACGCCTGGGTGCGCGAGGCGAAGCGGGCGGTCTACGGCACCGTCGGCATCGACTCCCTCGCCGGGCCGTCGGAGCTGATGCTGGTCGCCGGTCACGACACCGACCCCGAGTGGGCGGCTCTGGACCTCTGCGCCCAGGCCGAGCACGGCGCCGACAGTCCCCTCGTCCTGGTCGCGGTCGAGGATCACATCCTCGACGCGGTCGCCGCCGCAACCGAGATTGCCGCGGCGGCGCGACCCGAAGTCGCCGACGCTCCCTTCGCGCTGCTCGCGGTACCGGACCTCAGCGACGCGGCGGACCTCGCCAACGCCTTCGCCCCCGAGCACCTGCAGCTCTTCGAGGAGGACGCGGCGCTCCTGGCGGAGCGGATCACCACCGCCGGCTGCGTCTTCGCCGGCCGCTACGGCGCGACCGCCTTCGGCGACTACGTCTCCGGCTCAAACCACGTGCTGCCAACGGGCGGCGCCGGTCGCTTCACCGGTCCGCTGGGCCCCGCTGCCTTCCGCCGCCGGATCTCCACCGTCGAGATCGCCGCCGCCGCCGCCGCCGCGCTGGCGCCGCACGCCGAGACGCTCGCCCGCGCCGAGGGCTTCCCAGTCCACGGCGAGTCAGCGATGATTAGGCGATGAGCACTCGGACGGCAACCAGAGAGCGCCAGACGGCCGAGACCAAGGTCCGGCTCTCGCTCGACCTCGACGGCGGTGCGGCGAGCGCCGAGACCGGAGTTGGCTTCCTCGACCACATGCTCGACCTGCTGGCGCGGCACGGCCGCCTCGGTCTCGAGGTCGAGGCCAGTGGCGACCTCGAGACCGGTGCCCACCACACCGTCGAGGACGTCGGCATCGTCCTCGGGCAGGCGCTCGACGAGGCCCTTGGCGACCGGGCGGGGATCCGCCGCTACGGCTCCGCCGTGGTGCCGATGGACGAGTCGCTGGCCGAGTGCGCGATCGACATCTCCGGGCGCCCGCTCTGCGTCTTCGACGCCGACCTGCCGACGACCTCGATCGCCGGCTTCGACACCGAGCTCGCCGAGGAGTTCTTCCGCGCCGTCGCCAACAGCGCCAAGCTGACCCTGCACCTATCGGTTCGCTACGGAAGCAACGCCCACCACATGATCGAGGGCAGCTTCAAGGCCTTCGCCCGCGCCCTGCGCGTGGCGGTCTCGATCGACCCAGAGGAGAGCGGCGTGCCCTCGACCAAGGGGACGCTGAGCGAATGAGCTCCCGGATCGCGATCCTCGACTACGGGATGGGCAACCTGCGCTCGGTCGAGAAGGCGCTGGAGCACGTCGGCGCCACCGCGACGATCAGCGACGATCCGACCGAGGTCCGCGCCGCCGACGGGGTGATCCTGCCCGGCGTCGGCGCCTTTCCGCGGGCGATGGAGCGGATCCGCGAGCGCGGCCTCGACGAGCTGATCGCCGAGCGCCGCGACGCCGGCGTGCCGATCCTCGGCATCTGCCTGGGACTGCAGCTGCTCTTCGAGTCGACCACGGAGCTCGGCGGCGCCGCCGGCCTCGGCCTGCTCGATGGCGGTGTCGACGAGCTCGCCGCCGACGGCCTCAAGGTCCCGCACATCGGCTGGTCGCCGGTGCGCTGGGAGCGCCGGTCCCGTCTGGTCGAGGGAATCGACTCCGAGACGCCGTTCTACTTCGTCCACTCCTTCGCACCACGGCCGGGAGCCGACGATCTGCTCGGCAGCGCCGCCTACGGCGCTCGCTTCGCTTGCGCGGCGGAGCGCGACAACGTCTTCGGCGTCCAGTTCCACCCCGAGAAGTCGAGCGCCGCCGGCCTGCGGCTGCTCTCCAACTTCGCCGGGGTCTGCGCCTCCGTCCCGGCGTAGGCGCCGCCGCCGTGATCCTCTACCCGGCGATCGACATCCGCGGCGGCCAGGCGGTACGGCTGCTGCGGGGCGACTACGAGCGCGAGACGGCCTACGACTCCGACCCGGTCGACGCCGCCCGCCGCTGGGCCGGCGAAGGGGCGGAGTTCCTCCACGTCGTCGACCTCGATGGCGCCAAGGCCGGCGAGCCGCGGAACCTCGATGCGGTACGGCGGATCGCCGCCGCCGTCGAGTGCCCGATCCAGGTCGGCGGGGGCCTGCGGGACGCCGAGTCGGTCGCGGCGCTGCTCGAAGCGGGCGCCGAGCGGGCGGTGATCGGAACGGCGGCGCTGCGCGACCCGGCCTTCCTCGACCGGGCGCTGGCGGAGCACGGCGATCGCATCGTCGTCTCGGTCGACGCTCGCGACGGCAAGGTCTCGCTCTCGGGCTGGACCGAGACGAGCGACGTCGACGTCGCCGACGCGGTCGCCGAGCTGGGCAAGCGCGGAGCCGCCCGCTTCCTCTGTACGGCGATCGAGGTCGACGGGACGATGGAGGGACCGGCGCTGGGGGAGATCGGGCGAATCGCCGCGGCGACCGACGCGCGGGTGATCGCCTCCGGCGGCGTCGGCACGCTCGCCGATCTCGACCTGATCGCCCGCGTCGCCGCGCCCAACGTCGAGGGAGCGATCGTCGGCCGCGCCCTCTACGAGCGCCGCTTCACGGTCGCCGAGGGCATCGCTGCCCTAGCCTGAACGAATGGTCCTGAAACGAGTCATCCCCTGTCTCGACGTCGACGCCGGGCGCGTCGTCAAGGGCACCAACTTCGTCGGCCTGCGCGACGCCGGCGATCCGGTCGAGCTAGCCGAGCGCTACGACGCCGAGGGCGCCGACGAGCTGATCTTCCTCGACATCACCGCCTCGCACGAGAAGCGCGAGACGATCGTCGAGCTGGCCCGGCGCACCGCCGACAACGTCTTCATCCCTTTCACCATCGGCGGCGGCATCCGCTCGGTGGCCGACGCCCAGGCGGTCCTCGACGCGGGGGCCGACAAGGTCTCGGTCAACTCGGCGGCGCTGGCCAGGCCGGAGCTGCTGAGCGAGCTGGCGGACCACTTCGGCACCCAGTGCGTGGTGATCGCGATCGACGCCAAGCGGATCGCAACCACCGGCGGATCGTCCCCGACTTGCGCCGCTCCGCCGGGTTGGTTCGGCGAGAGTGATTGGGGCGTCTACGTCAACGGCGGCCGCAAGTTGATCGAGGGGCGCGACGCGGTCGGCTGGGCCAAGGAGGCGGTCGAGCGTGGGGCGGGGGAGGTGCTGCTGACCAGCATGGACCGCGACGGCACGAATCATGGCTATGACATCCCGCTCACCCGAGCCGTCGCGGATGCGGTGTCGGTCCCGGTGATCGCTTCCGGCGGGGCCGGCGAGCTCGCCCACCTGAGCGAGGCGATCACCGCCGGTGGCGCCGATGCGGTCCTCTGCGCATCGATCTTCCACTACGGCGCCTTCCGCGTTCGCGAGGCGAAGGAACGGCTCGCCGCCGACGGCATCCCGGTTCGCCTCTAGCCGGAAGCCAGGTCTTCTTCCACGCCGGAGACGCCGCTCGAGCCGAGGATCTCGAAGCGGGCCAGTTCGTAGGGGGCGTCGCGGTTGGCGTAGCCGGGGATCTCGGTGGTGGCGCCGACGTAGCCGGCAGCTTCGACGGCGGCGATCACGGTGTCGTCGAACCTCCCCGCGGGGTAGCAGAAGTTCTTCACCGGGACGCCGTATTCGCGACGGAGTATCTCTCGCGAGCCGGCGACTTCTTCGGCCAGCTGTTCGCCGCCGAGTTCGGTCAGGTCGAGGTGATGGATCGTGTGGGCGGCGACCTCCCAGCCGGCGTTGACCATCGCCCTGACGTTGCTCCCGTAGAGATCAGAGCCTTCCGCCTTCAGGTTCAGCACCCCGGCCCAGCCGTGCTTCCGCAGCTGTGGCAGGGCGAAGGTGAACTGCGGCCGGTAGCCGTCGTCGAAGGAGAGGACCACCGGCTTTGACGGCAGGCTGGCGCCGTGGTACCAGGCTTCCTCGACCTGTTCGAGCGTCACCGCCTGGTAGCCGTGGCCGTCGAGCCATTCCAGCTGGTGGCGGAAGTCCGGGCGAGATACGTACAGTTCCGGGTAGGGCACTTCCCCCTCCGGGGTCCCGAGCACGTGGTACTCGAGGATCGGGACCGGGCCGGCATGGGGTTCCCAGTCGGGCTGGGGCTTCGAGTTGCGCACCTTGCCCGACGACGACCCCTTTGCTCCCTGGCCCGCCGAGCCGCCGTTCTTCCCACCGGCGGTCACATCTGTCGCCGCTCGGTGGGTGAGGCCGTGGTCGCTGCCGGAGCCGCCGGCGAAGGCGATGACGGCCACCACCGCGATGACCGCGGCCATGATCACGCCGGAGGCGACCAGGCGCCGGCGCCGGATCTGGCGGCGTCGCTCAGCGCGGCGCGTGTTCAGCGCCTCCCTTCTTGCGTCTGGCCCTTCGGGCCCGTCTGTCTGCCGGTTGGCCATCCGCGGAGCCGATCATGGTAGGAGAAGGGACCGATGCCGAGCCGCGGGATGCCGATAGAGAACCTCGCCGAGGCGCTGCGCAGCGTCTATCCGGAGCTGGAGGCGATCGCCGCCGCCGGCGAGGATCCCGTCTACCTGGTCGGCGGCGCTGTCCGCGACCTCCTGTTGGGTCGAGGCAGGGCGGACATCGACGTCGTCGTCGTCGGTGACCCCGCTGCGCTGGCGGCTGCGCTTGGCGTGGAGACGCTGGCCGAGCACGAGCGCTTCGCCACCGTCAAGGTCGAGCTCGACAGCCACGAGATCGACATCGCCGGCGCTCGTACCGAGACCTATGAGCGCCCCGGGGCGCTGCCGACGGTCGCCGCGGCCGCGGCCATCGAGGCCGACCTCGGGCGGCGCGACTTCACGATCAACGCGATGGCGATCCCCCTCGGCGGCGACGCGGGCCTGATCGACCTCTTCGAGGGACGCGCGGATCTCGAGCGTGGCCTGCTGCGGGTCCTGCATCCCGGATCCTTCCGCGACGACCCGATCCGGGCGATCCGGGCGGCGCGCTACGCGGCGCGGTTCGGCTTCGAGCTGGCGCCGGAGACCGCGGAGCTGTTGCCGGCAACCGATCTCGAGACGGTCTCCGCCGACCGCCGCCGCGCCGAGCTGACCCGGCTCGCCGGCGAAGAGAGCGCGCCGCGGGGCTTCGAGCTGCTCGCCGACTGGGGCCTGATCGAGCTCCGCGAGGGCGGCTCCGAGCTGGCGGTCGCGACCGCGGCGGTACTGGCGATGGACCGGTGGAGGGGGGAGGCCCTGTCGGCCGACGCGGTCCTCGCCGCCGCCCTGGGACCGTTGGGGCGCGAGGTCAGCCTCGCCGCCGCGAGTCCCCGGCGCCCCTCCGAGGCGGTCGAGCTTGCCCGCGGCTGCGCCGCCGTGGAGCTGGTGCTGGCCCGGGCGTTGGGCGCGGAGTGGCTGGACGAGTACATCGACCGCTGGCGCTTGATCACGCTGGAGATCGACGGCGCCGACCTGATCGCCGCCGGCGTGGACCGCGGTCCGGCTCTCGGACGCGGCCTGGCGGCCGCGCTTCGTCGCAAGCTCGACGGCGAGGTCCACGGCCGCGCCGCGGAGCTGTCTGCCGCCCTGGAGGCCGCCGGCGAGTCCTAGCCGCCCGGATCCGCCCGTGAGCTTGCGTTAATTCGAGATAGCGCAAGAAAACGCGAGCTCACCGGCCGGCGCGGGCATCTGCTTTGTTATCGGGATGGAGTGGCGTGAAAGGAACGGGGTGAGGTGGCTCGAGGCCGACCTTGGTGGCGGCCGCGCTGCCTTCACGACCCGGCTCGGGGGCGCCAGCGAGGCGCCGTTCGACAGCCTCAACCTCGGCGCGATCACCGACGACGAGACCGCGACGGTGATCGAGAACCGGCGCCGGTTGGGCGCGGCGCTCGGGTTCGAGCCCGAGCGGATCCCGATCGGGTACCAGGTCCACGGCCGCGAGCTCGCCTTCCACTCGGGGCCCCAGGAACCGAGTCCGTTCGCGCGACCCGGCAGCGAGATACCAAAAGTCGACGGCCACGTCGTCTCGACGCCGGGACTGGCGCCGCTGGTCCTCACCGCCGACTGCCTGCCGGTCGCGCTCTCGGGGCCGGGTGGGGTGGCGATCCTGCATTGCGGCTGGCGCGGGCTCGCCGCCGGGATCCTCGCCGCCGGGGCGGAGGCGGTCGCGGCCACCGACGCCGCGGTCGGGCCAGGAATCGGCGCCTGCTGCTACGAGGTCGGCGCCGAGGTGCGCGGCGCCTTCGCGGGTCTCGGAGACGAGGTCACCAGCGGCCGCATGCTCGACCTGACGGAGGTCGCGCGGCGCCTGCTGCGAGAGGCCGGGGTCGAGCGGGTCGAGGCCGCGGACCTCTGCACCAGCTGCGAGCCGGGCCTCTTCTTCTCGCACCGCCGCGACGCGGGCAGGACGGGACGCCAGGCCGGGCTCGCCTGGATCGAGCGGACGGGGAGCTGAGATGGCGGGATTGATCCACGGCATCGAGGCGGCGAAGGTCGCGGCAAGCCTCGAGCGCGTCCACGAGGTGACGGGGGATCGAGTCGAAGTCCTCGTCGCCTGCAAGTACGTGCCGCTGGAGGAGATGGGGGCGCTGGCGGAGGCCGGGGTGCGCCTGGTCGGCGAGAACCGCCAGCAGGACCTCGCCGCCAAGCACGAGCGCTGGGGAGATGCCTTCGAGTGGGACTTCATCGGCAACCTGCAGAGCCGCAAGGTCAAGCAGGTGCTGCCGCTCTGCCGGCTGATCCACTCGGTGGCCACCGACTCGGTGCTCGACCAGCTCGGCCGCCACGGAACGCCCGATACCGAAGTCCTGATCGAGGTCAACATCGCCGGCGAGGAGGGCAAGGGCGGGGTCGCCCCCGATCGGCTGCCGGAGTTCGTCAAGCGCTGCCCGGTCAGGGTCGGGGGGCTGATGACGATGCCGCCTTTCAGCCAGGAGCCGGAGGACTCACGGCCACATTTCGCCCGCCTCGCCGAGCTTGCCGCCGCCAACGGGCTCGAGCGTCTCTCGATGGGGACTTCCCAGGACTGGCGCATCGCGGTCGACGAGGGAGCGACGATCATCCGTTTGGGCTCTGCGCTGTTCATGTGAATCGGCGCTAATCTGCCTGCAATTCGTAAAGGAGTCGGAGCACCTAGGCCGAATCACGCGATACAGATGGCCCTACGAGACACTTGGCATAAAGCACTGGTCTACTTCGGTTTGGCCGAGGATCACGACTACGGTCCCGAGTACGAGGACGAGTTCGAGCCGGAGACCGGCTCGGAGGAAGTCTTCGAGGCCCGCCGCGAGCGCGACCAGAGCTCGGTCCGCCGCCTGCCGACCTCGCGCCGGGCCCGCCGCGACGAAATCGACGACATCTTCGCCGACGACGAGCCGATCGCCGCCAGCCGTACCCGCACGCTGCGGCCGGTCGGAAACGGCGGCTCCGACATCCAGGTCCACCTGGTCATCCCCCGCAACTTCAACGACGCCCAGCAGGTGGCCGACCAGTTCAAACGATCGGTGCCGGTGATCCTCAATCTGCAGACGGCCGATCACGAGCTCTCGAAGCGGATGATCGACTTCTGCTCCGGCCTCACCTACGCGATGGACGGCGGCATGCAGAGGATCGCCGAGAAAATGTTCCTGCTGACGCCGCGCAACGTCGAGGTCTCCGCCGAGGAAAAGGCGAGACTGATCGACAAGGGCTTCTTCAACCAGTCCTAGCTCCCCGCTGTCTGCCGGGCCGCTGCGGCCCGGGTTCACGGAATGGACACCGCGGAGCATCACTTTCTTAACCGTCGCCTCGAGGGCCGGCCCTAGCTTCGTGGCAGGGGCTCCGACTGAGTCCCGCCCACCTCGAAAAGGAGACACAAATGGTGAGAAGTGCCAAGGTGATCTCGCTCCTGGCAGGCTGCGCGCTGGCCATCGGCGCGGTTCTCGTAGTAATCGCCGGAGCATCGCCTTCTCCCAGCCCGGCGTTGACCAATGTCGCTTCCGCGAACACCAGGTCGGCCGGCTACTCGCCGGCGAGCATCCTCTCTCCCGAGCTGTCGCAGACCGCCGTCGCCCAGGGGTCGACTCGGCTCGAGAATCCATCCGCTCTGACCTCCTACTACGGCTTCGACAACGACGTCCTCAACTCCGCCGGACAGCCCCAGATGGTGCCGGTCCCGAGCAATCCGGCCACCGAGGCGCACAAGACGGAGCCCGACAAGAACACCTATCTGGTCTTCAAGCAAGGCCTCGCCGGCGCCGATCCCAACTACGACTACGGCACGCATTTTCTCTTCCAGGGCCACGAGGGCGGCGCCGCCGGCGCCGGCTACGTCACCCGGATCAACCTCGATGCCGACGCGGCTCATCGAGTGACGCTGCTCGCGACCAAGGATGCGCTTGGAAGTCAGCTGGCGACGATCGACGGCTCGACCTGGGATCCCTGGGCCAAACGGCTTCTGCTCACCACGGAGAACCCGGGTGCGCCGACCTACGCGGCGACGCCGGACTTCCCCTCGACCGTGACCGACGTCTCCGGTGCGCTGGGTCGGGGTGGATACGAGGGCATCCAGAACGATTCGGAAGGCAACCTCTGGATCTGCGAGGACATCGGCGGCGCCAACAAGCCGGGAACGAAGTCGAAGCAGCCCAACAGCTACATCTTCCGCTACGTGCCCGCACACCCCGGTGACCTGCTCCACGGCAAGCTGCAGGCGCTCCAGGTTCTCAACGAAGGCGGGGAACCGATCACCTACGCGAGCCAGGAAGCGGTCAACAGTCCCGATCAGCTCGCCCTGCACACCTACGGGAAATCGTTCAAGACCCGCTGGATCACCGTCCACGACACGAGCACCGAAGGCAACTCGCCGTTCGTCGCCGGTCCGCTGGCCAAAGCGGCGAAAGCGACCCCGTTCAAGCGGCCCGAGAACGGGGTGTTCCAGCCGGGAACCGATTTCGGCAAATTCTTCTTCGACGAGACCGGGGACACCAATTCCGAAAGCGTCGAGAACGCCAACGCTGGGGGCTGGGGCTCGATCTTCGAGCTGAGCCAGAGCAGCCCGGGTGCGAGCACCGGCAAACTGAAGGTGTTCTACAACGGCAACGAAGCCCACTCCGGGTTCGACAACACGACGTTCCTTTCGCGGACCGCGATCGCGTTCGTCGAGGATGCCGGTGACACGCTGCACACGCAGCGCAACGCCCTCGACTCCGGATTCGTCTGGCAGGTCGGGACCGACTACTCGAAAGCGCAGAACCAGCCGCTGCGCTGGTTGGCGGAGGGCCGGGACGCGGCGGCCACGATCGATGCCGAAAACGGCGGCTTCGGCAAGAACGACGGGGACAACGAGATCACCGGGGCGATCGTCTCCAACGGAGACCCCGGTACCCACGGTGTTCTCGGGGCCCAGCTGCCCGACCTGGGCGGTCGCAGCTGGCGCTGGTTCTACACCCAGCAGCACGGAGACAACGCGACGTACGAAGTACGCCTGAACCGCCACTAGGCAAGCAGCGATCGGAAAGGGGGCCGGGCGATCGCCCGGCCCCCTTTCGTGAGCGCGGCTAGGCTCTCCGGCGATGGTTATCGGCTTCTGCGGATCCGGCAGCATGGCGGCGGCGATGGCTCGCGGCTGGGCCGGCGCGGCCGACTCGATGCTGTTCTCCGACGCCGGCTCGGGCAGGGCGAAGGCCCTGGCTGAGGAGTTGGGGGGAGAGGCGGTGGGCAACGCGGAGGTCGCGGAGCGGGCGGATCTCGTCGTCCTCGCCGTGAAGCCGGCGAAGCTGGATGAGGTGGCGCCGGAGCTGCAGGCCGCTCGCAGCCTCGTCTCGATCCTCGCCGCCGTCCCGGTGCGACGCGTCTCCGACGCATTCCCAGGCGCCGAGGTGCTGCGGCTGATGCCGAACGTGGGGGTCGAGGTGCGAAGGGGGGTGCTCTGCGTCGCCGGCGAGGCTTCCGAGGCGACCAGGGAGAAGCTGGAGCTGCTCGGGCACGTGGTCGAGCTGCCCGACGACGACTTCGACGAGGCGACGGCGGTTATGAGCTGCGCGCCTGCCTACCTGGCGCTGGCGGTCGAAGCACTCGCCGACGCCGGTACCGCGGCGGGTCTCGACGCCGAGCTGGCCCGCGAGCTGGTCATCGAGACCACCGCCGGAACCGCGGAGCTGCTGCGAATCCGCCACCCCGCCGACGTTCGCAAGGCGGTCGCCTCCCCGGGGGGCAGTACCGAGGCCGGCCTCGAGGCGCTCGACCGCGAAGGCGCCCGCGAGGCGTTCGAGGCGGCAGTCAGGGCCTCGCTCGAGAGGATGCGGACGTGATCCCGCTGGCGCTGCTCAGCCGCAACGACGTCGCCGACTACGTCAGCGCCCTCTTCATCGTCTACATCGTCCTGATCTTCTGCAACATCCTCATCTCCTATGTGCCGCGGATGCCCTACAACCGGCCACTGCGGGCGTTCCTCGACTTCGTCACCGAGACCACCAATCCCTACCTCAACATCTTCCGGCGCTTCCTGCGCCCGGTCGGAGGCGGCGGCTTCGCGTTTGATCTCAGCCCGATGGTCGGCCTCATCGTCCTCTTCGTCGCGCAGGCAATCCTCGTCGGCCTGATCCGCGGGTGAACGGCGCCACCACCCGCGCCTGGTGTCGCGCTGGCGCCGTCTGCGCCGCCGTCCTGGTCGTCGACCAGATCGCGAAGGCGATAATCGAGGCGCAGGTGACGCTCGGGGAGAAGATCGACGTGCTCGGACCCCTCGGCCTCACCCTGTCCCACAACCGCGGCGTCGCCTTTGGTCTCGCCGGCGGCAGCGGTGCGCCGCTGGTCGTGATCACGGTCGTGGCCCTCGGCGTGGTTCTGTACCTCTTCTCCCGCAACCCGACCCGACCCGGGATGTGGATCGCCACCGGACTGCTCGCCGGCGGGGCCATCGGCAACCTCGCCGATCGAGTCCGGGCCGGCGCCGTCACCGACTTCATCGAACTTCCACACTGGCCGCCCTTCAACCTCGCCGACATGTCGATCACGGCCGGGGTCGTCCTGCTGGTCCTGATCTACCTGCGCGAAGCCGAGCGTGAGCCCGCCGGTGGCTGAGCCGGGTCTACGGGTCGTCCACCTCGACGATGCGCTCGCCGTCGTCGACAAGCCGGCCGGCCTGGTCGTCCACCCGGCGCCCTCCCACACCGGACCGACCCTGGTCGACGAGCTGGCCGACATCCTCGGCGGCGGCGGCGACCCGGAGCGGCCGGGAATCGTGCACCGGCTCGACAAGGGGACCAGCGGCCTGCTGGTCGTCGCCCGCAGCGACGAGGCCCACGCCGCCCTGCAGGCCCAGGTCCAGCGCCGCGAGGTCGAGCGCATCTACCTCGCCCTCGCCGGCGGGCGCCTCGGATCGCGGACGGGGACGATCGACGCGCCGATCGGCCGCGCCTCGCGCCAGCGCCACCGGATGGCCGTCTCCGGCGCCGCCTCTCGCGAGGCCCGGACCCACTTCGAGGTGCTCGAGCTGCTGGCGCTGGAGACCTACCTGGAGGCGCGCCTGGAGACCGGCCGGACCCACCAGATCCGGGCTCATTTCGCCGCCATCGGCCACCCGCTCACCGGCGACGTCACCTACGGCGGCGCCCGTCGCTACGGGCTCCGGCGTCAGTTCCTCCACGCCCACCGGCTCGCCTTCGACCACCCCCTCAGCGGCGAGCGCCTGAGCTTCCGGTCGGAGCTCCCAACCGACCTGGCGGAGGCTCTCAAGGAGGCGCACGCCTCCTGAGCGGCGCCTCTCTACAATCGGCGATTCAGAAACCAATCCCCGTTCGACAGCGAACCGGATCCTGCCTGGCGCAAATAACCGCCAGGTTCCGGCAAGCGGGCGGGAGCGCTTCACCAAAATCAAGGAGAACGAATGCCAGAGGCAGGCCTACAGGAACTGCTCGAGGCCGGAGTCCACTTCGGCCATCAGACGCGCCGTTGGAACCCGAACATGCGCCGCTTCATCTTCGGCGAGCTCGACGGGATCCACATCATCGATCTGTTGCAGACCGAGGCGCTGCTGGAGAACGCCCGCCGCTTCGCCGGTGAGCTCGCCAGCGGTGGCGGCACGGTGCTCTTCGTCGGCACCAAGAAGCAGGCCCGCGACACGGTCCAGGAATGGGCCGAACGCTGCAAGATGCCCTACGTCAACAAGCGCTGGCTGGGCGGGCTGCTGACCAACTTCAACACGATGTCGCAGCGGATCGCCCGCCTGCACGAGCTCAACGGCTGGAAAGAGGACGGGAAACTTCAGCTGCTGCCGACCAAGGAGAGGATGAAGATGGAGGCCGAACTCGCCAAGCTCGAGTTCAACCTCGGCGGCGTCCGCGACATGGACCGCCTCCCCGACGCGGTCTTCGTCACCGATCTCAAAACCGAGGAGATCGCGGTTCACGAGGCGGCCCGCCTGCGGATCCCGCTGATCGGCCTGGTCGACACCAATTGCGACCCGAGCCCGGTCGACTTCGTGATTCCCGGCAACGACGACGCGATCCGCTCCTGCGAGCTGGTGATCGGCACGATCGGCACCGCCGTCGAGGAGGGCGCCGGCTCCTGGCGAGTCCAGGAGGAGAAACGCATCGCCATCGAAATGGAACGGCGCAAAAAGGACGAGGAAGAGCGCAAGAAGCGCGAGGAGGAAGAGAAAGTTCGGCTCGAGGCGGAGGCCGCCGCGAAAGCGGCCGCCGAGACAGAGGCTACGGCGAAAGCGACCGCCGAAGCGGCGGCGAAAGCCGCGGCCACCCCCGCGCAGCCGGCCGCCGCTCCGAACAAACCGGCGACCCCCGACGCGCCGCCGCCACCCAGGGCGCCTGAACCCAAAGCGGTGCAGCAGCCCAAAGCCGCGGAGCCGAAAGCGGCCGAGCCCAGTGCAGAGCCGGCCGCGGCCGCCGAGGCAGCGCCGACCGCGAGCCCTGAGGAGGCACCGAAAGAGGGAGGCGCGTCGTGAGCATCAGCGCCGCTGACGTGAAGGCGCTCCGGGATCGCACCGGCGCGGCGATGATGGACTGCAAAGCCGCTCTGACCGAGGCCGACGGCGACGTCGATCGCGCGATCGAGCTGCTGCGGGTGAAGGGCCAGGCCTCCGCCGCCAAGCGTGAAGGGCGGGGGACCAACGAGGGCGTCGTCGCCTCCTACATCCACGCCAACGACCGCGTCGGGGCGATGGTCGAAGTCCAGTGCGAGACCGATTTCGTCTCCCGCAACGAGGAATTCATGGCCTTCGCCTACCAGGTCGCCCTGCACGTGGCGGCGACGGCGCCGCGCTACGTCTCCTCGGATGAGATCCCCGAGAACGAGCGCGAGGCCGAGAAGCGGGTCTTCGAAGAGAAGGCGCGCGAGGAAGGCAAGCCCGACAACGTCGTCGAGAAAATCGTCGCCGGCCAGCTCTCGAAGTGGGCAAGCGAGGTGGCGCTGCTCGACCAGGCGCACGTCAACGCCGAGAAGCACGACTCGAAGACGATCGAGGAGCTGCGCCAGGAGATGGCGGCCAAAACCGGAGAGAACGTCCGCATCGCCCGCTTCGCCTATTTCCGCGTCGGCGAGGAATAAGGTTCTCCAGCACGTGACCGACTCCCCCGAGCCGCGCTTCGGGCGCATCCTGCTGAAGCTTTCCGGTGAGGCCTTGATGGGTAGCCTCGACTTCGGCACCGACGGCGCCGAGGTCGACCGGATCGCCAAGCAGGTCTCGGCGGTGCGCGATCGCAGCGTCGAGGTGGCGATCGTGGTCGGCGCCGGCAACATCTACCGCGGACTCGACGGCGCCGCCAGCGGCATGGACCGTGCCACCGCCGACTACATGGGGATGCTCGCGACTGTGCTCAACGCCCTCACCCTCCAGGATGCACTGGAGCGGCTCGGGCAGCACACGCGGGTGATGTCGGCGATCGACGTCAAGGAGGTCGCCGAGCCCTACATCCGCCGCCGCGCGATGCGCCACCTCGAGAAGGGGCGGGTGGTGATCTTCGCCGCCGGCACCGGCAACCCGTTCTTCACCACCGACACGGCGGCGGCGCTGCGGGCGCTGGAGATCCACGCCGAGGCGATTCTGATGGCCAAGAACGGGGTGGAGGGCGTCTTCGACTCCGACCCCGCGACGAATCCGGAGGCGAAGTTCATCGCCACGATCACGCACCGCGAAGCGATCGAGCGCGGCCTCAAGGTGATGGATTCGACGGCGCTCTCGCTCTGCATGGACAACGACCTGCCGATCTATGTGTTCAACATGGGCGACGAGTCGAACATAGATAGGATCGTCTCCGGCGAGAAGGTGGGAACGCTGGTCTCCAACGGACCGGCCGCATAGCGAGGAACTGGGACCGTGGATCTGATCGACGAACTGCTCGAGGACGCCAAGGGACGGATGACCAAGTCGGTCGATTCGAGCCGTGGCGAGCTGGCGACTGTACGCACCGGGCGCGCCTCCCCGCACCTGCTCGACCGCATCGTCGTCGATTACTACGGCAACCCGACGCCGCTCAAGCAGCTGGCCAACATCGCCACCACCGATGCCCGCCTGCTCACCGTGACGCCTTTCGACAAAGGCTCCCTGGGCGGGGTCGAGAAGGCGATCAGCGAGTCCGACGTCGGCCTGACCCCGAGCAACGACGGCAATGTGATCCGGCTCGCGATCCCCGAGCTGACCGAGGAGCGGCGGCGGGAGATGGTCAAGGTGGTCCACGGCGTCGCCGAGGACGGCCGGGTCGCGATCCGCAACGTCCGCCGCGACGTCATGCACGACCTGCGCGAGCTGAAGAAAGAGGGCGAAGCCGGCGAGGACGACGAGCGCCGCGCCGAGGCGGCGCTGCAGAAGCAGACCGACGACGCGATCGCCGAGATCGACTCTCTACTCAAAGGCAAGGAAGAGGAAATCCTCGAGGTGTGAGGCGGTTCTGCGCCTCCTCGCTGGAATCCCAGCGCCCGTGACCGGCCCGAAATACGTGGCGATCATCACCGACGGCAACGGCCGCTGGGCGCAGCAGCGCGGGCTGCCGGTGATCGAGGGCCACCGGGCCGGGGCCGACGTCGTCAAGGCGCGCTTGCGCGACGCCGCCGAGCTCGGGATCGAAGAGCTGACCGTGTTCTCCTTCTCGACCGAGAACTGGAGCCGTTCCAGCGAGGAGGTGGAGGGGCTGATGCGGATGTTCGGGGAGCGGATCGCCTCCGAAACCCCGGAGCTGAACGAAGAAGGCGTGCGGATGCGTTTCGTCGGCCGCCGCGAGGGGATCGATCCGGCGCTGGTGGAGAGGATGGCGTGGGCCGAGGAGAAGACCGCCGCGAACGACCGGATCGTCCTCTTCGTCGCCTTCAACTACGGCGGCAGGGCGGAGATCGTCGATGCGGCGCGAAGCTTTGAGGGGAGCTCCGAGGAGGAGTTCCGCCAGCACCTCTACGCACCCGAGATGCACGACCCAGACCTCCTGATACGAACCAGCGGAGAGCAGCGGATCTCCAACTACCTGCTCTGGCAGTGCGCCTACTCGGAGCTGGTCTTCCGCGACGAGCTCTGGCCCGACTTCGACCGCGCCGTCTTCGAGGAATCCCTGGCCGAGTACGAGTCGCGCCAGCGCCGTTTCGGAGCGAGGACGTGACCGTCGAACTGTTCGACGACGAGATGTTCGAGGACGACCCCGCGCCCACCCCGAAACCGCCACGGGAGCCGCGGCGGCGCGTTCTCAGCGGCGAGACCGCGAAGCGAGTGCTGGTGGCGCTGCCCTGGATCGTCTTCGCGATCGCGATCACGGTCGCCGGCGGGTTCGTCTTCGCCGTGGCGATGATCGCGATCGGCGGCATCTGCCTGCGCGAGTACATCGCGATGACCGAGGAATCGCGGCCGATCGCGATCCCCGCCTACCTCGCCGTCGCCGCCCTGATCGTCGCCGCCAACTTCGGCACCGCCTTCAACGTCCTGATGATCCTCGCCGCCTCGTTCCCGCTGCTGTTCGCCTTCGGCGCCGGCGACCGCCACCGCGACCGGGTCGCGGTCTCGCTGGGGGTGACGCTGCTGGGCATCTTCTGGATCGGGATCCCGCTGGTCCACGCGGTTCTGCTCCGGGACCTGCCCGACCACGGTGCGGCACTGCTGGTCGACGTCCTCGTCGGCACCTTCGTCGCCGACACCGCCGCCTACGCGATCGGGCGGATGTTCGGCAGCCACAAACTCGCCCCCGGCATCTCCCCGAACAAGACGGTCGAGGGCCTGATCGGCGGCTTCCTGATCGGCACCATGGGCTTCTGGTTCGCCGGGCTCTACCAGGACTGGCTGACGGGGGCGGACGCGCTGATCATCGGCGCCGCCGTTGCCGCCTTCGCTCCGGTCGGTGACCTCTTCGAGTCGATGCTGAAGCGCGACCTCGGTAAGAAGGACACCGGCACGATCTTCGGTCCCCACGGAGGCATGCTCGACCGCCTCGACGCCGTCTTCTTCACCGTCGTCGTCGGCTATTACCTCTCGGTCGCGCTCGTCTACTGAGATGAGATTGCATTTAACCCCGAATAGCGGGGTCAAGTGCAATCTCGAGCGCTCCCTATCCTCTAAGTACGCATGAAGAAGGTCTTGCTACTCGGATCGACCGGCTCGATTGGAACGCAGGCGCTCGAGGTCGTCGCCGCGTCCGCGCAGCTCCAGGTGGTCGGCCTGGCGGCCGGAGCCGGCTGGGAGCTGGCGGTCGAGCAGGCGCGCGAGCACGGCGTGCCGACGATCGCGCTCGCCGACGACCGTGCGGCCGAGCGGGCGCGTGAGAGCTGGAGCGGCCGCGTCCTCAGCGGCGAGGACGGCGTCACCGAGCTGATCGCGACCTCCGGCGCCGATCTGGTCCTCAACGGGATCGTCGGCGCCGCCGGTCTCGCCTCGACCGTCGTCGCCCTGACCGAGGGGATCGACGTCGCCCTCGCCAACAAGGAGAGCCTGGTGGTAGGTGGGGAGCTGGTCATGGCGCTCTCGGAGGCGACCGGCGCCCGCCTGCTGCCGGTCGACTCCGAGCACTCGGCGCTGCACCAGCTGGTTGGCCGCGAGGCGCCGGGAACGGTCGAGAAGCTGGTCCTGACCGCCTCTGGCGGTCCCTTCCGCGGTCGCGAGGATCTCTCCGGGGTCAGCGTCGAGGACGCCCTGGCCCACCCGACCTGGCGGATGGGCGGCCGGATCACGATCGACTCGGCGACCCTGATGAACAAGGGTTTCGAGGCGATCGAGGCGCACCACCTCTTCGCCGTCTCCTACGAGCGAATCGACGTCGTCGTCCACCCGCAGTCCCTCGTCCACTCGTTGATCCACCTCAACGACGGCTCCTCGCTGGCCCACCTCGGCTATCCCGACATGCGGGTGCCGATCTCATACGCGCTGCACTTTCCCGAACGGGCCGACGTCGACGTGCCCCAGCTCGACCTCGCCGCGGCAGGGGAGCTGACCTTCGAGGCGCCAGACCCGGCGACCTTCGCCTGCCTGCGCCTGGCGCTGGAGGCGGGCGAGACGGGGGGGACCGCGCCCTGCGTCCTCAACGCCGCCGACGAGGTCGCCGTCGCCGCCTTCCTCGACGGCCGCATCCCCTTCACCGGCATCGCCGCGGTGATCGAGCGGGTGCTGGAGGAGATGCCGGCCCAGCCGGTGACTCATTTCGAGGACCTCTTCGCCACCGATATCGAGGCCCGCCAGCGCTCCGAGGACCAGGTTCGGGGGTTGACTCCAGCATGAACTGGATCTACATCTTCGCCGGCTTCTGCCTGTTGATCATGCTCCACGAGGCCGGTCATTACGTCGCCGCGAAGGCAACGGGGATGCGGGTCGAGCGCTTCTTCCTCTTCTTCGGCCCGACGATCTGGTCGTTCAAACGCGGCGAGACCGAGTACGGGGTCAAAGCGATCCCGCTCGGCGGCTACGTGAAGATCACCGGCATGAACCCGGAGGAAGAGATTCCCCCGGAGGTCGCGCACCGCGCCTACTACCGCCAGCCTGTCTGGAAGCGGATCGTCGTGATCGGCGCCGGGCCGGCGGTGAACATTGCCCTGGCCTTCCTGATCCTCTTCGGCGTTTTCTTCTTCGCCGCCCAGAAGATCAACCAGACGGTGGGGCCAGTCAGGGCGGATACGCCGGCGGCGACGGCGCTTCAGTCAGGCGACAGGATCCTCGCCGTCGACGGTCACAGCTTCCCCAATCTGAGCGTGGAAGACCGTCTCATCCACTTCGGAAACCTGGTGGCCGCGCACGAGTGCGCCGGCAAGCAGGTCGACGGGTGCAAGGCGGCGACGCCGGTCGAGCTGACGATCCGGCGCGACGGCGGCGTCCAGAACCTCACCGTGCGACCCGAATACAGCGCCGAAAACGGCAAAGTCCTGATCGGGTTCACCTACGGCTCGGAACGCGAAGTGCTGGGAGTCGGCGGCGCGATCAGTCGCTCCTGGGACTCGATGTGGATGGTCGCGTCGGGCACCGTCCACGTCTTCGCTCACATCTTCGAATCCGAAGAGCGCAAGGAAATCTCCGGGATCGTCGGAACCAGCGACGTGGCGAACCAGACGATCAACGTCGGCCTCTCTCAATCCCTGCTCCTGCTGGCCCTGGTCAGCCTCTCCCTGGGCCTGATCAACCTGTTGCCGATCCTGCCGCTCGACGGCGGTCACATCTTCTGGAGCCTGATCGAGAAGATGCGTGGAGAACCGGTATCGATGCGAGTGATGGAACGGGCCAGCATGATCGGGTTCGCCCTTGTCGCGATGCTCTTCTTCATCGGATTGTCGAACGACATCGGGCGGATCACCGGCGAAGGATTCAAAGTCCGCTAGCGCAACCGTTTGGGCAGAACCGCGAAGGCGTAGCTGGCCGGCGACGGATCCGCTAATCCCGAGTCGCCGCGGGCCCGTACCTTGAAGGTGTGGTGGCCGATCGCGAGACGCCCTGGGGTGAACGGCGAACGGCAAGCCCGGAAGGGCCGGGAATCGATCGCGCATTCGAAGCTCGCTCCGGCTTCGTCGGCGCCGAAGCGGAAGGTCGGGGTGCGATCGCGGGACCGCTTCGGCGGCTTCCTGCTCAGGGCCGTCTGCGGCGCATGCCGGTTCGGCTGGGACCCGGCCGCTTCAGATGCGGAACCGCAGGCGTGCTCGGAGGGGGCGACCGAGTTCGGTCGCGGACCAGGGAAGGCGGCGGAGAAATCGGCGGCGCTGTTGTCGTGGTCGTCACCCGGCTCCAGCAGGGTTGGGCAGCCGGTCGCGATGGTGCGGCGAAGCGCCATTCCATCGGGAATGCCGGCGGGGGCGGCGGCCGGACTGGGAAGCGAGCCGGAGAAGGCGCCCCAAGAGACGCAGTCGAGGTCTTCCCAGCAGACGGCGCCGCCGCTGGGGTCGAGCGAGCCCGGGGGTGCGAGCGGGGCGTCACCGACGAAGCCGAACTGCGATTCGGCTTCGGGGGTGGCCAGAACCATCGTGCTCTGGTCGGCGCCGCGGGGGACGTCGGCGGAAAAGGCGTCGGTACCGGTGACCGCTCCGGAGGCGGCATAGGTGCGAAGAACGTGCCCGGCGACGTGGTTCTGACCTTCGGCCCACATCTGCAACTCGACGTACTCGGAGCCGGGGCTGGCGACCGAGCCCGGGTAGACCTCACGGATCTGCATCAGGTGAAAGGTCGCCTCGGCGGCCGGCGCGGCGGACAGCCCGATCGCAACGGCCAGGAAAGCTACGGGTGCGGCGAGACGCCCTCTCATCGGTCCGGCCTACGACTACCACCGCGGCCGGGTTCAATCCGACGGGCGAACCCCTCCCGGTACGCTTCGCAGATGGCTTCCAAGCGGCAGATATTCGTGGGCGGCGTGCCGATCGGCGGCGGCGCCCCGGTCGTCGTGCAGACGATGACCAAGACCGAGACGGCGAACCTGGCGGCGACGATGGAGCAGATCCACAGGGTCGCCGAGGCGGGAGCCGACATCGTCCGCTGCGCGGTGCCGCGGGAGAAGGACGTCGAGGCGCTGAGGACGATCGTCAAGGAGTCGCCGATCCCGATCATCGCCGACATCCACTTCAACCACACCCTGGCGCTGAAGGCGATCGACGCCGGCGCCCACTGCATCCGGCTCAACCCGGGCAACATCGGCGGCCGCGACAAAGTCGCCGAGGTGGCGGAGAAGGCGAATGCCGCCAACGTGCCGATGCGGATCGGGGTCAACTCCGGCTCGCTGCCCAAGCACCTGCACGCGCTCGAGCGCGAAGCGCCGGTCGAGGCGCTGGTCGCCGCCGCGGTCGAGTTCGTCGAGTTGATGGAGGGCCTCGATTTCGAGAACTTCAAGATCTCGATCAAGTCGACCAACGTCCCCAACACGATCGCCGCCAACCGGCTGCTGTCGGAGAAGGTGCCCTACCCGTTGCACCTGGGGATCACCGAGGCGGGGACGAAATGGGCGGGTTCGCTGAAATCGGCGGTCGGGCTGGGGACCCTGCTCGCCGACGGGATCGGCGACACGATCCGGATCAGCCTCTCGACCTTCCACGCCGAGGAGGAGGTCAAAGTCGCCTGGGAGATCCTCAAGGCGCTGCAGCTGCGCGAGCGCGGCCCGGTCCTGATCGCCTGCCCGACTTGCGGCCGGCTCCAGTTCGACATGGACTCCGTCGTCGCCGAAATCGAGCAGCGGCTCGAAAGCTACGCCGAGCCGGTCGAGGTGGCGGTGCTCGGCTGCGCCGTCAACGGCATCGGCGAGGCCAGCCACGCCGACTTCGGCATCGCCGGCGCCAAGAACGAGGGCCTGATCTTCACCCACGGCAAGCCGTTGCGAAAGGTTCCGCAGGAGACGCTAGTCGACACCCTCTTCGAAGAGATCGACAAGTCGCTCGATCGCGGCAAGGTCGAGATCGACGAGGCGGAGTCGCGCGAGGGCGCCGCCTGGCTGGCCAGGATCGAGGAGGAAAACGCTGGCGAACTGACGCCGGAGAAGATCGCGCGGATGGAGAGGGAAGCGGTTGAGAAGGGGGAGTCGGACAAGGTGCTCTTGGACGAGGCGGCTTCGCCGACGGCGGGGCGGAGATTTACCAGGGCTTAGGCGGTGCCGCCCGGGCAACGTCAGCCTGGGAGATCGGCTGCTCGTTCGGGCAGCGGATAGGTTTCAGGCGTGAGTCGACAGTCTCAGGCCTTTATTCCGACGCTCAAGGATGCTCCGGCTGACGCCGAGGCGATTTCGCACAAGCTGATGGTGAGGGCGGGGCTGATTCGGCAGATGGGGGCGGGGCTCTGGACGTATCTGCCCGCGGGGTGGCGGGTGGAGCGGAAGGTGGAGGCAGTGATCCGGGAGGAGATGGAGGGGATCGGGTGCCAGGAGATGCTGATGCCGGTCCTCCAACCGGCTGAGCCGTGGAAGAAATCCGGGCGGTACGCGATCGACGAGCTGTTCAAGCTCGAGGACCGCAAGGGGTCGCCGCTGGTCCTGGCGATGACCCACGAGGAGGCGATCACCTACCACGTCGCCCGCGAGGTCCGCTCCTACCGCGACCTGCCGCTGATGCTGTTCCACATCCAGACCAAGGAGCGCGACGAGCCACGGCCGCGCGCCGGCGTGCTGCGCACGCGCGAGTTCACGATGAAGGACGCCTACTCCTTCGACCGCGACGAGGAGGGACTGGCGCGGTCCTACGACCTCCAGTCCGGCGCCTACGAGCGCATCCTCGACCGCTGCGGCGTGCGCTGGTACAAGGTCGAGTCCGACGTCGGGATGATGGGCGGCTCCGGCGCCGACGAGTTCATGGCACCCTGCCCGGCGGGGGAGAACGAGGTGGCGCTGGCGCCCGGCTACGCCGCCAACGTCGAGGTCGCCTCGGCGCGGGCGCAGCCGGTCGAGCTGCCGGCGCCGCTGAGCGCGCCCGAGCGCGTCTCGACGCCCGGGCTGACCACGGTCGAGGAGGTCTCCGGTGCGCTCGAGGTCCCGGCCGGGGCGCTGATCAAGGCGCTGCCGGTGATCGTCGAGGACCGCGGCATGGTCCTCGTCCTCGTCCGCGGCGACCACCGCCTCAACGAGATCAAGCTGCGCAACGCGCTCGGCGCCGAGTTCCGCCAGGCGGGGGCGGAGGAGATCGCCGCCGGGCTCGGACCGGTCGGCTTCATCGGACCGGTCGGGGCGAAGATCCCGGTGATCAAGGACGCCGCGATCGTCGGTGGCTCCTTCGTCTGCGGCGCCAACGAGCCCGACGCCCACCTGCGCGGCGTCCAGCCGAGCCGCGACTTCGAGTTCGAGGAGCTCGACGTGCGCACGGTCGAGGCCGGCGACACGGCCCCCGGCGGCGGCACGATCGAGATCGAGCCGGCGATCGAGGTCGGCAACATCTTCAAGCTCGGCAGCCGTTACTCAGACCCGCTCGGCGCCACCTTCCTCGACGAGAACGGCAAGGAGCAGGCGATCGTGATGGGCAGCTACGGGATCGGGCCGGCGCGGATCGTCGCCGCCTCGATCGAGCAGCGCGCCGACGATCGCGGCATCGTCTGGCCGCGGGCGATCGCCCCCTGGCAGGTCCACCTGGTCTCGCTCGCCAAGGCCGGCGAGCCCGAGCGCGAGGCGGCCGACAGGATCTATGACGCGCTTGGAGCCGCCGGTGCCGAAGTCCTCTACGACGATCGCGACGCCGGGCCGGGGGAGAAGCTGACCGACGCCGAGCTGCTCGGCTGCCCGCTGCGCATCGTCGCCGGCCGCCGCGGCCTCGCCGAGGGCGTCGTCGAGGCCTCCGAGCGCGCCAGCGGCGCCGAGCACAAGCTGCCCGTGGAGGATGCCGCCGAGCGGGCGCTGGCGCTCCTCGCTGGTGTGGACGACGGGTCCGGGGACGCCTGAGCGATGACTGACGCGGCCCCGTTCGGCCGCGGCCGGCTGCGGCGCCTCTTCGGCCTCGATCGAACCGGCAGGAAACCACGCCCGACCCGCAAAGGGGAGCCGCTCAATCCCTGGACGATCCCGAACTTCGTCGGCTACGCGCGGCTCGCGGCGCTGCCCGTCTTCCTCTACCTCGCCTTCGACTCCGGCGACGGGCGCAGCGTCGCCTCGGCGACCCTCTTCTGGCTGATCGCCGCCGGCGACTACCTCGACGGCTTCCTCGCCCGGGTCACCGGCCAGTACAGCCGCATGGGGGCCCTGCTCGATCCGCTCGTCGACCGGCTGACGATCCTCTCCGGGGCCGTCGTCTGCTGGCATTTCGAGCTGCTGCCCCGCTGGGCGCTGGCGCTGCTCGCGCTGCGCGAGCTGGTGATGCTCGGCCTCGCCGAGTACGGCCTGCGGCACGGGGTCGACATCGAAGTCAACTGGCCCGGGCGCCTCTCGGTGTTCCCGATCATGGGCGGGATCTTCTTCTCGATGGTCTTCGCCGGCTGGGTGCCCGCAGCGCTGCTGATCGTCGGCCTGGCGCTTGCGATCCTCGCCACCGTGCTCTACGCGCGGAAGGGCATGCGAGCCGTGCAGGCTGCAAGCTGAGAGCCATTCTCCGGAAACCTTCAACCTACAGTTGAACCTTTGAGGGTTCTCGACCTATAATCGCGGCTCGCGCAAACGGAGGCGCCCGGCGCCTCCTCGAGTTAGGAGCACGATGGAGGACACCTTTCCCGATCTTGGCTCCCTCAGTGACAAGGAGCTGAAGGACCTGATCGACAACCTGATGGCGGAGGAGAACGAGATCTCCTACAAGCGGCGCGTCCTGCACGGGAAGATCGACATCCTCCGCGCGGAGCTCGTCAACCGACTGCGTAACAAACACGAGCGCGGCGATTCGATGATCTCCGGCGACGACGTCAAGCAGCTGACCGAGATCCTCGCTGGAAAAGCGCAGCCAGAGGACAACCCCGCGGCCTAGGCGCCGCGGAGGACCAGCATGGCCGTTCACTGCCCCGAGTGCGGGTTCGCGAACCCCGAGGGCGCCAACTACTGCCAGAAGTGCGGTGCGTACGTCGGTGGCCCGAGCGAGGCTGGCGAGGACCCGACGACGATGACCTACCGGGTCGACGAGACCGGCGACATGCAGCCGGTCGACATCGAGGAGGTCGTCGAGGAGTCGGGCGCGGCTCTGGTGATCCGCGCCGGCGGCGGCCGGGCGGGGGAGAGCTTCAGCATCGGCGAGGATCGGACCAGCATCGGCCGCAGCCCCGACGCCGGCGTCTTCCTCGACGACGTCACCGTCTCCCGCAACCATGCGCTGCTGGTGCGCCGCCGCGACGGCCTCTACGTCGACGACCTCGGCTCGCTCAACGGCACCTACGTGAACCGGCGCCGGATCGAGTCCCACCGGCTCGCCGACGGCGACGAGATCCAGGTCGGCAAGTACAAGCTGAGCTACCTGGAGCGCTGAGCCGTGCCCGTCTCCGAGCAGCAGACCCGCACGCCGGAATCGGCCAGCCGACCGCGCAAGGCGCTGACGATCGGCGCCGTCTGCAAGATCCTCCAGAGCGAGTTCGACGACGTCTCGATCTCGAAGATCCGTTACCTCGAGGACCAGAAGCTGCTGAGCCCGCGCCGGACCTCGGGCGGCTACCGCCTCTACAGCCAGTCCGACGTCGAGCGGCTGCGGACGATCCTGCGGCTGCAGCGCGATGAGTTCCTGCCGCTGCGGGTGATCCGCCAGGAGCTGGCCGGCGGCGGCGAACTGCTCCTGGGCGGCGAATCCGATCGCAAGCCCAACGCCGGCGCCGCCCGCCGGGCGATCCTCGTCGACACCTCGCGCGCCTACCTGACGCTCGAGGAGGTGGTCGAGGAGACCGGGACCCGCGAGGAGCTGATCGGCGAGCTGGAGAACTTCGGAATCGTCCAGCCCGAGAAGCGCGAGGGAAAGACCGTCTACGACGAGACCGACCGCGAGATCGTCCGCGCCGCCAACGAACTCTCGCGGGTGGGAGTCGGCGCCCGTAACCTGCGCGTCTTCCGCTCCTCCGCCGACCGCGAGGCCAACCTGCTGGAAGCGCTGCTCGGCCCCTCGCTGCGCTCGCGCAATCCAGAGCGCCGCAAGGAGGCGCTGCAGAGCCTCGAAAGCCTGGCGGCGACCGTCAGCCACCTCAAGCACCTGCTGCTGGTCCGCGATCTGCGGCGCCTCGCCGGAGATTGACGGCCCGGCGCGAGCGTGCCCCGGGTCAGCCGCAAGCGCACGATCGGGGTCCCGGTCGAGGAGGTCTGGAAGCTCGTCTCCGACCCCTACAGCCTGCCGCGCTGGTGGCCGCGCACCGGCCGGGTCGAGAACGTCGAGCGCAAGAGCGGAGGCCGGCGCAGCCAGTGGACGAAGGTCCTGGAGACCGCCGAGGGACGGGGCGTCCGCGCCGATTTCCGATGCCTCAGCTCGGCCGAGAACGAGCGCTACGTCTGGGAGCAGGAGCTCGAGGGCACGCCGTTCGCCCGCCACCTGCGCAGCTCCCGGGTCGAGATCGGGCTGCGGGCGCGCGAGCAGGGGACCCAGGTCGCGATCGCCTCGGTGCAGACGCTGAAAGGGATGTCGCGGATGGGCTCGCCGATGATGCGCCGCGCCCAGGGCGCGATCCTCGACGAGGCCCTCGACGGGATCGAGAGGGCGCTGACGTGATTGGCATCTCGAGACGAGGCGCTTTATGGCTCGCCGCGGTCGCAGGAAGCGCCTCTGATTGGAACTCAGCATGAGCGAGCCGCGGCGAGATTCGAACTGGTGGGGGTGGGGGGACCCGACGGTCCACCCGCAGCTCGACGCGGCGGCGCTTTCGGTGCTGCGGGAGCGGATCGGGGGGCTGGAGGCGTGGCCGCTGACAAGGAGCCTGGAGGACTTCGGGTTGCCGGCGGCCGAGCCACTGCCGCCGTCGCTGGCGGCCGCGGCCGGCGCCGGCAACGTCTTCGCTTCGAACGAGGACCGCCTTCGCCATGCCAGCGGCCGCGGCTACGTCGATCTGGCGCGGATGCGCGCCGGCGCCCTCGAGGCGGCGCCGGACGCGGTTGTGATGCCGGCGGACGTGGAGGCGCTGCGGCAAGTGCTCGACGCCTGCGCGAGCGAGGGGATCGCCGTGGTCCCGTTCGGCGGCGGCACCAGCGTCGTCGGCGGCGTCGAGCCGCTGCGCGGCGCCCATCAGCGGCTGATCAGTCTCGACCTCGGCGCCCTCCGCGCGGTCGCCGTCGACCAGCGCTCGCTGACCGCCAGCCTCGGAGCCGGGCTGCGCGGCCCCGAGGCCGAGACGGCGCTGGCCCGGGAGGGCCTCACGCTCGGGCACTTCCCGCAGTCCTTCGAGTACGCGACGATCGGCGGCTTCGCCGCGACCCGCTCAGCCGGACAGGCGTCGAGCGGCTACGGGCGCTTCGACTCGCTGGTCACCTCGGTCCGGCTGCTCACCCCGGTGGGGGACATCCAGACCGGCGAAACGCCGCACACCGCCGCCGGCCCGGCTCTGCGCGAGCTGGTGATCGGCTCCGAGGGGGTGCTCGGGGTGATCCCCGAGGTCACCGTGCGGGTCCGGCCGGCGCCGGCGGCGCGCCGCTATGAGGCCTGGATCGCAGAGAGCTTCGAAGCCGGCGCCGAGATCGTCCGGGCGCTGGCCCAGGGCCCGGGACTGCCGGATGTCGTCCGGGTCTCCGACGAGGAGGAGACGCAGGGCTCGCTGGCGCTGTCGGGGCCACGCGGGACCGCCGGCAGGCTCTTCGATGGCTACCTCGGCCTGCGCAAGCGCCGCGGCGGCAGCCTGATGATCGTCGGCCTGGAGGGGGATGAGGAGTCGGTGGCCCGCCGCCGGGCGCTGACCGTGCGGGCGCTGCGATCCGGCGGCGCCGCCTACCTGGGCCAGGCCGCGGGGCGCTCCTGGGAGCACGGTCGATATCAGGGGCCCTACCTGCGCGACACGCTGATGGGAATGGGGGCGATGGTCGAGACGCTCGAGACCTCGCACACCTGGAGCCGGCTCGGCGAGCTGCACGATGCGGTCAGCGCGGCGATCCACGGCTCGCTCGAGGGCCAGGGAACGCCGGCGCTGGTCTTCTGCCACCTCTCGCACGCCTACCCCGACGGCGCTTCGCTCTACTTCACCTTCATCGCCCGCTCCCGCCATGGAGCCGAGCTGGAGCAGTGGCGAGAGGTCAAGGGAGCCGCCTGTGAGGCGATCGTCGCCTGCGGCGCCACGATCACCCATCACCACGCCGTCGGCCGCGATCACGCCCCGTACATGGCGGCGGAGGTGGGGGAGACGGGGCTCGAGGTGCTGCGAGCCGTCAAGGCCCAGCTCGATCCGGCGGGGATCATGAACCCGGGCAAGCTGCTGCCCTGAGCCCTACTTGCCCTTTTCTTCCTTTTCTTCTTCTTCCTTTCGGATCTGGGCACCGACGATCGGGCCGGTGACGGTGCCTTCCAGCACGGCGGTGCCGGTGTAGGCGGGCGACCGTTCTTCTTTGGTCGCTTTGGCCAGCGCCGCTTCCAGCGTCGCGTCGACCGTCCGGGTCACGACCAGGTGCTTGAAGGTTTCGTTGGCGAGGTAGGCGAGGACTTCGACCGGGACTTCTTCGAACTGGGCTCCGATCCTGCCGTCCTTTTCAACCTGGGTGGATGCGAGCGGAACCATCCGTTGCGGCGATTGCGCGAGCCAGACGGTGTAGGAGTCGGTGCCTTTCGTCGTCGGTTCCAGGCCTTCGGCTTCGACCTGCAGCGCCAGTGACTTCTTCACCCTGCCGAAGATCGCGACACCGGTGGCGCTGCCGCCGCCGACCGGGCTCAGGACCGCCTTGGTCACCGCTTTGCTGTTGGCGGCGGAGGTGTTCTGCGCTTCGCTTTCGGTCGTCGCCTGGGTGGAGGCCGAGGTCGTGGCCGAGTCGCCACCGCCGCCGCTGACGAGCAGCACGACGACGACCAGGATCACCACGGCGATGCCGGCGGCAATCGCGGCGCGGGGGCCTTTGCCGCCGGGAAGCGAGAGCTTCGGCGGTCCGGAAGGCGGGCGCTTCGGTGGCGGGGGCGGCGACACCGGCGGCTTCTCCGCCGCGACCGGTTTCGCCGTCGGCCCGGGCGCCGGCGGCGCGGGTGGCGGCTCGGGAATTGCCGGCGGCTCGGGCTCAACCGGCTCGGGCGCTTCGGCGGTCATCGCGACCGGGGGCTCCACCGGCAAGGGCGGCGGCGGGAGTCCTTCGTCCTCGAGCTGGGCCAGGGCGGCTCTGACCTTGGCACGGACCTCGTCGACGCTGAGGCCCATCAGCGCCGCGATGTCGTCGTAGCCCTGCTCGCGCTGCGCAAGCAGCCGCAGCATCGCTCTCTGGTCGTCGCTGAGCGGCATTCGGGCTACCCTATGGGGCGCGGCCGACGTGGTGGCCGCCGCCTCGCCAGGGTCTCGAAAGCTTAATCTCGGCCCAGATAGGGTTGCCGGCGATGGCGGACGACCTTGGCGAACTCGTGTCGCACTTCGACGAGCTGCTCGGCACCGAGTGGCTCGACGACGATCCCGACCGCGCCCGGGTACGGCTGCAGATGCGCGACGAGCTGCGCCAGCCGGTCGGGCTGCTCCACGGCGGCGTCCTCTCCACCCTGGTCGAGAGCATCTGCTCGAAAGCGACGGCGCTGGCGGTTTACGGCGAAGGGATGATCGCGATGGGCCAGTCGATCACCGTCAACTTCATCCGCCCGGTCACCGAGGGCCACGCCGAGGTCCACGCCAGAGCCCGCCACCGCGGCCGCACCACCTGGGTCTGGGATGCCGAGGTCCTCGACGACGAGGGGAAGATCTGTGCTCTCGCACAGATGACGATCGCCGTTAGGCCGCGCCCGGGGGCTTAGATCGGCTCTCAACCGCCGAAGCGGTTGGTGATCGGGAGGCGGCGATCCTTGCCGAAGGCGCGCGGGGTGATCCGGATCCCCGGGGCCGCCTGCCGGCGCTTGTACTCGGAGCGGTCGACGAGACGGATCACGTAGTCGACGGTCTCGGCCGGCATCCCGGCGGCGATCATCTCCTCGCGGCCGCGGTCGCGCTCGACGTAGGCCTCGAGGATCCGGTCGAGCAGGTCATAGGGGGGGAGGGAGTCGCTGTCGAGCTGATCCGGGCGCAGCTCGGCGGACGGCGGGCGCTCGATCACCGCGGCGGGCACGAGCTCGGTGCCGGCGCGCTCGTTGCGGCGGCGGACGAGGTCGTAGACGAGCCCCTTCGGGACGTCCTTGATCACCGCGAAGCCGCCCGCCATGTCGCCGTAGAGGGTCGCGTAGCCGACCGACATCTCGCTCTTGTTGCCGGTGGTCAGGACCAGCCAGCCGTGCTGGTTGGAGAGCGCCATCATCAGGTTGCCGCGGATTCGCGCCTGGATGTTCTCCGCCGCCAGGTCCGGCTCCGACGGGCGCGCAGGGTCCCTTGGCGGCTCCTCCTCGCCCTCCGCCGGTGCTTCCCGCGGATCGAGCAGCCCAGCCAGGGCCCGCTGGTAGCCGTCCATCATCGGCTCGATCGGGATCTCGAGCAGCTCGCATCCGAGGTTTGCAGCGATAGTTCTGGCGTCCTCCTGGGTTGCAGAGCTGGAATGTGGCGAGGGCATCACCACGCAGCTGACTCGCTCGGGCCCGACCGCGTCGGCCGCGAGCATCGCGACCAGGGCCGAGTCGATCCCGCCCGAGAGGGCGACTCCGACGTGGCGGAAGCCGTTCTTGACGACGTAGTCGTGGAGGCCGATCCGAAGTGCCCCGTAGACCTCGTCGATGTCGGCCAGGGGCTCGGCGAGTGGGCCGGGGACCGCGCCGGGAACGTCGCAGACCAGCAGCTCCTCCTCGAACTGGCCGGCGCGCGCGAGGAGCTCGCCGTCGGGACCGATCAGCAGGCTCTGGCCGTCGAAGACCAGCTCATCCTGGCCGCCGACGAGATTGCAGAAGGCGAAGTAGGTGCCGTACTCCCGGGCGCGCTCGGCGAACATCGTCTCGCGCTCGCGCCCCTTACCGCGGTGGTAGGGGGAGCCCGACGGGTTGGCGATCAGCCTGGCGCCTTCTTCGGCCTCGGTCTGCGCTGGCGGCCCGGTCACCCAGCAGTCCTCGCAGATCGTCAGCCCGACCTCCAATCCGTCGACCTCGACGGTGAGCGGATCGGTCCCCGGGACGAAGTAGCGCTGCTCGTCGAAGACGGCGTAGTTGGGGAGCCTGTTCTTGCGATAGACCGCCCGCACGGCGCCGTCGGCGAGGACGGCGGTCGAGTTGTGGGCGTGGCGGAGGTCGCCGCCGCCGGCCACGGGCTCGGCGAAGCCGACCAGGGCGGTGATCCCGTCGACGCCCCGCGCCAGCCCCTCGACCGCGCGCCGGTTGGCATCGACGAAGTGGGGCTTCAGGTAGAGATCCTCGGCCGGGTAGCCGGGCACGCAGAGCTCGGGGAAGATCACCAGCTCGGCACCCTCGCCGCGGGCCCGCTCGATCCACTCCGCGATCTTGGCCGAGTTGCCGTCGATGTCGCCGACCGTCGGGTCGATCTGCGCCAGGGCTATCCGCATGGGGGCTCAGCGTCGCTCATCGGCGAAGTATCGCCGTCGCAGGACTCCGAACGGGCCGTGCCCCCCGCTAAGGTGGCTCCGATGCGGGACCGCCGTCGCCACCTGGCCGGTATCTCGGTGGCGGCGCTCCTGGCGCTCGCCGCCGCGCCGGGCGCTGCCCTGGCATCGCCGGGGCTCGCCAGCGCCGTTCCCAGCCTCGCCTCCCCGGCACAGAAGCCGTTCATCGCGCCGAAACCGCGGCCGACCGAAGGCCGCGGCCGGCCGACCGACAACCCGGATCCCAACCGCAACGCCTACTCGGTCCCCCAGGCGCCGCGCTCCCCCGCCTGCGGCCCCAACTTCTGCGTCCACTGGGTCGCCGAGGGGCTCGATGCACCCAACCTCAAGGACTCCAACGGCGATGGCGTCCCCGACTACGTCCAGCGCGTCCTCTCGGTCGCCGAACACGTGCACTCGGTCGAGAACGACAAGCTCGGCTGGCGCGAGCCGAAGAGCGACGGCAATATGGGGGGTGGCAACGGCAAGACGGACATCTACCTCTCCCAGATCGGCGGCGAACTGTTCGGCTACGCGGCGCCGGACCCCGGCCAGACTTCCAAGGCCCATCCGATTCCCCGGCGCCTGCACGGCTACCTGGTCCTCGACAACGACTACAGCGCCTTCGAGTTCCCGCGTACGAACCCGCTCAGCGACCTCGAGGTGACGATCGCCCACGAGTACAACCACATCCTCCAGTTCGGCTACGACGCCTACCAGGACCCCTGGTTCGCCGAGTCGAGCGCGACCTGGATGGAGGATCAGGTCTACAACAACATCAACGACTACCTGCGCTACGTCGGCCGCTGGGTGCATCGCTTCGACACGCCGTTGACCACCAGTTCGATCAAGGAGTACGGGTCCGCCGTCTGGAACGAGTGGCTGGCGCGCCGCTACGGGCTCTCGATCGTGCGCAAGGCCTGGGCGGGGGCGATCCATGCCCGCCCCGGCGGTTTTTCGGTCAACGCCTACGAAAGGGCGATCCGGGCGGCCGGCCCCTCCGACCTTAGCCACGACTTCACCCGCTTCGCCGCCGACGTCGCCGAGTGGCGCACGGGGAAGGGCTTCCGCGAGAGCCAGCTGTACCCGGACATGCCCCGGCAGGGCCAGCTGCCGCTGGGTGCGGGGCACCTGACCCGTCTGCTCAACCACACCACCTTCGAGCTGCTCGGCGTCCGCGCCCGCGGCGGCCAGGCCGTCGCCGTCCACGTGGTCGCCCCCAGCGGGACCGCCGCCGGCCTCGCCCTGGTCGGCAGGATCGGCAGCCAGAGGCAGGGGCGGACGATCTCCCGCATCGACTTCAGCGGCGGCGGCGGCAAGCTGACCGTGCGCCTGCCGGCCCCGGGGCGCTTCAGCCGCATCACCGCGGTTGTCGTGAATGCCGACGCCAGCGCCTCCGGCTACAACTCGCGCCGGCTCGACTGGCGCTACCTGACCGACCGATTCCCGTTCGAGATCAGCGGTCGGGTCGTTCGCTAGCCGCTAGGCGTGCGGCTCGGCCGCGAGTGCGCCGACGCCGTTCGAGGAGACCTTGCTCGCCTTCGCCCGTTTCTTCGGCTTCGGCACGGTGGCGACGATCTCCGCGGTCGCCGCCTCGAGGTCGAGCGCGAAGCTGTCGAGGTCGGCCATCGCGTCGTAGTCGCCGACCAGGCCGAAGTTGACCTGCCCGTTGTAGGACATGATCCCGACGCAGAGCGCCTGCCGGCGTGCCAGCGGCACCATCGGGAAGATCGACTCCATCTTGCGACCCAGCACGTAGAGCGGGAACTGCGGTCCGGGCACGTTGGTGACGACGAGGTTGAAGAAGCGCTGCGCCGGCTGCAGGCGTGCAGCCTGCGAGGCGATCGTGGTCGGCGCGAAGTCGGTGATCTTGGTCAGGATTTCGGCCCCGACCGCCTGCCCGGAGGACTTCAGGTCGCCCATCTCGCCGGTGAGGATCTTCAGTCGCTCGACGGGGTCCTCGCACCAGACCGGCAGCGGCGCCATCATCGCCGAGATCCGGTTTCCGAGGGCGCCGTGCTCCTCGGCGGCGCGGACGCTGATCGGGACCATCGCCCGCAGCTCCAGCCCCTCGGTGCTGTGACCGCGAGCGCGCAGGTACTTGCCGAGGCCGCCGGCGACGATCGAGAGGATGACGTCGTTGACGGTGCCGCCGTGCTCGTCCTTGGCCCGCTTCAGCTCGGCCAGATCGGTCTGGGCGATCGCGAAGCGGCGGTGCGGCCCGATCTCGACGTTGAAGACGCTGTGCGGAGCGGACATGCCGGCGCCGATCATCTTCGAGGTGGCGCCGATGCCTTCCAGCACCTGACGCGGACCGCGGAAGACGGCACGGACGCCGCGGACTATCTCCTTGGGGCTGGTCAGGCGCTCCCTCATCGCGTCGCCGAGCAGCTGCAGATCGGTCGGTTCTGGCCGCGCCAGCCAGGGCGGCGCCGAGCCGGCGTGACCCCGGGGCTCGGCATCGAGGTCGAAGAGGACGGTGGTGATGTCGACCCCGGAGACGCCATCGACGAGCGCGTGATGGCTCTTGGCGACGACCGCGAAGCGGTCGTCGCGCAGGCCCTCGACCAGCCACAGCTCCCAGAGCGGCTTGCTGCGGTCGAGCTGCTGGGAGAAGATCCGCGCCGCCAGGTTGCGCAGCTGCTCCTCGGAGCCCGGCGCCGGCAGCGCGCTCTGGCGCACGTGGTAGTCGAGGTTCAGGTGCGGGTCGTCGACCCAGACCGGGCGGCCCTGGTCGAAGGGGACGAACCGCAGCTTCTGGCGGAAGCGGGGGACGAGGTGAAGGCGGGAGGCAATGTGCTCGCGGAACTCCGCGTGGGAGGGCGCCGGGCCCTCGAAGATGATCGTCGAGGCGACGTGCATATGGGCGCCGGCGCGCTCCATGTGAAGGAACGACGTATCGAGCCCGGTCAACCTGTCAGCGGCCACGTGTGCATCTTCGCACACGACAGTCAGGCACGATAGGGGCGTTTTCTTGGCTCTCTAGAGCCATTTGCAGGACTCGTTGCCGATTCGGCGCCGTGTGAGGGTGATCACACGGCGCTCCGAGCGGGGGTCCTACCGTGTTCTCCACCTAAACGAACGAACCCATCTGCCGAATCCCCTCGCGCCAGCGAGCGGGAACGGGGGACCCAAATGTCACGGCGATCAGTCCGTGGCCGGGGCGAATCGGGCGGCTAGCCGCCCGTAGCGAGTGTCCGGACGATCCGGCGCGCCCGCGAGCCCGTCAGCTAACCCCGCAGGCAGCAGAGAAAGCGAGCGATACAGATGCGATTCATCCTGCCCGCGGTGGCAGCCGCCACCGCGCTGTCGATCGGCATTGCGCCGGCCGCGGCGAATTCGCACCCCCGCCACCGCCATCACCCCCAGCGGGTCAAATCCCACGTCTCCCTGCACCTCTCCGGGCACACCGTGCTCAGCGGCAACGGCATCGCCGTCCGCGGCAAGGTCCGTCCCAGCGGTCGCCACCGGGTCAAGGTCGTCTTCCACGGCCCGGACGCCGGAGTCGTCGCCACCACCACGAGGGCGAACGGGACGTTCGCCGTTCGCTGGGCGCCGAAGGAGATCGGCGACTACTCGGTACGGGCGTTCGGCGTCCACGACCGCCACACCCACGGCTCCTCCAGCAAGGGCCGGCGCCTGACCAGCTACCGCCAGGCCGGTGCCTCCTACTACGGGCCCGGCCTCTACGGCAACGGCGTCGCCTGCGGCGGCACCCTGATGCCGGGGACGCTCGGCGTCGCCAACAGGACGCTGCCCTGCGGCACGATCGTGAAGATCCGCTACCACGGCCGTTCGGTCACGGTGCCGGTGATCGACCGCGGTCCCTACGTCGCCGGTCGCGACTACGACCTGACCGAGGCGACCCGGAACAAGCTCGGCTTCCCGGGCATCGGCACCATCCTGGCCAACCACTAGATCGGTCCTCCATCCCGTGGTTCCTTTTGCACGAAACAGGTGCGTAAGGAACCACGGGATCAGGCTGCCCCGCTGAAGCCCAGTTGAAGCTGCCCCGCGGGCGGCTCGGCCTCGCCGGCGTCCGCGTCGCGCTCGAAGGAGGCGACGCGGACGCCGAGCAGCCGTACCGACCGCTGCGGGTCATAGGCCCGCAGCAGGTCGAGGGCTACGGGAACGACGACCGCGGGGTCGTTGGTCGGCTCCTCGACCGAGTGCGAGCGGCTGACGTTGGTCCAGTCGTCGAGCCTGATCTTGATCCCGATCGTCCGGCCCTCGAGCTCGCGCTTGGCCAACCGCCGGCAGAGCTCCTCGCCGAGCTCGACCAGGTGCGCCTCCAGCTCGCCGCGCTGGTGCACGTCGACGTCGAAGGTGATCTCGGTCGACTGCGACTTGGTCTCGCGAGAGACGGTGATCGGCGAGTCGTCCCAGAGCCGGCCGCGGGCGTGGAGCCAGGCGCCCGAGCGCGGTCCGAAGGCGGCTTCCAGCTCGGTGACGTCCCGGCGGCGCAGATCGGCGAGGGTCAGGATCCCCATCCCCTCGAGTCGGGCCACGGTCTTCGGCCCGATCCCCGGCACCAGCCCGGGCGATTCCCCGGCGAAGCGCTCGAGCGCGTCCTCACGCGAGAGCACCACCAGGCCCGCCGGCTTGCCCAGCTCGCTGGTGATCTTGGCCAGCATCCGGCTCTCGGAGATCCCGACCGAGCAGGTCAGCCCGGTGTCGTCGCGAATCGCGGCGGCGATCCGCCGCATCGTCGACTTCGGCGAGAAGATCCCGGTGAGGTCGAGGTAGGCCTCGTCGAGCCCGACGACCTCGACCGTCTCGACGTTGCGCCGCAGCACTTCCATCACCTGGGCCGACGCCTCCCGGTAAGCCGGGAAGTCCGGCGTCAGGTAGACCGCGTCCGGCAGCCGCCGCCGCGCCACCGCCGCCGGCATCGCCGAGTGGATTCCCGCCAGTTTGCGCGCCTCGTAGCTCGCCGTGGTCACCACGGCCCGCGGCCCGGAGCCGCAGACGACCACCGGCTTCCCCCGCAGCTCCGGCCGTCGCCGCAGCTCGACCGACGCGTAGAAGGCGTCCATGTCGAGATGAGCGATCGTCCGCGTGCCGGCCACCCACCGATCGTAGGAGGGGGGCGGGACGGACCCGGCAGCTCAGACCGGAGGCGTCTCCGGCGATTCGCTCGCGGTGGCGAAGGGGAGTGCGTAGAAGATCGCGACGGCGGCGCAGATCGCGAAGGTCAGGTAGGGCGAGACGAAGGCCAGCACCGTCGCCACCAGGTAGGGCAGGACACCGGAGATTCCGCGTTTGAAGGTCAGGCGGCGGGTCCGCTCGTCGACCTCCTCGTCGAGCATCTCGGCCTTGCGGAAGAGGACGTGGTGGTTGGTCGCCGCGAAGACCAGCGTCATCACCATGAACGAGCCGCTGTAGACGGCGGCGGCGAGCGCCTCGCCCTCGCTCCCCTTCAGGTAGGCGGCCATCAACGCCGTGGTGAAAGGCAGGATCCCGACGCACATCAGCAGCAGCAGGTTCCAGATCAGGACCGAGTGGTCGACGATCCGCAGCCGCCGGAGCATCACGTGATGGTTGATCCAGATGACCCCGATCGTCAGGAAGGAGATCGCGTAGGCGGCATAGCTCGGCCACTGCGCGGCCAGGGCGTGGGCCAGATGCTCTCCGGAGCCCGCTTCCGGCACGTGGATCTGCAACACCAGCAGCGTGATCGCGATCGCGAAGACCCCGTCGGAGAAGGCCTCGACCCGGTTCGTGCTCATCGCTGGGTGTTTCGCCAGGCCGGTTGCGGCTCCTGTGCCGGGATGAAGGGCCGGGCGGCACCCTCTAGGCTCCATGCGGATGGCTTCACCCGAGGCGAAGAACCTGGAGGCGATCTCCAAGGCGATCGACCAGCACAACGCGAACTGCCCGTTCCCAGCGGCCGAGGTGCGGATGAACCCGTTCGAGGTCGAACGGCTCGGCTGGGATCACATCCGCGGATTGCCGGTGGTTCCCGACGGCGAGATCGGCACCGGCCGCTTCCGCATCGTCTGCTCACGCGACCTCGACGGCGAGAAGCTCGAGGAGGTCGAGGCGATCGGCCAGGAGCTCGTGACCGTCGCGCCGGTCACCAACAACTGACGCCGAGAGGGCGTCAGGCCAAGCAGCTCAAGGACGCGGGAGCAAGCGTGCTCCGCACGTGAGCGACGAGGACGCCGAGATGTGCCGGCCTGAGGACCTCTCAGAGGTTCCAGAAGTCGAGTCCCAGGCTCGATAGCCAGCTCTGGGCTTCGATGTTGAGCCGGGAGAGTTCGCCGGTGAGGATCAGAATTCCCATCGCGATCAGGATCAGACCGCCGACGGCGACGATCGCCTGGTAGTGGCGCTTGACCACCGCGAAGGCCGAGGTCATGCGGGAGAAGGCGAGGGCGGTGAGGATGAACGGGATCGCCAGGCCGGCCGAGTAGACGGCGAGCAGGAAGGCGCCGCGGGCAGCGGAGCCCGACAACGAGGCGGCGGTGAGGATGGCGCCCAGGGTGGGCCCGATGCAGGGGGTCCAGGCGATCGCGAAGGCGGCGCCGGCGACGATCGGGCCGCCCTTGCCCGCCCGCTCGAGCAGAGCGTCGACGTGCCACTCGCGGTTGAGGCGGGTGATGAAGAGCGAGGCGACGAAGAGCACCCCCATGGTGATGATCAGCCAGCCGGAGATCGTCGTCAGCAGCTGCTTGTGGTTCTGCAGGGTCGACCCGAGCCCGGTCGCGGTCAGCCCGAGCAGGATGAAGATCGAGGAGAAGCTGGCGACGAAGATCAGGCTCGGCCCCAGAACCCGGCGCCAGCCGGCGTCGTCGAGCTCGGCCGCGGAGACGCCGGTCACGGCCGAGAGGTAGCCGGGGACGAGCGGCAGCACGCAGGGAGACAGGAAGGAGACGATCCCCGCCGCGAGGGCGGCGAGGATGCCCACTCCTGCAGCGGGATCGGAGCTGAGAACCGCATTGACCACGACCTCTCAGGTTACCCTCAGCGCGATGTCGACCCAGCGGCCTCGATCACCGCTCTTCAACGCCTCCGGGCTGGCGCGGCGCCTGCAGGCCTCGCCGCTGTTCGCGATCGGCCCCGCGGCACCCGGTCCGGCACTGCGCCGCGGTGCCCTGATCGCGGTCCCGATCGGCGTCTCGCTGTTCGTCGAGCTCGGCTTCAACTCGCCGACCAAGGGCGCGGTCGCGACCGGCGCCCTGCTCTGCGGATTCCCCGGGCTCGACGCCCCGGCGGGCCCGCGGGCGGCCTGGCAGGCGGCGTCGGCGCCGATGATCGGGTTCGCCGCCGCGCTCGGCGTCCTCAGCAGCCAGACCGCCCCTACCGCCGTCGTGGCGATGGCCCTGCTCGGCGCCGCCGCCGGCTACTGCTTCGCGGTCTCGTTGCGGCTGGCGATCGTCGGCCTCTCGGTGGCGCTGGCGCTGGTGATCGCCCAGGGTCTCTTCCTCGCCCCGGGGAACGCCGGGTCGGCGCTGCTCTACGGCACGCTCGGGGGGCTGATGCAAGTGGCCTGGTCGCTGCTCGTCTGGTTCTTTTCCGACCGTGCCGCCGAGGGTCAGGAGAGCGGCTGGAGCACCAGAGCTGCCGTCACGGCGCTGCGATCGAACCTGACCCTGAGCTCGAGCAGCGCCCGCCACGCGATCCGGTTCGGCGCCGCCCTCGCCGCCGGGGTCGCCCTCTACCGGATCCTCGGCATGCACCAGCATGGGTTCTGGATCCCGCTGACGATCCTCTTCGTGATGCGGCCCGAGCGCGACGAGACCTACCACCGCCTCGCCCTGAGAGCGCTGGGCACCCTGCTCGGGCTGATCGTCGCGACCGCCATCGCCGAGCTCTTCGGCGGCGAGGAGGTCGTGATCGGAGTGGTGCTGACGGTTGCCGCGGCGCTCACCTTCGGCCTGCTCACGGTCCAGTACGCGCTCTTCACCGCGGCGATCACGACCTACGTCGTCGTGCTCTCGGTCACGCTCGGCGAGGGGGCCTTCCACGCCGCCGGGCAGCGGGCCAGCGGCACCGCGCTGGGGATCGCGCTCGCCGCCGCCGCCTTCCTGATCTGGCCCAATCCGGGAGAAGGGGAGAGGGAGCGGGAAAAGCGCCCTCTGGCGCCGCCGGAGGCGGTGGCCCGGTAGATTTGGCCAGTCAGCCAAACCGCCGCCCAATTGGCGCGGCAGACCACAGGAGCCTGCTTTGAGCAACCGGACGTTTGTAATCGGGGTTGGGATGACCAAGTTCGAGAAGCCCGGATCCAAGGAGGGCGACTACCCCGATTGGGCCAAGGAGGCGGGGGAGAAGGCGCTCGGCGACGCGGGCGTCCCATACGCCGACATCGAACAGGCCTACGCCGGCTACTGCTACGGCGACTCGACCTACGGCCAGCGGGCGCTCTACGGGCTCGGCCTGACCGGGATCCCGATCATCAACGTCAACAACAACTGCTCGACCGGCTCCTCGGCGCTGTTCTTGGCGCGTCAGGCGGTCAAGGGCGGCCTCGTCGAGTGCGCGATGGCGATCGGCTTCGAGAAAATGGAGCGCGGCAGCCTCGGCATGAAGTACACCGACCGCACTCCGGCGCTCGACAAGCACCTGACCCGGATGATGGAGATCCGCGAGGCCGAGTCCTCGCCGTTCGCACCGCAGATGTTCGGCAACGCCGGCCGCGACCACATGGCCAGGTACGGCTCGACTCCCGACCACTACGCCTGGATCGGGTGGAAGAACCACAAGCACTCGGTCAACAACCCCTACGCCCAGTTCCAGGACGAGTACTCGCTGGAGGACATCAAGGCGGCGAAGATGATCCACGACCCCTTGACCAAGCTCCAGTGCTCGCCGACCTCCGACGGCTCGGCCTGCGCGATCGTCGCCTCCGAGCGCTACGTCGACGAGCACGACCTCTGGGACCAGGCGGTCGAGATCGTCGGCCAGGCGATGGTCACCGACCTCAGCTCCACCTTCAACGAGGAAGCCGACTGCATGACGATCGTCGGCTCCGACATGTCGGCGACGGCGGCACGGATGGCTTACGAGGAAGCCGAAGTCAGCGCCGAGGAGGTCGACGTCTGCGAGCTGCACGACTGCTTCAGCGCCAACGAGCTCATCACCTACGAAGCGCTCGGGTTCGCCGCCGAGGGCGAGGCCCACAAGCTGGTCGAGGCGGAAGCGACGACCTTCGGCGGCGAGGTCGTGGTCAACCCCTCCGGCGGGCTGATCTCCAAGGGCCACCCGCTCGGCGCGACCGGGCTGGCGCAGTGCTCGGAACTGACCTGGCAGCTGCGCGGCGCCGCCGACAAGCGGCAGGTCGAGGGCGCGAAGGTCGCGCTCCAGCACAACATCGGCCTCGGCGGAGCCGCCGTGGTCACCGTCTACAAGCCGGCGAGCTGAGGCTCGCCGCAACCGACTAGGAGGAACGATGGCGAAAGAGCGGCGTTCACTGAACGGCAAAGTCGTGGCGATCACGGGCGGTGCCCGGGGGATCGGCAAGGCGACCGCGACGGCGCTGGTCCGCAAGGGCTGCCGCGTCGCCATCGGCGACCTCGACCTGGAGCTGGCGGAGAAGACCGCGGATGGGCTGGGTGGGGGCACGATCGCGCTCGGTCTCGACGTCACCCATCGCCCCTCCTTCGAGTCCTTCCTGGCCGAGACCGAGCGCCAGCTCGGCCCGGTCGACGCGGTGATCAACAACGCCGGGATCATGCCGGTGACGCCGTTCGTCGACGAGGGCGAGGGCTCGATCCGCCGCCAGGTCGACATCAACCTCCACGGCGTCATCACCGGCACCCAGCTGGCGATCGCGCGGATGAGGCCCCGCGGCACCGGCTACATCGTCAACATCGCCTCGCAGGCGGGCAAAGCCGGGATCCCCGGCATCGCCACCTACTCGGCCACGAAGCATGCCGTCGTCGGCCTCAGCGAGGCGGTGCGGGCGGAGCTGCGCGGCAGCGGCATCGAGGTCCTCTGCGTGATGCCGACCGTCGTCAACACCGAGCTGACCAGCGGCGTCGGCCAGAAATGGATCAAACCGGTCGAGGCGGCCGACGTCGCCAACGAGATCGTCGACGCTATGGAAGTGCCGCGCTTCGACGTCTTCGTGCCCAGCTCCAACGGCGTCCTCTACCGGGTGATGGGCCTGCTGCCGCGCGCCTGGCGCGAGGCCCTCGGGCGCGCGATGGGCGTGGACAAGCTGATGTTCGAGGTCGACCACGGCGCCCGCCGCGCCTACGAGGAGCGCGCCGCGGCCAGCAAGCCGAGCGCTGACGAGGCGCCTCCTGGGGAGCCGGCGCAGCGCGACGCCGCCTGAGCGCCGTCGCTCGGCCCGACAGCCCCTAGCGACCGCTGGGCGCGGCGTCCTCCGCGATCGCGGAACGAAGCAGCCTCGACGCGTTCAGGCCCATGGTCGCGACCGCGTCCTCCCGGGAGAGCCCGGCGATGTCCGTCAGCCAGACGAACGCCTCGATCCCCAGAGTCGCGCCGATGCCGTAGGTCAGCCGGCGCAGCGCCTCCACGTTCATCTGGCCCTCCAGGGGCGCAAGGGCGTCCGCGATCCAATCGATCCGCTGGCCCCGGTGCATCGGCAGTGTTGAGCGGTCGGCGGAATCGTCTTCCAGCGACAGCCGCAGCACGGCGCGCATCTCCGGCTCGTATTTGAGGATCCTCCGAGAGTGGCTCTCGACCACCATCTGTAGGCGGGTGGCGGGGTCCCGCGGCGGATCGGGGCCCAGGAGCGAGTCTTCCTCGGCGTGCGGATAGGCGGTTAGGAGAAGCTCTCGAATACTGGGGAAATAGCGGTAGGCGGTGGTCCGGGAGATCGCGGCGGCGGCGGCGGCGGCCTCCATGGTCGGGATCAGGCCCTGGGCGAGGAGCCCGCGCGTGGCGGCGATCAGGGCATCGCGGGTTCGCGCCTTCTGATTCGCGCGGCCGGTCGAGGTATATGGTACGGTCATCCCATTATGGTACTAGATGGCCCATGATCGCCGACGGCGATCTCCTGAAAGGGGAGGAGCAAATATGAGCGCTGCCGTTTCGATCATCCGGGCCAAGGGGGAGGGGGAGCGCCTCCGTTTCTGGGGCGGGGGAGTCCTGACGATGAAGGCGACGGCCGCGGAGACGGGCGGCTCTTTCCTGCTCTTCGAAGATGCGATGACGAAGGGAAAGACGACGCCCCTGCACGCCCACGTGGAGGAGGACGAGCTCCTCTACGTCTTGGAGGGCGAGACCCTGGTCCACGTCGACGGAGGGGATCACGTGGTCGGCGCGGGCGGAGTCGCGTTCGCACCGCGAGGAGTTCCGCATGCGTTTCTCGTCACCTCGCCCACCGCACGCCTGCTCACTCTGTTGACGCCCGCGAGTGCCGAGGCGTTCTACCGCGGTGCCAGCGAGCCCGCGAGTGCCGACGCCGACCCCTCGGGGCCGGTCGACTTCGCCCGCGTCCGCGAAGCGGCGGAGCGCTCCGGGGGCATGAAACTGCTGGGCCCGCCCCCGTTCCAGGCGTCCGAGGGGGTTTTCGGCTAGGCCCTGGCGTGGCGGGCGCAGGGCGCGGTACGGTCCTCTGATGGGACGGATCTACGACGCCACCTGGGGGCGCCTCTTCGCGGCGCTCTACGACCGCGGGCTGAAGTCAACCGAGGAGGCGGGGCTGGGGCAGATGCGCGCCGACCTGCTCGCCGGCGCAGAGGGCAGGGTGATCGAGATCGGCGCTGGCACCGGCGTGAACATCGATCTCTATCCGGATGCGGTCCAGGACCTGGTTCTGGTCGAGCCAGACCCGCACATGGCGAAGCGGCTTCGGGAGCGACTGGCCGGCTCACCCCGCGCGGCGACGATCGCCGAAGCGCCGGCGGAACGGCTTCCCCTCGAGAGCGCCAGCTTCGACACCGCGGTGGCGACCCTTGTGCTCTGCACCGTGCCCGACCCCGTCGCCGCCGTCGCCGAGCTGGCACGGGTGCTGGCGCCGGGGGGACGCCTGCTGTTCATCGAGCACGTCCGCTCCGGCGACCCCGCCCTCGCTCGCTGGCAGGACCGGCTCGAGAAGCCCTGGCGCTTCCTCGGCGACGGCTGCCACTGCAACCGCGACACCCTGGCGACCCTCGCGGCGTCGCGCTTCGAGCTGGGCGAGGTCGAGCGCGACCGGATCCCGAAGGCGCCGGCGATCGTGCGGCCGCTGGTGAGGGGAATCGCACGGCTTGAGAATTGACCGAAAAAAGCTGTCTTTCCATGCATACACTTTCTTTACAAATCTCCAACGCATGAACCTATGATCGACCCGGATGGACGACAGACACGATTGGCGCGATCCCAACGACGGCAGGGACCCCGAGGCCGCTGAGGAGCTCGACGCCCGCGACGGCGACGAAGCGATGCGGCGCCGCGAGTTCCTCCAGCGCGCCGCGATAACCGGCGGCCTGGCTGCCGGGCTGGCGGGGATCCTCAGCCCCGACACGATCCTCGCCGAGGCGACGAAGCGGACCCGGGTCCCGGTTCCCGACCCGCGCAACGTGCCGCTCGACACGATCGTCGTGCTGATGATGGAGAACCGCTCCTTCGACCACTACCTCGGCTGGCTGCCCGGCGCCGACGGGCGCCAGGCGGGACTCGTCTACAAGGACGCCGCCGGCAACGCGCACGGGACCCACCGGCTCGCCCCCGACTTCCAGGGCTGCGCCCACCCGGACCCCGACCACTCCTGGGAAGGCGGGCGCCAGCAGCTCGACGGCGGCCGCATGGACGGCTTCCTGCGCTCGGGCGAAAACGATGTCTTCTCGATCGGCTACTACGCCGAACAGGACCTTCCCTTCCTGCCGGCGGCGGCGCGCTCGTTCACCACCTTCGACCGCTTCTTCTGCTCGCTGCTCGCCTCGACCTACCCGAACCGCGAGTACATGCACGCGGCGCAGTCCTACGGGATGATCGACAACACGCTGCCGTTCGGGGCGAACGGGCTCGGCTTCCCCGACTCGACGATCTTCGCCTCGCTCGCCGCCAAGGGCATCTCCAACCGCTACTTCTACACCGACATCCCGGTCTCGGCGCTCTGGGGAGCACCCGGAATCGCCCGCTCCGGGCAGGTCCAGGAATACTACGAACGCTGCGCTGCCGGGACGCTGCCGGCCGTCTCCTTCGTCGACCCCGCCTTCAACGGCGAGGAACAGGGAACCTCCGGCGACGAACACCCGCACGGCGACGTCCGCCTCGGCCAGGCCTTCATGGCCGACGTCGTCCACGCCTTCCTCGAAGGGTCGCAGTTCAAGCGCGGCGCCCTCTTCATCGTCTACGACGAGTGGGGCGGCTTCTTCGACCACGTGCGGCCGCCGCGGGTGCCCGACATCCGCTCCAATGCCGACGTCGGCCAGGACTTCGGCCAGATGGGTCTGCGGATCCCGGCCGTCCTGATCTCGCCCTACGCGCAGCGCGGGCACGTCGACCACAACATCTACGGCTTCGAGTCGATCCTGAAGCTGATCCGCTACCGCTTCGGGCTGCCGGCGCTGACGACGCGGGACGCCTATGCCCGCAATATCGTCCGCTCCTTCGACTTCGAGTCGAAGCCCAACTACGAAATCCCCGGCCTGCCCGACCCGCCACAGGTCGTCGGCAGCAGCTGTCAGGCGCCGGCGATCGGGATCCCCAACCCCGGGCTGAACCCGCTCGTCGGCCGGCCCAAGGAGCACGACCTCGCCGCCCTTCACACCTCCGGTTACCTCGAGCGGCTCGGCTTCGACTACAAGGCGGCGACCCCGTCGCGGACCTTCCGCCACCCCTCGAAGCTCGGGTTGAAGCCTTGAGCAGAGCGCTGGCGGCGGCCCTGGCGGCGCTGGCTGCACTCCTCCTCGGCGCCGCCCCCGCCGCCGCGGCGCTGATCGAGCCGGTCAGCGTCACCGCCACGGCGCCGGCCTACGCAGGCGCCAACACGCCGTTCCCGCTGCAGGTCGACGTCGCCGCCGAACCGGGGGCGCTCGACATCGCCGCGCAGCCGCTGCGGCTGCGGGTGCGGCTGGCGCCCGAGTGCGGCGGCTCCTTCGCCGGCACCGAAGGACAGACGGCGATCGACCGGGTGCTGCCCGCCCCGCTGGCCGGCACCGCCTACGCGGCCAGCGTCAGCACCAGCGTCAAGCTCGGCCCGCTGGGGCAGGAGACGGTCTGCGCCTTCCTCGAGGACGCCCAGGAACGCCAGTTCGCGACCGACACCGAAGAAACCGTCGCGGTGATCCGCGGCTGCGGACCCGCCAGGCGCACGCTGACCAAGCTGCGACACCGGTTCGCCCACCTCAACCACCGGATCGCCCAGGTGCGCCGTCAGCGCCGCCACGCACCCAGCGCCGCGAAGCGGCGGGCGCTGGGCAAGCGGCTGCAGCGGCTGCGCAAGAAGCGCCACGCGGTGAAGGTGAGGAACCGTCGCGCCGCGCACCTGGCGAGCCTCGCCTGCGGGAGCGGGGGAGGGGGATGAGGTCGGCCGCCCGGATGAAGGGGGGGCCGGCGCGCCCGCTCGCCTGGCTCGGCAGCGGGCTGGCGCTGGCGGCGGTCTGCCTGGCCGCGGGCGCCGCGCCCGCGGCCGCGGACCCGGGCCCGCCTCACATCAACCACCTCTTCGTGATCGTGCTCGAGAACGAGAACGCCGAAAACACCTTCGGCGCCGTGCCGCCGGCGCCGTACCTGGGAACGACGATGCGCAACGCCGGCGCCTTCATCCCCAACTACAACGGGATCGGCCACCAGAGCCTCGACAACTACCTGGCGCTGGTCAGCGGCCAGCCGCCAAACCTGGCGACGCAGGCGGACTGCCTCCTCTACACGGAGATGACCCCGCTGATGACCAACAGCGACGGCGTCGCGGTCGGCCAAGGGTGCGTCTTCCCGCGCTCGGTGCAGACGGTCGCCAACCAGCTCGAAAACAGCGGCCACAGCTGGCGCGGCTACATGCAGGACATGGCCAACTCGGTCTCCGCCGGCGAACCGGCGACCTGCCGCCACCCGACGCTGAACGGCCAGGACACGACCCAGTCGGCGCGGCCCACCGACCAGTACGCAGCCCGCCACGACCCCTTCGTCTACTTCCACTCGATCATCGACTACGCGACCTGCCAGCGCAACGTCGTCGACCTCGCCAACCTGCCGGAAGACCTTAAGAAGGAGGCGACGACGCCCGAATACGACTTCATCACCCCCGATCTCTGCGCCGACGGGCACGACGCGACCTGCGCCGACCCCACCGCCCCGGGCGGCTTCGCCGGGATCAACGCCTTCCTCAGTCACTGGGTGCCTCTGATCGAGGCCTCGCCGGCCTACCGCGACCACGGGGCGATCCTGGTCACCTTCGACGAGTCCGAGAGCGGGGCGGAATCGTGCTGCAACGAGCCGATCGGGCCGAACACGTTCAACAACGGCGGTCCCCAGCCCGGCAACGGCGGCGGCAAAGTCGGGGCGGTCGTCGTCTCGCCCTGCGTCCGGCCGGGGACGGTGACCCAGGTCCCCTACAACCACTACTCGACGCTGCGCTGGACCGAGGACAACTTCGGCCTCGCCCACCTGGCCGACGCCGGCACCGAAGGCCTGGCGCCGTTCGGGACCGATGTCTTCTCGAAGCCGTCCTGCGAAACGGCCGAAGAAGAAGCGCAGGCGCGGGCCAACGCGAAGACGCGCTTGCAGGTGCGCCCGCGGCGCACGCCGCAGGGCCGCCAGCGGGTCTTCCGCTTCCGGCTGGTCAGCGACGTGCCGGCCTGCAGCGTCGGGGCGGCGGTCCGCTTCGCCGGACACCGCGCGAAGAGCAACCGCAGCGGCCGCGCCCACCTGAAGGCGCGACCGCGCCGGGCCGGCAGGCTGGTCGCGGTGGCGAGGCCGGCCGGGTGCCCGCTGGCGAAGGCGCGGGTCCGCGTCCTCAGCCGCCGCGGCGGCTGAGCCCGGCTCTTCTAGCGGCCGTCGAGCAGCAGGCCCGCGAGCTCGGCCGCGCTGACGCCGATGAACGCCCCCGCGAGCACGTCTGCGGGATAGTGGACTCCAGTGTGGACCCTGGAATACCCGACCAGAGTGGCCAGCGCTCGCAGCGGTGCCGAGAGCGACGGCAGCACCTGCCCGGCGCCGGTCGCGAAGGCGAAGGCGGAGGCGGTGTGACCGGAGGGGAAGGAGCTCGAGCGCGGCATCGGCACGTGGCGCCGGGCGAGGACCTCCAGCTCGACGCGCTTCGGACGGCGGCGCACGGTCAGCGGCTTGGCGACGAGGTTGGCGAAGGCGGAGGCGATGCCGAGCGAGACGAGGCCGCGCTTGGCGGCGCGTCGACCGCCGCTTCCACCGAAGGCCGCCAGGATCGCCGCCGTCCCGAACCAGATCGTGCTGCGATCGGCGGCGCTGGTCAGTCGGCGCATCGCCACGTCCAGCGTCGGGGTCTCGAGCTCGGCGATCGCCGCGTAGACGGCGGCGTCGACGGCCTTTCCCTCGCTGAGCCATTCCGCCATCGGGCGATGATATGAGCCGGCGAGGGGCGGCCATCCTGGCGCTCCTCGGCGGCGCGATCGCGGTCGGTCTCGCCGCCTACGTCTTCGTCTCCGACTTTCCCCGCAGCCTGGTCGTCTTCGTCTGTATCCTCGGCGCTCTGGCGGCAGCCTGGATCGGGCTGCTGCGGCGCGGGCTTCCCCGCCTGGCCGGAATCGCGGCGGCGGCGCTGCTGATCGGCGTCGCGGTCGGCACCACGCTCTCCGGTGACAACGGCTGGGCGCTGACGACTGCCCTGATCGCCTTCTTCGCCGGCCTCGCCGGCGCCAGGGTCGCGTTTCGACCCGAACGATCGCTGCCCCGCCTCGCCCCTCCGCGCCACCCGGTGCTATTCGTCAACCCGTGGTCGGGAGACGGCAAGGCGGCTCAGGTCGGACTGGTGGGGGAGGCCACAAGACGCGGAATCGAGACCGTCGAGCTGGAAGCCGGCGGCGACCTCACGCAACTCGTCCGCGAAGCGGTGAGGAGGGGCGCCGACGGCCTGGCGATGGCCGGGGGGGACGGCTCGCAGGCGCTGGTGGCCTCGATCGCCGCGGAGCACGACCTGCCCTACGCCTGCATTCCGTCCGGAACCCGCAACCATTTCGCCCTCGACCTCGGCGTCGACCGCGAAGACGTGATCGGCGCCCTCGACGCGTTCTCCGTCGATGGGGGCGAGCGTTATGTAGACCTGGGGGAGGTCAACGGCCGCGTCTTCGTCAACAACGTCTCGCTGGGGGTCTACGCCGAGGCGGTCAGCCAGGAGCAGTACCGCGAATCGAAGCTGCGGACCCTGCTCGAAACGCTGTCGGAGACCCTGGGGCCCGAAGGCGAAGCGAACGAGCTGCGCTGGGTCGATTCCGACGGAGTCGACCAGAGCAGCACCGCGCTGGTCCTGATCTCCAACAACGCCTACCTGCTGGGGCCGACCCTGGGATCGGGCACGCGCCCTCGCCTCGACGCCGGAGTCCTCGGCGTCGTCGACTTTCACCCGCCGATAGCGGGAGAAGAGCCGAACGCGGCGCGCTGGCGCGAGCTGACCGCGCCCGAGCTGGAGGTCGAGAGCGACGGACCGATTCCGCTGGGCGTCGATGGCGAGGCGATGGTCCTGGAGTCCCCGCTGCGCTTCCGCATCCGCCCGAAGGCGCTGAGGGTGCGAATCGCGCGCAGCCATCCAGGGGCGTCGCCGTCGGCGGATGTCCCGCGCGGCCCGATCAGTGCGCTCAGGGAGCTAATTCGCATCTGTCTCGACCAATAACGCTGTGAAGAGCCACCAAGTGGCACTGAAAGCCGCCGGGGTCGAGTGCAGTGGTGGCGCCTCGGCCCTCTCCCAAACCGCGAATTCAACGCACGATAATGGTGGTTATGTCAACTCGATGAGAAATTCGGCCGGGAACGGGTGCGACGAGGCCGATCAGGGCCCCCGCGGCTCCCTGTTCCCGCCGTCTCAGCTCGCCTGTTCGATCGCTTCTTCGATTTCGCCGGCGGTGGCCGGCGTGCCGAGCAGTTCCATGCCGTTGGTGCTCGGACCCTTGATCGCGAACGACGGCGTTCCGGTGAAGCCGAGTTTCACCGCTTCCGCGGTCGTCTTCTTGACTTCTCCGGTCAGCTTGGCGCTGTTGCGTTCTTCGTTCCATTTGGCGATGTCTTTGACGCCGGAGCCCTTCGCCACCGCGGTGAGGAATTCGTCGTCGGCGTAGCCGGAGTTCTCCTTGCCCTGATTTCGGTAGAAGAGCTCGAGGTAGTTCCAGCCGCGCCCCTGAGCGCCCGCTGCGAGCGCCGCCGCGCCCGCCGGTGGCGACTGCACGCCGATGATCGTGAAGTTGCGGAATTCGATCTTGGCCTGTCCCTGATCGACCTGGCCTTCGATCACCTTCGGCAGGATTTCTTCCGAATAGGCTTTGCAGACCGGGCACTGAAGGTCTCCGAACTCGATCAGTTCGACCGGTGCCTTGGAGTCGCCGAGCACCATGTTGGTCTGAGGAACACCGGAGACCAGGCTGTCGACCTGGCTCACTTCCTTCAGGTTGCTGGCGTCACCGCCGCCGCTGCTGGATGAGCTGACGACGATCAGGACGAGGACAACGGCCAGGACCAGGAAGACGGCTCCGGCGCCGAATTGGAGAAGGCGAGTGCGGCGGTCTTTGGCGTTGACCTGAGTTTCTTCCCGCAGCCGTTCTTCTTTGCGTTTCTCCCTGTCCTGCTTACCGCTCATTCGCCCTCCCTAGGTGTGTTCGGTTCGGAGCTGCCCTCGCGTCGCCGGACCGTCGGTCCCGGCATAGCCAATCAGACGGGTCGCGTTGAGCACGAAGAGAATCGTCATCAGGACGGCGCTGGCGACGCACCACTGGCAAATCGCTTCGATCTTGAAGATCTCCAGGTAGGTCAGGTAGACGCTGAACCCGAAGCCGCCGAGCGCGACGGCGAAGCCGCCGAAGCGGGCGAGGTCGTTGACGAAGAACGCGCTCGCCAGCAGCGCCACGTAGCCGATGATCCCGAAAACGGCCACGTTGACCCCCGCGATGTGCGAATAGGAGCTGCTCGCGACCGTCTCACAGCCGCCGCCCCCGGCAAGGCAGGTCGGCGCCCCGCCACCCGAATCGGCGATCGTGATGTAGGTGGCGACACCGATGCCGAGGGCCGCCACGAAGGCGATAATCCGGCGCAGCGTGGCTTCGGTCGGAAGTTTCATAGTGATCACGATAATGGCTCCGGGTAGGTCGCGCCTAAAGGTGGTTCAGACCCCGGCGACCGCGGGGTCGTCGCAGAAGGCGGCGATCTCCCGCGAGAGCCTGCCGCCCTGCCAGGCCAGCGGCGATTCCCCCTTCGGCTCGCTCACCAGTCGCGCCAGCGGCAGCGCCGTGGCGTAGGCCTCGGCGGCCGCGTACGGATGACCGGGGTCGGCGTCGTCGTGGCTGGCGACCACCAGCGTCGGGATCCTCAGGCCCGCCAGCTCGTCCATCGACTCGAAGGGCCGCGAGCGCGGGACCTCGCGCAGCGCCTCCACCTGGGCCTGCGGATGGCGGTGCAGGAGGATGCGTTCGCGGGTAAAGCGGAGGACCGCGTCGCGCCAGGCGGAATCGATGCCCTGGTTGGCGCCGATGTACTCCACGAAGCCATCGGCGCCGCCGTCGGCGAGCGCCGCCGCCAGCCCGTCCCAGTACTCCAGGGAAGCCGGCGCGACCTCCCCCAGGTAGACGGGCCCGATGACGATCAGGCCGGCGAGCCGGTCGGGGTGCCGAAGCGCGTAGGCGACCGCCGTGTGGGCTCCCATCGAATGCCCGGCCAGCACGAACCCGCCCTCCCCCACCTCGGCCTCGACGACCCGCTCGAGGTCGTCGACCAGCCACGGGTATCCATAACCCTCCCCGGGCGGTGCCGGATCGGACTCGCCGTGGCCGCGGGCGTCGTAGCTGATGACGCGGTGCCCGGAGCGCTCGAGGGAGCGTGAGCCGTGCACGACGTAGCGCCGGGTCGCGGTGATCCCGTGACAGAGGACGATCGGCGGACCGGCGCCGGCGGCTTCGCCGTGAATCTCCGGCTCCGGTCCGACGACGAAGGAGTCCGTCTCGGTTACAGCCATCAACCGGGTGCGGCTACGGCGTTCTCGAGGTCGTCGACGGACTCGTAGGTGAGACTGGCGAGGGTCACCTTGCGGTGTCGGATCACACCCTGCTCGTCGATCACGAAGATCGCCCGCCGCACGATCGGGCCGGCCAGGACCCCGTATGCCCGCGCGACTTCCTTGTCCTCGTCGGCCAGCAGCGGCACGTTGAGGCGCTTCTCCCCGACGAAGCGCTCGTGCGAGTCGACCGACTGCGGCGAGATGCCGAGCACGTCGGCGCCGAGGCCGTCGAGCTTGTCGCTCTGGTCACGGTAGGAGCAGAACTGCTTGGTGCAGACGGCGGTGAAATCTCCGGGGTAGAAGGCGAGGATCACCTTGCGGCCGCGATAGTCGCAGAGCCGGTAGGTCCTGTCGCCGGTGCCGGGCAGCTCGAACTCCGGCGCCTGGTCACCTACCTTGAGCTTGGCCACGAACTGAGCTTAGCCGCAGCGCTAGCCGTGTTCGATCGTGATCTTTTCGATCAGGACCGTCTGCTTCGGTTCTTCCGACGGGGTACCGAGTTCGCCGATACGTTCGACCACCGACAGCCCCTTGCTGACCTTGCCGACCAGGGCATATTCGGGCGGCAGGCCGGCGTCGGCGCCGGTGACGACGTAGAACTGGCTGCCCGAGGTGCCGGGCGGCTCCGCCGAGCTCTTCGCCATCGCGACGACGCCTTTGGTGTAGGCCAGGTTCGCCGGCGGCTTCTCGACGACTTTGTAGCCGGGCCCCCCGGTGCCATCGCCGAGCGGGTCGCCACCCTGGATCACGAATTCGGGCACGATGCGGTGGAAGGTGAGATCGTCGTAGAAGCCTTCTTCGGCGAGATAGGCGAAGGAATTGGTCGTCTTCGGCGCCCGCTTGGTGTCGAGCGCGATGTCGAAGGTCCCGCAGCTGGTCTGGACCACCGCCGTCAGTTCTTCCCCGGGCTTCACGCTCTGCTTCGGCGCCTTCAGGCTGACTTCCTTCGGTTCCGGGGCTTCAACCTTCTTGCAGCCGTTGGCGCCGGCCGCGGTCGTCGCCGAGGTATCGCTGCTGCTGCTTCCGCCGCTGCGGGAGATCAGGACGGCGGCGACGACGCCGACGGCGATCACGCCGAAGACGACGAGGATGATCCAGCGCTGGTCTTTCTGCTCCCCCATCGGCGGCGAAGCCTAGAGCACTATTACGATCGGTTCAGTGTCGCTGCCGCCGCTGACCCCGCTCGCCGCAGCCGTCCTCCAGGTCGGCGTGCCGGAGCGGATTCTCGAGGTCGAGTGCGACGACGGCGATGCCACCCTCTTCCTCTCGCGGGAGTTCCCGCGGGCGCGGGTGCGCGGGGTCGACCGCTCCGAGCAGGCGATCAGGCGGGCCAGGTCGCGGGTAGGCCTCGACCCCGAGGGCCGCGTCGCGTTCAAGGTCGGCGCCCCGAAGTCCCTCCCGTTCCCGGATGCCAACTTCGATCTCGTCGTTCTCGTCGACGCCGCACCGGCGGCGGCCGAGACCGCTCGGGTGCTGCGTCCCGGGGGCCACCTGATCCTGGTCCGAACGGTCGGCCCCAACCCCTCCCCCGGTCCCGCTGGGCGGCTCCTGTGGTGGCGGCTCGAGCGCCACCGGATCGAGCCGCTGGACTCGGCGACAGCCGGAGACGGCAGCTTCTCTGTCGGGCGGCGCCGTGGCGCCGATCCGGCGACCGCCAACATCTAGGCTGCAAATCGCATGGATATCGATGGGATGCCACTGGCCCTGCTCGTGAATCCGTCTTCGGCGGGCGGGAAGACGTTGAAGCTGCTGCCCAAGGTCGAGCAGGTGCTCGACTCCCGCCGAGTCGAGTTCCGCGTCCAGCGCACCAAGGGGCTCGAGCACGGGGTCGAGCAGGCGCTGCGCGCGATCGAAGCCGGCGAGGTGCCGGTGGTGATGAGCGGCGACGGGCTCCTCGGCGCCGTCGGCGGCGCCATGGCCGGATCCGAGACGCCGCTGGGAATCATCCCGGGCGGGCGCGGCAACGACCTCGCGCGGGTGCTCGGCATCCCCGACGACCCCGAGGCCGCGACCGAGGTGGTCCTCGCCGGCCACAGCCGCCGCATCGACGTCGGCGAGGCCAACGACAAGCGCTTTCTCGGCATCGTCAGCGTCGGCTTCGACTCCGAAGCCAACCGGCGCGCCAACGAGACCCACTTCCTCCACGGCAACCTCGTCTACGCCTACGCCGCCCTGCGCACCCTGCTCGGCTGGAAGCCGGCGCGGTTCACGATCCGGGTCGGCGAAGAACGGACCCGGATCAGCGGCTACTCGGTCTCCGTCGCCAACAGCAGCACCTTCGGCGGCGGTATGCGGATCGCCCCGAATGCCTCGCTCGACGACGGAGAGTTCGACGTCGTCACCGTCGGCGAGGTCGGCAAGCTGCGCTTCGTCCGTAACCTGCCAAAGGTGTTCAAGGGCGCCCACATCGAGGAGGACGACGTGCACGTCTTCCGCGCCTCACGGCTCGAACTGACGGCGAGCCGCCCCTTCCCCGTCTACGCCGACGGCGAGCACCTGACCGACGTGCCCGCCTCGCTGCGGATGCTCCCCCGCGCCCTCAGCGTGCTGGTCCCGGCGCAGGGCGACGCTTGAGCACGGTGGCGGGCCGACGCAGGCGAGGCGGGGCGCTGCTGCGCGCCAAGCTTGCCGCCTCGCGAGCGATCGGCGCCGCCAGCCGGGCGAGCGGGCGCGGCGGCGGCACGACGCTGCCCGGCCGGGTGCTGCTGCGGCTGGCCCCCGACGCGATCGCCCAGCTCGGCGCCGGGCTCGACCGCGGCACGACGATCGTCAGCGCCACCAACGGCAAGACGACGACGGCGGGGATGATCGCCGCCGTGCTCGCCGCCGAGGGGCGCCAGCCGGTCCACAACCGCGCCGGCTCGAACATGACCTGGGGCGTGGCGACGGCGCTGCTCGAGCAGCACGGCCACGAGGGCCTCTTCGAGGTCGACGAGGCCTGGCTGCCGCGGGTCACCGAACAGCTCGAGCCCTCGCTGATCGTGCTCGGCAACCTCTTCCGCGACCAGCTCGACCGCTACGGCGAGATGGAGGCGCTGGCCGACGATTGGGCGAAGACGGTCACCGCGCGCAGCGGCCGCACCGCCTTCGCGCTCAACGCCGACGACCCGCTGATCGCCGACCTCGGCCGCGACGCCGACGAGCACCCCCGCGAGGGCGTCCTCTACTTCGGGATCGACGACGACTCGCAGGCGCTGCCCGAGTTGCAGCACGCCTTCGACGCCAAGCACTGCCGCCGCTGCGGCCATCCCTATGCCTACGAGCGAGCCTTCGTCGGCCATCTCGGCCACTACTCCTGCCCGCATTGCGGCGCCGAGCGACCGCGGCCCGACGTGGCGGCGACGAAGATCGAGCTGCGCGGCATGGACGGCTCGCTCTCGACGATCCGCACTCCCGCCGGCGAGATCGAGCTGGCGCTGCCGCTGCCCGGCCTCTACAACGTCTACAACGCGCTCGCCGCGGTGACCGCAAGCCTGCGACTCGGCGTCGCGCCGGAGCGGATCGCCGCCGCCCTGGGCCAGATGCGGGCGGCCTTCGGGCGGGTCGAGACGATCGAGGTCGGCGGCGTCGCGGTTTCGATCCTGCTGATCAAGAACCCGGCCGGTGCCAACGAGGTCCTGCGCACGCTGCGCCTGGAGGCCGAGAAGGAGCCGATCGACCTCTGGGTCGCCCTCAACGACCGGATCGCCGACGGTCGCGACGTCTCCTGGGTCTGGGACGCCGACTTCGAGCTCCTCGCCGGGGTCGTCCGCCGCGTCGTCTGCGCCGGCACCCGGGCTCCGGAGATGGCGCTGCGTCTCAAGTACGCGGGCTGGCCGACCGACCGGATCGAGGTGGTGCCCGGGATCGAGGCCTCGCTCGACCGCGCCGCGGCCGGCGCCGAGAGGCGCCTGTTCGCGCTGCCCACCTACACGGCGCTGCTCGAACTGCGCAAGCTGCTCGCCGGGCGCGGCCTGGCGAAGGAGTTCTGGCAATGAGCGCGGAGCGACCAAGCATCGCAATCTGGTTCTCTGCGCCGGGAGCGAAGCGCGAGGATTTGCTTTGAGCGCCGCCTCGATCTGGCACGACGTCGAGTGCGGCGCCTACTCCGCCGACCTGGCGCTCTGGGAGGAGATGGCGATCGAGGGCGACGGACCCGTGCTCGATCTCGGCTGTGGCACCGGCCGGGTCGCCCTCCACCTCGCCCGCCGCGGCCACCAGGTCGTCGGCGTCGATTTGGAGCCCGAGCTGATCGCCTCCCTGCTCGAGCGCGGCCGGGGCCTACCGTTGGAGGGGATCGTCGCCGACGCCCGTGACTTCGACCTCGAGGAGGACTTCTCGCTGGCACTGGCGCCGATGCAGGTCCTGCAGCTCCTCCCCGATTCCGCCGACCGGGTCGCCTGCCTGCGCCGTGTCTCCGCGCGGCTGCGACCGGGCGGCCGCTTCGCGGCGGCGATACTCGAGCGGATGCCCGAGCCCGACGACTCGCCGCCGCCGCTCCCCGACGTCCGTGAGGTCGACGGCTGGGTCTACTCGAGCCTCGCCGTCGAGGTCGCCGTCGGACCCGGGGAAATCGTCATCCACCGCCTGCGCCAGACGGTCTCCCCCGCCGGTGAGCTGAGCGAGGAGGACAACGAGGTCCGCATCACCACCTTCCCGGCCTCGCGGTTGGAGGCGGAGGCGGCGGAGGCGAGCATGGTCGCGGTGGCGCGCCACGAAATCCCCCCCACCGACATCCACGTCGGCTCCATCGTCGTCGTCCTCGGCAAGGAGGGCTGATGGAGCTGCGCGTGCTGAGCCTCTACCCCGAGCAGATGAACATCTACGCGGACCGCGGCAACATCGTCTTCCTCCAGCGCCGCTGCGAGTGGCGCGGGATCGGCTTCTCGCACTCCGGGGCGGGACCGGGCGATCCGGTCGACCCCGCCGCCCACGACCTCTTCTACATCGGCGGCGGCCAGGATCGCGACCAGCGCATGGTCGCCGCCGACATGGTCACGAGCAAGCGCGAGGCGCTCGCCGCCGCGGTCGACGACGGCGCCGCGCTGCTCGCCGTCTGCGGCGGCTACCAGCTGCTCGGCCACAGCTACCAGCTCGACGATGAGAAGCTGCCGGGCCTCGGCCTCGCCGACCTCGAGACCGTGCGTGAGCCCGGGCCCCGGCTGATCGGCAATATCGCGATCGAGGCCGAGCTCGGCTCCGGGCCGCGACTGCTCGCCGGCTTCGAGAACCATGGTGGCCGCACCTACCTCGGCAGCGGCGCGCGGCCGCTCGGGCGCGTCGTCGAGGGTCGGGGCAACAACGGCCGCGACGGCTACGAGGGAGTCCACCGCGACAACCTGATCGGCACCTACCTGCACGGGCCGCTGCTGCCGAAGAACGCCTGGCTCGCCGACCACCTGATCACGCTGGCGCTGGAGCGCCGCTACGGCGCCCGGCCGCAGCTCGAGCCTCTCGACGACGCCTTCGAGAACGCCGCGCACGAGAGCGCCCGCGCCGCCGCCGGCGTCTGAGCCTTCCGCTGTTTCTTGGCCTCGCTATTTCCGGCTAAGGAACAGCGCGGCGGCGGCGCTCTCAGCGGCCGCTGGAGCCGAAGCCGCCCTCGCCGCGGACCGAGTCGGCCAGCGCCGTCGCCTCGACCGGCTCGGCGTGCGCGATAGGGGTCAGCACCAGCTGGGCGATGCGATCGCCGGGCTCGACCCGGAAGGTCTCCGCGGGATCCGTGTTGAGCAGCAGGACCCGCACTTCGCCGCGGTAGCCGGAGTCGATCAGGCCGGGGCTGTTGACCAGGGAGATGCCGTGCTCGCGGGCAAGCCCCGAGCGCGGCAGCACCAGGCCGGCGTGCCCGTCGGGGATCTCGACCGCGATCCCGGTTCCCACGCCCCAGCGCTCCCCCGGCCCGATGTGGGCCGACTCGCAGGCGTAGAGATCCAGCCCCGCGTCGCCCTCGTGCGCCCGGGTCGGCAGCACGGCGTCGTCCTTCAGCTTTGCGACCGCTAGTTCCACGGCGCCAGCCTAGACGACGGCGAGATCGTCGAAGCGGTGCAGCTCCGCCGCCGGGACCCGGGCGTGGACGAGTACGCCGTCCTCGCGGTCGGTCCGCTCCAGGTCCCCGGCGACCTCGTGCAGCTCGTGCAGGCGCCCGCCCTGCGAGTAGGGGATCAGCAGCTCGACCTCGGTCAGGGTCTCCTCGAAGGCCGCCTCGACCCGCTCCCGGAGCTCGTCGAGGCCTTCGCCGCCGAGGGCCGAGACGAGGACGGCGTCGGGGTGGCTCAGGGCCACCTCGCGGCGCTCCTCCTCGTCGAGCAGGTCGGCCTTGTTCAGGACCAGCAGCCTAGGTTTCTTGCCGGCGCCGATCTCCTCGAGCACCTCGTCGACCGCCTTCATCGCGATCAGGCGCCGCTCCTCCGGCTCGGAGGCGTCGACGACGTGCAGGATCAGGTCGGCGAGCACGGTCTCCTCGAGGGTCGCCTTGAACGCCTCGACCAGTTGGTGGGGAAGCTTCTCGATGAAGCCGACGGTGTCGGTCAGCAGGTAGTCGCGACCGGAGAGCTCGAGGCTGCGGGTGGTCGGGTCGAGGGTGTGGAAGAGCTGGTTCCCGACCCCGACCTCAGCCCCGGTGAGGGCGTTAAGCAGGGTCGACTTGCCGGCGTTGGTGTAGCCGGCGAGGGCGACCCGCGGCAGCGAGGAGCTGTCGCGGCTGGCGCGCATCACTCCGCGGTTCTGCTCCAGCCGCTTCAGGCGCCTGCGCAGGGCGGAGATGCGGTCGCGGGCGAGCCGGCGGTCGGTCTCGATCTGGGTCTCCCCCGGTCCCCTGGTGCCGATGCCGCCGTCCATCCTGCCGGCGCCGAGGCGCTCGAGGTGGGTCCAGAGGCCGCGCATGCGCGCCATGTTGTATTCGAGCTGGGCGAGCTCGACCTGGAGCTTGCCCTCGGCGGAGTGGGCGTGGTCGGCGAAGATGTCGAGGATCACGGCGGTGCGGTCGATCACCGGCACCCCGAGCGCCGCCTCGAGGTTGCGCTCCTGGCGCGGCGCCAGCTCGTCGTCGCAGGCGACGAGGTTCGCGTCGCAGGCCGCGATCTCCTCTTTCAGTTCGTCCAGCCGGCCGCGGCCGAAGTAACGGTCGGGGTCGGGTTTCGGGCGCTGCTGGGTCCCCTCGCCGGCGGTGGCGACCCCGGCGGTCCGCAGCAGCTCCTTCAGCTCGGCCAGCGGCTCGCCGTGCTCGCGGCCGTCGAGAATCCCGATCGCCATCGCCCGCTGACGGGCTCGTGGGTTGGTGACCCCGGCGCCATCGCCGCCTTCAGCGCTGTAGCGCGTCTCCGTCTTGCGGCCATTTCTCGAACGTTGCACTCAAGTTAATTGTACGTGCCAGCCCCGAGGCTGAATATAGGGTTGGTGTTGTGAAGGTCTTCGTCACCGGAGGTACGGGGTTCATCGGCGGCGAGGTCGTGCGCCAGCTGCGCCAGCGCGGCGACGACGTCGTCTGCCTGGTTCGCAACCCCGAGAAGGGCAAGAAGGTCGCCGAGCTGGGCTGCGAGCTGGTCTCCGGCGACCTCTCCGACGAACGCGCGATCCGCGACGGCATGGCCGGCTGCGACGCGGTGATCCACGCCGCGGCGATCTACAAGGTCGGCATCCCGGCCTCCGAGCGCGAGGCGATGCGCCACGCCAACGTCGGCGGCACCGAAAGGGTGCTCGGCGCCGCCCTGACGGCGAAGATCCCCAAGGTCGTCTACGTCTCGACCGTCGGCATCTTCGGCAACACCCACGGCAAGATCGTCGACGAGGCCTACGAGCACCCCGGCAAGGACTTCACCTCCTGCTACGAGCAGACCAAGTGGGAAGCCCACCAGGTCGCCAAGCGCCTGATCGGCGAAGGCCTGCCCTGCACGATCGTTCAGCCGGGCGGCGTCTACGGCCCGGGTGACACCTCTTCGATCGCCGAGCTCTTGAACCAGTTCCTGGCCGGAAAGATGCCGCTGCTCCCGTTCCCCGAGCTGGGGATCTGCCTCTCGCACGTGGAAGACATCGCAACCGGGATCCTGCTCGGCCTCGACAGGGGGAAGCCCGGCGAGGCCTACGTGATCAGCGGTCCGGCGACGACCGTCCGCGAGGCGATCGAGATCGTCGCCGAGATCACCGGCAAGAAGGCCCCGAAGCGGGCGATGCCGGTCGGGCTGATGAAGGCGCTGATCCCGATCGGGCCGCTGGTCGGGAAGATGATGGGACAGCCGCCAAACCTGCGCGAGCTGATCTCCTCCGCCGACGGCGTCACCTTCTGGGCCAGCTACGAGAAGGCGAGCAAAGAGCTCGGCTACGAGCCACGCGCCCTCGAGTTGGGCCTTCGCCAGATGCTCGAGGCCGAAGGCAAAGTGCCCGCCGCCGCAGCCGCCTAAGCTGCCGCCGATGCGAGCCATCGACGTCGAGCACCTGGGCCGTCCCCACGTAATCGCCTGCTGGGAAGTCGACGACGTCCTCGTCGACCCCGGGCCCGAGTCCTCGCTGCCGACCCTGCTTGCCGCGATCGGCGAAGAGAAGCCGCGGGCGCTGCTGCTGACCCACATCCACCTCGACCACGCCGCCGCGACCGGGGCGATGGTCCAGCGCTGGCCCGACCTCGAGGTATACGTGCACGAGCGCGGCGCCCCGCACCTGATCGACCCCTCGAGGCTGCTGGCCAGCGCCGGTCGCCTCTACGGCGACCAGCTGGAGTACCTCTGGGGAAGGATCCTGCCGGTCCCCGCGGCCAACGTGACGGCCCTGGCCGGCGGCGAGAGCGTTCTGGGGATGCGCGTCGCCTACACCCCCGGCCACGCCTCCCACCACGTCAGCTACCTGCACGAGGACAGCGGCACCGCCTTCGTCGGCGACGTCGCCGGCTGCCGGATCCCGGGGACCAACCTCGTCGTCCCACCCACGCCGCCGCCGGACATCGACCTCGAGCTCTGGGAAGAATCGCTCGACCTCCTCGAAGGCTGGAGCCCGCAGCGGCTCGCCCTCACCCACTTCGGCCCGGTCGACGAGCCGGCCGGGCACCTGGCGACCCTCCGCGCCCGCCTGCGCGAGGAGGCCGAGCTGGCGCGCGAGCTCCCCGAGGACGCCTACAAGGCCGATTTCCAGCGCCGCGTGAAAGCCGCGGTCGACCCCGACATCGCCCCCGAGCTGCTCCAGGCCGTCCCCTCCGCCTATCAGTGGGCCGGTCTCGACCGCTACTGGCGCAAGAAAGCCGAGCGCGAGGCAGCCTAGGAGAGGTGCTCGCGCATCCGCTCGACCGCCTCTTGAATGCGGTGGTCGGGCGTCGTCAGCGAGATCCGGAAGAAGCCCTCGCCGCTGGGCCCGTACATCGAGCCGGGTGAGATCACGACCGCCGCCTCCTCCAGCACCGCCTCGCAGAAGGAGGTCGAGGTGTGGCCGCTCGGGACAGGAGCCCAGACGTAGATCGTGCCCTTCGGGGCGCTGACCTCGACGCCGATCTCGCGCAGGGCGCCGACGACGAGGTCGCGGCGGCGGGTGTAGGTCGCGTTCATCCGCTCCAGCGGCCCGCGCGGGCCCAGCAGCGCTGCCGCCCCGGCGATCTGCACCGCCTCGTAGAGGCCTGAGTCGACATTCGTCTTCAGCCGCCAGTAGGCCTGGATCGCCGCGGCGTTGCCGAGGATCGCGGCGCAGCGCCAGCCGGTCATGTTGTAGCCCTTGGAGAGCGAGAAGACCTCGACGCCGACCTCCTTGGCGCCGGGCGTGGCGAGGAAGCTGGGGGCGACGTAGCCGTCGTAGGTGGTCTCCGAGTAGGCGTTGTCGTGGACGACGAGGATCTCGTGCTCGCGGGCGAAGGAGACGACCATCTCGAAGAACCCCTCGGGGGCGACGGCGCCGGTCGGGTTGTTCGGGTAGTTGATGAACATCAGCCGCGCCTTGGCCGCGACGTCGGCCGGGACCGCGCTGAGGTCAGGGGCGAAGCCGAGCTCAGGCACCAGCGGCAGCAGCGCCGGCGTCGCGTTGGCGAGGATCGGGCCGCCGGTGTAGACCGGGTAGCCGGGGTCGGAGGCGAGGGCGACGTCGCCCGGGTCGAGGAAGGCGAAGCAGAGGTTGTAGATGCACTCCTTGGCGCCGATCGCCGGGATCACCTCGGCCTCAGCGTCGATCTCGACCCCGAAGCGTTGGTCGTAGAACTCGGCGAAGGCCTGGCGGAAGTCCTCGCGGCCGCGGTTGCTCGGGTACTGGTGCGTGGCCGGATCGGCGACCGCCTCCTGCATCGCCTTGACGATGAAGGGGTAGGTGGGCTCGTCCGGGTCGCCGATGCCGAGGCTGATCACGTCGATCCCGGCGGCGCGCTTGTCGGCGATCTGCCGCTCCAGTTCCTGGAACTTATAGGGAGGCATCGCCTCCAGGCGCTTGGACGGGTCGGCGATTCCCATGGGCGCGGAATCTAGCCGTCCAGCTCGCCGAGCGCCGTCATCAGCTCGGGCGAGAGCTCGCCCGCGTAGACGGGCTCGGCCCAGCCGGTCAGGCGCACCGCCAGGTCATCGCCGATCTCGACCTCGAGCTCGCCGCCTTCGAGCTCGACGACGATCGGGCTGGGGGCACCGAGCAGGTGCGCCGTCACCGCGGCGCCACTGGCGCCGGTGCCCGAGGAAAGGGTCTCCCCCACCCCGCGCTCGAAGATCCGCGCCCGCACCCGGTCGCCGTCGATCGCCAGGAATGAGACGTTGGTCCGGTTGGGAAACAGCTCGTTGGCTTCGATCTCCGGCCCGATCTCACCGAGGTCGAGCTGGTCGAGCTCCTCACCGACGACGATCGCGCACTGGGGGTTGCCGATCGAGACGTGCTGGAACTCCCACTCGCGCCCCGCCGAGCGGAGCTTGCCCTTGCCATCGGCGCCGCCGGAGGGAAAGTCCTTGGAAGTCGTCGACGCCTTACCCATGTCGACCGCGCAGGTCAGCTCTCCGGTGATCTCCGGCACGATCGGCCCCGCCACCGTGCTGATCGCGAAGGTGTCCTCGTCGGTCCAGCCGTGGCGCCGCAGGTAGAGGATCGCCTCGCGGGCGCCGTTGCCGGACAGCTCCGCCTCCGACCCGTCCGGGTTGAAGATCCGCAGCCCGGCGACGAACTCCGGGTCCTCGCTGCGCGAGAGCAGGAGCACCCCGTCGGAGCCGACCCCGAAATGCGGGTCGCAGAGCCACTCCACGCGCTTCGGGTTGAGCTCCCAGGGAAGGTTCTCCTGCTCGAGGATCAAGTAGTCGTTGCCGAGTGCCTGCCACTTCTCGAATCGCATCGCCGCAGCCTAAAGAGATTTCGCGATCTCCTCGGCCGCCGCCGAGTCGGACAGATCGGTGCGGTCGATTCCGTGGAGATTGGGGATCTTGCGCATCCAGGTGAGCTGGCGGCGGGCGTAGTTGCGGGAGCGCTTCTTCATCTGCTCGATGTCACCGGCGAGCAGCTCGTCGAACCCGAGCGCCTTGGGGGCGCTGCGGCCCGGCCCTAGGGCATCCGCCCGGCGCGCCTCCTCCTCCGCCCCCGCGGCCACGATCGCCTCGACCCGGGCATCGATCCGCTCATAGAGTCGGTCGCGGTCCATATCGAGGCCGAAGATCGTCGTCGGATGGCGCGTCTGCGGCGACCAGAGCTCTGAGTCCGCGGCCCCCGGCGGCACCTTGACCAGCGAAAGCTCAGCCAGCGCCGCCCGCAGATAGAGCCCGGTCCCCCCGACCACGATCGGCCGTCGCCCCGCCGCCAGCGCCGCGTCCACCTCCGCATGCGCCAACGGCATGTAGTCCCCCACCGAAAAGTCCCGCGTCCCCGGCACGAACCCCACCAACCGATG
>JADGPJ010000092.1 GCA_017882505.1 Solirubrobacterales bacterium | reverse complement strand
AGGTGCCGACGTCTTTGATCCCCTCGCCGTTGACTTCGCCGTTCTTGGTGTCGCCGCCGAAGCTGTAGAGCGGGCGGCCCTTGAAGGTGACCTGGGTGCGGCCGTCGGGTCGTTCGATGGTCCCGAGCTTGACCGGCCCCTTCGGCTTGACTCCGGCCGGGACAACCAACGGGTGCCAGACGGAGAGGCAGGCGGCCGTGCAGATGAACTTCCCGTTGGTCTCGGCGCTGAGGCTGTAGAGGGTCCGGCCCTTGGTGCTGGTCAGGATCGTCTTGCCCAAGGTCGCGTTCGGCGCCGCCTTGGCGACGATCTTGGTGCTCGCGCTGGCGCCGGCGACGGCGGGGACGAGCAGCGCCGCCAGGACCAGCGCGGACGCCAACGCGGCGCGGCGGATGGGCAGCGGGGGCTTGGTCGGTATCGAACGCGGCATGGGCTCTCCTCGGGTCGAAGCGTGGTCGATCTGGTCTACGGCGCGGAGCCGGAAAAGGTTCGGTCCGGCCAGATCTGAATCTCGCGATCGATCCGTCTCTGAAGCTTTTGTCTGAGCGCGCCACGGGTGCTCGCGTGCTCGCCAGGGTTTCGGCATGGCAGTTCGCGACAGCGAGAGAAAGGGATTCGGGGCCGCGACCCGACTCGAGGACGAGTCGGGGCAGGCCCTGATCCTGGTCCTGGGGGGCGCCATCGCGCTGCTCGCGGGTGCCCTGGCCCTGGTCGCGATCGCCGGCGCGGTGACCGGGAAGGGCAGGGTGCAGCGCGCCGCGGATCTGGCGGCGATCTCGGCGGCACGCTCGATGCGGGATGACCTGCCCGGCCTGCTCTCGCCGCCGACCCTGCCCAACGGGCTGCCGAACCCAGCCCACATCGACAAGCTCGTCTACCTGGCGCGGGCGCGGCAGGCGGCCGTCGCTGCGGGAAGCGCGAACGGCGTCGGTCCCGACCGCCTCCGTCTCACCTTCCCAGACCTCGGCTCCTTTGCGCCCGTGCGGGCGAGGGCAGTCGTCATCGCCAGTCTCGGGGCCGGTGACGGAACCCGGATCGAGGCATCGGCGGTCGCAGAAGCGGCGGCACCGTCAGGAGCTGGGGGAGGGATGCCGTCGATGGCCAGTGGGGGCGGCTACAGCGGTCCGCTCGTCTACAGGACCGGCGAGGGGATGCGACCCGACGTCGCCGCGGCCTTTGACCGGATGGCGGCGGCCGCGCGAGCCGACGGGGTCCCGCTCCTGGTCACCTCGGGCTTTCGCTCCGACGCCGAACAGGCGGCGCTCTTCGCCGCCCACCCCGACCCCATGTGGGTGGCACCGCCAGGGCACTCCCTGCACCGCTGCGCCACCGAGCTCGACCTCGGGCCCGAATCGGCCTACGCCTGGCTGGCCGGGAACGCCAGGCGCTTCGGTTTCGTCCAGCGCTACTCCTGGGAGGCCTGGCACTACGGCTTCGACGCCGGCCCGGCGCCCTGCTCGGCCGAGGGAAACACCGTCGGTCCCGGCAGCGACGGCGCGCTCTCCGCCGCCAGCCTGCCTTCATTCGTCCCGGTCGAGTTCCGCGACCCGATCCTGCGCGCCGCGGCCCACTGGAACGTCTCCGCCGCCCTGCTGGCCGGTCAGCTGATGGCCGAGTCGGGGTTCGACCCCAACGCCGGCTCCCCGGCCGGCGCCCAGGGCATCGCCCAGTTCATGCCCTCCACCGCCGCCTCCTACGGCCTCAGCAACCCCTACGACCCGGTTGCCGCGATCGACGCCGAGGCCCACCTGATGTCGGACCTGATCAACCAGTTCGGCTCCCCCGAGCTCGCCCTAGCCGCCTACAACGCCGGCCCCGCCCCGGTCGAAGCCTGCCACTGCATCCCGCCCTACCCCGAGACCCAGGCCTACGTCACCCGCATCCTGGCGCTGCTCGGCGGGGCGGGGGCGCTGGTGGTGCCGAGTTTCGAGGTGCGGTTGGTGGCCTAAGTTGACCGGCGCCCTCGGGTGTATCACGCGTGATACAATGGTCTCCATGGCAAACGTCACCATTCGGGAACTGCGCAACCACGGTGGGGATGTCGTCGACCGCGCCGCTCGTGGGGAGCAGATAACGATCACCCGGTCAGGCAGGCCGGTCGCCGAGCTGCGAGCGCTGCGGCCGCCGCTCTCGGCCGAGGCTCTGCTGAGCCGCTGGCAGCGACTGCCCGCCGTAGATCCCGTCGCCCTGCGCGCGGACATCGACAAGCTGCTGGATTCAAGCCTGTGAGCGCAGAGGCTCAGGGCCCTACGCGCGGGATCCTCGACACCTCGACGGTCGTCCTTCTGCAACGCCTCACGGATGCCGGCGCGCTCCCGGCTGAGCCGCTCATCACGGCCGTCACCCTCGCCGAGCTCGCAGTCGGCCCGCTCGTGGCCTCGGAGGAAGACGAGCGCGCCCGGCGTCAGGCCCACCTCCAGCAAGCCGAGGCGGACTTCGTTCCCCTTCCTTTCGACGCCAGTGCCGCTCGCGCCTTCGGGGGGGTTGCGGCCTCGCTGAGAAGCGCTGGCCGTAAGGCGGCGGCGCGTGCCTACGACGCGATGATCGCCGCGACCGCGCTCGCCAACGACCTACCCATCTACACCTGCAACCCCAACGACTTCAACGGTATCGACGGCCTCGAGGTGGTCGCTATCCCTATGCCGGAGCGATCGGGTCGCTGAAGCGCTCGACCGCTCTTGGAGTCTCAGGCGTCTGCCGGCTCGCCGGAGGTTGTCTTCGGAAGTGACGAATCGAAAACGAAGCACGGCTTCCCGCCGGCCACGCTCGCGTCCACCCGCACTCCGTAGTCCCCCACATCGGCGTGCCGGAAACCCCCGATGATCGGGGGCGGGCGGCGTCCTAGTCTGGCCGCAATGGACGGAGCGAGGCCGATGTTCGAGGTTCGCGTTCATGGCCGTGGCGGTCAGGGCGTGGTGACGGCAGCCGAGATGCTGTCGGTGGCCGCCTTCGACGAGGGCCGCCACGCGCAGGCCTTCCCGAGCTTCGGCTCCGAGCGCATGGGGGCGCCGGTGGTCTCCTTCTGCCGGTTCGGGGACATGCCGATCAGGACGCGGGAACCGGTCGCCGAGCCGGATGCGCTGATCGTGCAGGATCCGACCCTCCTGCACCAGGTCGACCTCTTCAACGGCCTCGGGCCGGACGGCTACCTGCTTATCAACAGCAGTCGTCGCCTCGAGGAGCTGGGACTGGGAGAGTTCGCCGCCGGGTTCCGGCCCGAGCGGATGCTCGCCGTTCCCGCGGGAGAGATCGCCCGCGAGCACCTCGGTCGGCCGCTGGCCAACGCGGCGCTGCTGGGCGGCTTCGCGGCCCTCACCGGCGCCCTGAAGCTGAGCTCGGTCCTCGCCGCGATCCGCGAGCGGTTCCCCGGTCGCGGCGGCGAAGCCAACGTGGCCGCCGCCGAGGACTGCTTCAGCCAGGTCGAGGAAAGCGTCGGGAGGGTGTCCCGTGCTTAGGCAGGCGGAGGGATCGGCGGCCGTCGCCGAGACGGTGGCGCTCTGCCGTCCCGAGGTCGTCTGCGCCTACCCGATCTCACCCCAGACCCACATCGTCGAGGGCCTCTCCGACTTGGTCCGCGCCGGCACCCTGGAGCACTGCGAGTACATGATGGTCGAGTCCGAGTTCGCGGCGATGTCGGTCTGCATCGGCGCCTCGGCGGCCGGCGCCCGCCCCTATACCGCGACGGCCAGCCAGGGCCTCCTCTACATGGCCGAGGCCCTCTACAACGCCTCCGGCCTCGGGTTGCCGATCGTGATGACGGTCGCCAACCGCGCGATCGGTGCCCCGATCAACATCTGGAACGACCACAGCGACGCGATGTCCCAGCGCGACTCGGGCTGGCTCCAGCTCTACGCGGAGACCAACCAGGAGGCGGTCGACCTGCATGTGCAGGCGTTCAGGATCGCCGAGCAGCTCTCGCTCCCGGTGATGGTCTGCATGGACGGCTTCATCCTCACCCACGCCTACGAGCGGGTCGACATGCCGACCCGCTCCCAGGTCGACTCCTTCCTGCCGCCCTTCGAGCCCCGCCAGGTGCTGGACCCCGCCGACCCGATGACGATCGGCGCGATGGTCGGGCCAGAGGCCTTCGCCGAGGTCAAATACCTGGCCCACGCGAAGCAGATGCAGGCGCTGGACGTGATCCCGGCGGTCGCCGAGGAGTTCGAGTCGGCCTTCGGCCGGCCCTCCGGTGGTCTCGTTCGCGGCTACCGAGCCGACGACGCCGAGACGATCGTCGTCGCCCTCGGCTCGGTGCTGGGGACGATCGAGGACAGCGTCGACGCGATGCGCGAGGAGGGGGTCAGCATCGGCGCCCTGGCGATCAAGTCGTTCCGGCCCTTCCCGCTGGAGGAGGTGCGGGCGGCGCTGGCCGGCGCCAAGCGCGTGGTCGTGCTCGAGAAGGCGCTCGCCGTCGGCGTCGGGGGCATCGTCGCCGCGAACGTGCGGATGGCGCTCTCGGGCCTGCAGGTGCACGGCTACACCGTGATCGCCGGCCTCGGCGGTCGGGCGATAACCGGCCCCTCGCTGCAGCGACTGTTCGCCGACGCGGTCGCCGACCGGCTCGAGCCGCTGAGCTTCCTCGACATGGACTGGGGAAGGGTCGAGGCGGAGCTGCAGCGGATGGCGGACGGCGGTCGCAGCGGCCCCCACGCCGAGAACATCCTCCGCGAAGTCGGGATCGTCGCCGGAGGGTCGCACTGAGATGGCCGAGCACGCCGAGACCGAGACCGGAGAGCGCGACCAGCGGGTGCGCTTCTACCAGGTGGGCAGCCACGTGGTCGGCAACCGCCTGCTCGACCCCGAGCAGCGAACCGTGCAGGCCCGGATGGACCGCTCCAACACGCTCACCTCCGGCCACCGCGCCTGCCGCGGCTGCGGCGAGGCGCTCGGCGCCCGCTATGTGCTCGACGCCGCGATGCGCGCCTCCGAGGGGAAGCTGGTGGCGGCCAACGCGACCGGCTGCCTCGAGGTCTTCTCGACGCCCTTCCCCGAGTCCTCCTGGCAGCTGCCCTGGATCCACTCGCTGTTCGGCAACGCCCCGGCGGTCGCCAGCGGCGTCGCCGCGGCGCTGCGCGCGAAGGGTCGCGAGGACGTCCGGGTGGTCGGACAGGGAGGCGACGGCGGCACCGTCGACATCGGCTTCGGCTGCCTCTCGGGGATGTTCGAGCGAAACGACGACGTGCTCTACGTCTGTTACGACAACGAGGCCTACATGAATACGGGGGTCCAGCGCTCCGGCGCGACGCCGCCGGCCGCCCGCACCGCCAACACGAAGCCGATCGGCGAGCACCCGGGCAACGCCTTCGGCCAGGGCAAGGACATGCCGCGGATCGCGATGGCGCACGGCATCCCCTATGTCGCAACCGCCACCGTCTCCGAGCCGCACGACCTCGAGCGCAAGGTGGAAACGGCGATCGGCCTGCGCGGAGCCCGCTACATCCACGTCTTCGTCCCCTGCCCGCTGGGCTGGGGAGCCGAGCCGCGCGACACGATCAAGCTCGCGCGGCTGGTCAAGGAGACCGGGCTCTTCCCGGTCTTCGAGGCGATCGACGGCGAGGTTACCGGCGTCTCGAAGATCCGCCGCCGCACCCCGGTCGAGGAGTACCTGCGGCCCCAGCGCCGCTACGCCCACCTCTTCGGCGAGCACCCGCGCCCCGACATCGTCGAGCGGCTGCAGGCGATCGCCGACCGCAACATCCGCGAGTACGGCCTGTTCGGCGACGGCTCCGAGGAGGAGGTGGGCTGGTGAGCGCCAAGCCCTACGCGATCACGCTCGACGTCGGCTCCAGCCTGGCCAACAAGACCGGGAGCTGGCGCGAGGAGCGCGCCGTCTACGTCGACAGGATGCCCCCCTGCAACGACGCCTGTCCCGCCGGCGAGAACATCCAGGCCTGGCTGTACGAGGCCGAGGAGGGCGAGGGGGGCTACGAGCGGGCCTGGCGCAAGCTGGTCGAGGACAACCCGCTGCCGGCCGTGATGGGCAGGGTCTGCTACCACCCCTGCGAGACGGCCTGCAACCGCGGCCAGCTCGACGAGGCGGTCGGCATCCACTCGGTCGAGCGCTTCCTCGGCGACGAGGCGATCAAGCGCGGCTGGCAGCTCGAGCGCGGGGCCGAGCCGAGCGGCAAGCGCGTGCTCGTGGTCGGGGCCGGCCCGTCCGGGCTCTCGGCCGCCTACCACCTGACCCGGCTCGGTCACGCGGTGACGATCCGGGACGCCGGTCCGATGGCCGGCGGGATGATGCGCTTCGGCATCCCCCGCTACCGGCTGCCGCGCGACGTGCTGGAGGCTGAGATCCAGCGGATCCTCGACCTCGGCGTCGAGCTGGAGCTGAACCACAAGGTGGAGGACGTGCTCGAGGCGATGCGCGAGGGCGGTTTCGACGCCGCCTTCCTCGCGGTCGGCGCCCACATCGGCCGCCGCGCCTACGTCCCGGCCGGCGAGGCCGAGAGAATCGTCGACGCGGTCTCGCTTCTGGAGGGCCTGGAGGAGGGCGAGAAGCCGCTGCTCGGCCGCCGTGTCGCCGTCTACGGCGGCGGCGACACCGCGATGGACGCGGCGCGGACGGCGCGGAGGCTCGGCGCCACCGACGCCGTCGTGATCTACCGCCGCACCAGGGAGCGGATGCCGGCGCACGACTTCGAGGTCGCCGAGGCCGAGGAGGAGGGGGTGATGATGCGCTGGCTCTCGACCGTCAAGCACTTCGAGGACGGCAAGCTCCTGCTGGAGCGGATGGAGCTGGACGAGGGCGGCTTTCCCCAGCCCACCGGCGAGACCGAGGAGCTCGAGGCCGACTCGCTGGTCCTCGCGCTCGGCCAGGAGGCCGACCTCTCCCTGCTCGACGGCGTGCCCGGGATCGAGGTGGCAGACGGGGTGGTCGAGGTCGGGCCGAACATGATGACCGGCCACGCCGGGGTGTTCGCCGGCGGCGACATGGTCCCGGCGGAGCGCACGGTCACGGTCGGCGTCGGCCACGGCAAGCGGGCGGCCCGTCACATCGACGCCTGGCTTCGCGGCGACGAGCACGAGCCGCCGCTCCGGCACGAGCTGGCCGGATTCGACCTGCTGAACACCTGGTACTACTCGGAGGCGCCGCGGGCCGAGCAGCCGCGGCTGGAGGCGGTGCGGAGGGCATCCAGCTTCGATGAGGTGGTGGGCGGACTCGATGAGTCCAATGCCCTGTTCGAGGCGCGGCGCTGCCTCTCCTGCGGCAACTGCTTCTCGTGCGACAACTGCTATGGCGTCTGCCCGGACAACGCCGTGATCAAGCTCGGTGCTCCCGGCGAGCGCTACGAGATCGACCTCGACTTCTGCAAGGGGTGCGGCCTCTGCGTCGCCGAGTGTCCCTGCGGGGCGATCGAGATGGTGCCCGAGGAGACCTGACCCCGATGCCGACTAACCTTGGGTGATGGCGGTGCCGGTGGCCACGATCGGGCGGGAGGGGCTTGACGAGCTCCTGGCGATCCTGGGCAGGCAGGGGTTCGAGCCGATCGGCCCGACGATCCGCGACGGGGCGATCGTCTACGACGCGATCGCCAGCAGCGACGACCTTCCTGTCGGCTGGACCGACGAGCAGGACGGCGGCAGCTACCGGCTGGCGCGCCGCGACGACGAGGCGCTGTTCGGGTACGCGGTCGGACCCCAATCCTGGAAGCGGTTCCTGCACCCGCCGGAGCTGAAGATGTGGCGGGCCCGCCGCGGGCCCGACGGCGAGCTGGAGATATCCGAGGAGGCCGACGAACCACCGGCCTACGCCTTCATCGGGGTTCGCTCCTGCGAGTTGCACGCGATCGCGATCCAGGATCGGGTGCTGATGGAGGGCGAGTACCCCGATCCCTTCTACCGGGCCCGGCGCGAGGGTGCCTTCATCGTCGCCGTCAACTGCACCGTCGCCGGCGGCACCTGCTTCTGCGTCTCGATGGATACCGGTCCGAAGGTGGAGTCCGCTCACGACCTGGCGCTGACGGAGGTGATCGAGGACGGCGAGCACTACTTCGTCTGCGAAGCGGGCAGCGAGCGCGGTGCCGAGGTGCTGGCCGAGCTGCCGCA
>JADGPJ010000041.1 GCA_017882505.1 Solirubrobacterales bacterium | reverse complement strand
CTCAGTCGGGGCCGAGCCGGCCGGAGTGCCCAAAGGGGTGAGATTCCTGGGCGGTGGTCCGGACTCCTTCGCCGACCTGCTCGCCGCCCAGATTGAGCGCCGGCGCGAGCGCGCCGTGCCGGAGCTCGACGACGACCCCGCCTGGACGATCGGTGTCGCTGGCGTCGATCGCACGCTGGAGCGTGTGCACGAGTCGCTGCTCACCCTCGCAGACGGCTGCATCGGGACCGCCGGCACGCCGCTGGGCCGGCATCCGGCCGCGGCGCCACTGGTGCTGTCGGGCGGCGTCTACGTGGGGGAGGGACCGAGCAGCGAACTCGCCCGCTGTCCGGTGTGGAACAGCCTTCCCTTCGATGTCGGGGACGCGCCGGTCGATCGGAGCCTGGACCTCCACACCGGGCTTTTGCGCTATGAACTCGCCCCCGAGGCGGGGCGAGTCGAGGCGATGCTTTTCTCCTCCCTGGCGCGGCCCGGCACGACGTCGCTGCGCGCTGCCGGCCCCCGTGGGTTGCTTGAGGGAGGCGGGGAGGTCCTATCCTTGCCCGCCGATCGGGAATGGCGCCGGGGTGCCGATGAGGGACGCGTCTGGTCCCAGGCGCGGATCGGTCGGGGCGGCGTGTCCGTCGCGGCCTCTGAGTCCGTGGGCGGGCGGGACGGATCGCCGACGCTGGACCGAACCTGCGTCTACTGCCCAAGCGGCGAGCGCCAGCCGGTGCCCGAGCAGGCAATCGCCCGCCTTCGAGAAACGGAGGAGGCAGGTTACGAGCGTCTTCTCGCCGAGCACCGCGCAGCATGGGCGACACGCTGGGAGGAGGCCGAGGTGCGCATCGACGGTGACGATGAGCTCCAACTGGGAGCCCGATTCGCCCTTTTTCATTTGATGTCCTCGGTCGGCGAGGGATCTGAGGCAGCGGTCGGTGCACGCGGCCTCAGCGGAACCGCCTACAGGGGTCATGTCTTCTGGGACGCCTGTGCCTTTGTGCTTCCTTTTCTCGCTGCCACCCACCCTGAGGCCGCCCGCGCGATGCTCGAGTACCGGGCTCACCGCTTGCCGGCCGCTCTGGCCATGGCTCGCCGGGCGGGTAGGCGTGGTGCCCGCTTTCCGTGGGAGTCCGCGGCAGATGGCGACGACGTCACCCCCCGCTCGGCCTTCAGCCGGGCGGGTGAGCGACTCCCGATCCTCACCGGAGAGCTCGAGGAGCACATCGTGGCCGACGTGGCCTGGGGTGTGGGCTGCTACGTCGACTGGAGCGGCGACGCGGAGTTCCTCGCCGGAACCGGCGGCCGGCTGGTCGCTGAGACCGCGCGCTACTGGGCCTCCCGCGTCGAGCGGGACGCTCGCGGGCGGGCGCACATCAGGGACGTGATGGGGCCCGACGAGTACCACCCCCACGTCGACGACAACGCCTTCACCAACGTGATGGCGCGCTGGAATCTGCGTTTCGCCGCGGACCTGCCGGCGCAGGAAGGCGGGGAGGTGACCAACGCCGAGCGCGACGAATGGCTCGCGATCGCCGATTCGCTCGTCGACGGCTACGACGCTGTAAGCGGCGTCTACGAGCAGTTCGCCGGCTTCGGGGAGCTGGAGCCGCTCCTGATCGCCGAGTTGGCGCCACACCGCCCGATCGCCGCCGACCTGCTGCTGGGACGCTCGCGAGTCGAGTCCGCACAGGTGATCAAGCAGGCCGACGTGCTGATGCTTCACCATCTGGTGCCGGATGAGGTGGTGCCGTCCTCGCTTGGCGCGAACCTCGACTTCTACGAGCCGCGGACTGCCCACGCCAGCTCGCTGTCGCCGGGCATCCACGCAGCGCTGCTGGCCCGCGCCGGCCGACACGACGCCGCCTGCGAGGCGTTGAGCCTTGCTACGCGCATCGATCTCGACGACACCTCCGAGACGACGGCAGAAGGCCTCCACCTGGCGGCGATGGGGAGCGTCTGGCAGGCATTGGCGCTCGGCTTCGCCGGTGTGCGCCCGGCTGGCGAGACGCTCAGCGTGGACCCTCGTCTACCACCGCAGTGGACGGGTCTCGGTCTACGGCTGCAATTCCGCGGTAACAGGCTGCGTTTGGAGATCAGCCACGACGGCGTCGAGGTGATCCCCGAGGCGCCGCTCAGGGTGAGATTGGGGGAGGGCGAGCCACTCGTGGTGGGACCCCAGGGCGCGATGCTCCATGTCGGTTCGAAACAGGAGGCGGAGCGCGATTGACCAGTGTGCTCGCACGTCGCCGAGCCGATCGCCGACTACGAAGGTGCCGCCATCGAGCGCACTGAGGGTGCGCTCAGACGTATTCGGGAGATCTCGCGGAGGCTTGGCGCGCCACCGACCGATAGGCGCGCTCATAGGCAGCCGCGACTGCGTCGACGTCGCAGTGCTCGGCAACCCAATCACGGCAGTTCCTCGGCAGGAGGCTCGGCAGGTGGGAAACCGCCGCGGCCATCGCCGCCTCGTCCTCGACGAGGAAGCCGGTCTTTCCCTCGACGATGAGCTCGCGAGCGGCGCCTTCGGGGAAGGCGATCACCGGGGTCCCGCACGCCATCGCCTCGATCATCACCATCCCGAAAGGCTCCTCCCAGCGGATCGGCACCAGCAGGCCGCGCGCCCGGGCGAACAGCGAGCGCTTGAGTGACCCCTCCACCTCGCCCAAGAAGCGGACAGCCTCACCGTCGATGTGTGGGGCGACCTCCCGGTCGAAGAAGTCCTGCTGACCGGGCTGGATGACGCCTGCCAGTACGAGCGGCAGACCCGCGGCACGTGCGACTGCGATCGCGCGGTGCGGCCCCTTCTCGGGGGTCATCCTGCCGATCCAGAACAGGAAGTCGTCCTTTTGCTCGCGCAAGGTCCAGGTTCGCATGTCGATCGGGTTCGGGATCGCGCCAACGGCGCGCAGGCCCGCCGGCGCGGACGAGAGCTGCGCCCGGCTGATGCCCACGAGCGCCGCCTTATGACCGTGGCGGGCGTAGAACGCCGACGTGCTGGTGGTGAACGGCCCATGCAGCGTGTGCAACAACGGCGTCTGGATGCGGTCGGCCATGGCGAGTGCCGTGAAGCCGCAGTGGTCGTGGATGACGTCGAAGCTCTCGTCTCCGGTGGCGAGGTCGATCTCCTCGAAGGCCCGCGAGACATGGTCGACCTCATACAGAGAGCGCTCGATCTCGTCGGGATGAGATCGGTCGAGCAGGGTCACCACCTTGGCACTCGATTCAGAACCCGGGGCACAGAAGAGCGTCACCGCGTGCCCTCGCCGGACCAGAGCCTCGGTGAGTGCGCCAACCACGGACTCCACGCCGCCGTATCCGGGCGGGGGGACGGAGATCCACGGTGGAGCGAGCATCGCGATCCGCAGCGATCGTTCCGTCGGCCGCGAAAGTTCCGCCGCTCCGGAGAACTGCGGTGGGCCAGCCGTGCGTGAGGGAGGTACGGTTAATGCATCCACTGACGCTCCTCGATGGGCCTCTCATTGACGGCACTCGCCGGGTAGAGAGGTCACGTGGGACCGAGCGAACGCACTGGCTGCCCCCCGGAGAAGGCAGGCGAATGACTGTTGGAGCGTACCAGTCAGCGGGCTTGGCTCCGACACGACCCGGCCGTGCGGGCCAACCAGCTAGGCTGGCCGCGAGGATCCGTTCGCTTTCGTGCGAACCAACGATCTGAAACGGGACAGGACCCATCGCGCGCCGTACGCGTGCCTGCTATCTGTCTCCGAAGGGAGCACCGATGACTGATCAGAAATTGGACGAGGCCAAAGGCCCTGCCAAAAAAGAGGCGGACGCCAGCTCGATCGTGGAGACGCCAGTCGAGAACGAGAACGAGGCCAACCAGACGCCCGCGTCGCTCATGGACAGAGTCGAGCACGCGGTAGGAAGGGTCAAAGAGAAGATCACGGGGGGCCGTAAGTAGGTAGCGGCATCATGTCCCGAAATCGGGGTTCGAATCTCCGGAGCGCCACGGCTCTGCGGCGCGACTTCAGCCGTCGCGCCGGTGGAAGTCCCGGACGAAAGTCGTCGCGTTCAGCTCCACGAGAAGCCGCCGCAGACGTGCGAAGTCCTTGGTCCCGAGCTCCTGCTCCAACTCGGTCTCGATCTGGCGCACGGTCTCGCGGATGTTTCGGGCGGTCGCCTCTCCTCGCGTGGTCAGGCCGATCCGTTTCGACCGCTTGTCCTCCGGATCATCCTCGCGAACGAGGTAGCCGAGGCGCTCCAGCTCTCCAAGCAGGTAGTTCATCGCCTGTTTCGTCATGCCGGTCTCGGCGGCGAGGTCCGACGGCCGCCGACCCTGCGGGCCCGGGTAGCGAAGGACACTGAAGTGCGCCGGAACCAGGTCCGTGAAGCCGGCGGCGTGTAGACGGGCGAGCATTCGGGCGAGCACCGCATCCAGCGGCATCCGCATCAGCGCCCCGATCAGGGGAGGACCGAGCGCGGTGTCTGCGTTGATGGTCAAGTCACTTGACAATGTTAGATGCTCCTGCAAAGATGATCAAGCCACTTTACCTACCTGTCCAGAGCGAAAGGAGATCCGGTGGATTCGAGTTCCAAGGCGCCGATCCAGGTCGGCCCGATCCAGGTTCGCTTCCTCGTCGACGCAGAGGATTCGGGCGGAAGCGTCACGGTGTTCGAGTGCCGGATTCCGGCAGAGGCCAGAGTGTCCGTGCCCCACAGTCACGATGCCTTCGAGGAGACGATCTACGGCCTCGACGGCGTCACCGAGTGGACCGTCGACGGCGAGGCCCGTGAGGTCGGCCCGGGCGAGTCGCTGTGCATCAAGCGCGGATCAGTGCACGGATTCGAGAACCGCGACGCCGCCGATGCGAGCTTCCTCGCGATCGCCACCCCCGGCGTCTTCGGCCCGGCTTACTTCTCGGAGATCGCGGAAGTCATCACCGCCGCAGCAGGTGGCCCGCCGGACCTTGGCGCGATACGCGAGGTGATGAGCCGGCACGGGCTCTCGCCCGCGCGGCCAGTTGGCCCGCCGCCTCCAGCGCCTTGACGGCGCGGGAGTCGCCGCCGTAGGCTGCCACCGTCCGTCACGCGAGCAGAGGCAGGGACGTGAGAAGGAAATTGACGGTGATAGTTGCGGCGGGAATCCTCGCTGCCCTCGCTGCGTCGCCCTCGGCTGCGGGTGCGGTCGAAGGCTTCCAGTCGCCGAGTCACAACATTGGCTGCGTGATCGCGGCGAACGGGGTTCGCTGCGATATCGCGCAGCACTCCTGGTCGCCCCCGCCGACGCCCTCCGGTTGCCCCCTCGACTACGGCAACGGCATCAACCTCGGAAAGCACGGCCGCGCGAGCTTCACCTGCGCCGGGGACACGGTCCTGGGGATCGGCCCGGTCCTGCCTTACGGCCAGACCGAACGCAGGGGTCGGTACCGATGCAAGAGCAAGTTTGCGGGGGTGTTGTGCGTGAACCGCCGCAACGGGCACGGCTTCTTCCTCTCCCGCCAAAAAGTCCGGCTGTTCTAGCGGCCGAGGCTGCCGCTCCAGGTCACCTTCGATGGGTGAAGTGCTCCGGGGGTCAGATCCTTTGCTGTAGTGGGCCGTATCTAGGCTGCGGCGCGCGCGATCGCTTCGGCGACGAGGTCGGGGCGCTGCTGGGGCAGCATGTGGCCGGCGCGATCGGCGGGCACGAGCTGAGCGTGCGGGAGGGCGCGGGCGAGCCGGCGCGCGTGCGCGGGCGTCGAGATCCGGTCGCGGGTGCCGTAGAGGATGGTCGTGCGCTTGCCCACCGAGCTCAGGGCCGGCGTGAGCGAGGGGAGCTCGGCCACGAGGGCCCGCTGCTCGGCGTAGAAGCTCCTCCAGACGCGGTCTGCCCGCCACTGGGCGGCGGTGATCGCGATCTGGCCCGGCGACAGAGCCGGCACGGCGGCGTGGGCCAGCCGGCGCACCGGTGGGAGGGCGAGTCCCAACCCGGCGAGACCGAAGCCGAGCCGCGCGGCCGGGGCGCCGACGAGGGGATGCGCGAGCAGGCGATCGACGGGGCCGGGTGGGATGCCCGGCGCCACCGGTGCCGCCAGTACGAGCGCCCGGACCCGCTCCGGGAACCAGATCACCGCGGCCAGCGCCACGCCGGTGGCCCAGCTGTGGCCGACCACCACCGCGGACTCGATACCCAGGCGGTCGAGCAGCGCGATCACCGCGGCCGCGTTGTCACGGAACCCCGTCGCTCGTCCGCCCGTGCGGCCGTACCCAGGGCGGTCCGGCGCGACGACGCGCATCCGCTCGCGCAGCCGGATCGCCACCGGGCACCAGTCGCCGGCGTTGCCGGGCTGACCGTGCAGGAGCAGGGCGGGCGGTCCGTCACCGACGTCGAGCGCTGACAGCTCCACCGCAGATCCTGTCAGCGCTGCCCGGAGACGGCCGGCCCGCGCACGGTCCGCGGTATCGGCCAGGGCAGCTGGCCCTCGGCCCACATCGCCGCCAGACCGGTGCGGGCGAAGCCGAGCGAGCGGCGCTCGTAGAGCAGGTAGCGCGGCTGCCACCGCGGCGAGAACTTGGCGTTGAAGCGAAACAGGCTCTCGATCTGGAAGAACGGATTGGCGAGCGTCACCAACCTGCCAAGCGTCCGCTCCCCGAGCCCGCTTGGATTCCGGAGCAGGCGGGCGAAGGCCGCGAAGTTGAGCGACACCTCCTCGATTCCGCGCTCGCGCAGCATCTCGATGGCACTGACGACGAGATACTCGGTCAGGCCGTTGACGCTGTCGCGGTCGCGCCTCATCAGTCCCAGCGACATCGCCGGCCGCCCGTAGCACGGAGCGAAGTGCAGGAAGCCCCGCGCGTCTCCCTCGGCGTCTCGCGCGACCACCACGAGGCTCTCCGACAGATGCTCCCCCCGCAGGCTGTCGATCGCCATCGAGAAGCCGCGCTCGGGCTCGTCACCGCGCCAGCGGGCGGAGAGATCCTCGAGCTCCTCCAGCTCGGTGCTGGAGAGCTCGCCCATACGCCGCACCGTGGCCGTGAAGCCGGCCTTTCGTGCGCGGGTCACGGCTTGGCGCACCTTGCGGATCGACCGCCCCTCGAGGGAGAAGGCGGCGAGGTCGACGATCGCCTCGTCGCCTATGTAGAAGGAACGGAGCCCCGCGCTGGCGGCGAGCGCGGCGAACTCCTCGCTTGCGCCCACCACGCCGATCGCCAGCCCCCGCGCCTCGGCGAAATCGCACAGCTCCCTCAGCAAGCCGGGCAGCGCGGCCGGCGGTCCGATCGGATCGCCGGACACGAGCAGCACGCCGGCCTCGATGCGGTAGCCCACGAACGCGCGTCGCGAGCGGTCGAAGAAGTGATGCTTGTCGGCGCGCAGCTTGAAGAAGCTGAGCGTGTCGCTCCCGTGACGCTCGACTATCTGCCGTGCGAGTGGCCGCAGCTTCGCGGCGGGAAGCCCCCGTGGCCCCGCCAGCGGCCGGAAGAGCATCCAGGCAACGGTGAGCGCGGCGCCGATCCAGAGCAGGTCGAGGGCGGCCGGCACCCAGGCGAAGTGATCGCGGTAGTGGATCGGGCCCGGCGACAGCGTCAGCGCCGCCTGGAGCTCGGCAATGCCTCGGCCCGGAGTGAGCGCAGGCGTGCCCCAATGGGAGGCGGCCGCCAGCGTGACGACGCTTGCGGCGAGTACGCCGGCCACCACCGTCGCGCTGCGCGCCAGAGGCCCCCGCCAGCCGGCGTCCCCGTGCACCACGGTGAACGCGTCGCGGCCCCAGAGCAGCAGCGCGGCCAGTCCCCAGCTCGCGAGCGCCTCCTCGATGTCCAGCCCCTTGAGGAGGTTGAGCGCGCCGGCGACCACGAGGATCACCACGGCGAACGCCCAAGCGCGGCGACGACGGCGCACGAGATACAGGCCCAGGATCGTCAGCGAGATGCCGGCGGCCAGCGCAAGCGCATGTGCCGCCACCGGAACCTCCCGCGGCACCAGCTGGAGAAGCACGTGCATCCTGGAGTGCAGGCCCGGGGTGAGCACCGAGGCGACGTTGACAAGTCCCATCGCCACCGTGCAGGCGCCGGCAAGGGGGGCCAGCCCGTGGGCGCGGTGCCGCTTGCGGAAGGGCGTCGGCACGCGATGCATGCCGGCGCTCCATGCCGCGGTGTCGCGCAGCCGCGGGAACAGATCGCGCCAGTCCTTCCACAGCAGCCACGCCCCAACCGCCAGCGACGCGATCACCAGCGGGGTTGGCAGGGGCCAGCCGACGATCAGGATCAGCGCGGCGGCGCCGGCGAGTCCAATCCCCGCATGGCACTCGTGGACCCTGCGTCCGAGGACGTAAAGCCGCGGACCGAGCTCATGGCGGTCAACTCGAAACAAGGCGAGAGATCATGACGGTCGTCTCTAAGCGGGTCCTAACGAGGGCCTGGCGGGAGACGAGGCTCCTACGCTCCGCGCCCCTCCAGCCTTCGCACCACCCGCAGCGCGAAGCCGAGCAGCACCACCGCCACGGCGGCCCCGATCGCCCACGCGGCGACCATCTCGCCGTTCGGCGTCGCGAGTTCGAAGAAGTCGCGACCGGCTGGGAGCGCGCAGACGAGCACGAACCCGAGCGCCATCAGCGCGCACAGTGAGCCGACGGCGAGCCGCCGCCTGCCGGGCTCGTCCTCGAGCACCATCACGATCGCCAGCCCGACCGTGACCACCGTCGCTGCCGTGACGCTTCGCGCTTCCGTCAGCGACGCGTCGAACGCCTGCCGTGCGAGCAGGTAGGTGGTGAGAATTCCAAGTCCCGTGGCGAGGCCGGCGGGCAGCGAGAAGCGCGCGATCGACTTGAGGAAGCCGTCGGGTCGCCAGGGGCCGGTCGAGGGTGCGAGCGCGAGGAAGAACGCGGGGAGGCCGATCGTCAGCGTCGACGTGAGCGTGAACTGGCGCGGCAGCAGCGGGAAGACGCCGGTCGGCAAGGCGATCGTCACCAGTAGAAAGGCGGTGAACAGCGCCTTCGTCACGAACAGGCGCGCAACGCGCTGGATGTTGCGCAGGATCTGGCGCCCCTCGTGAACCATCCGCGGCACCTCGCCGAACTCGCCGGACACGAGCACGAGATCGGACACCGAGCGCGCCATCTGCGTGCCGGTCCCCTGCGCGATCGCGAGCCGTGCCTGCTTGAGGGCCGGCACGTCGTTGACGCCATCGCCGAGCATGCCGACGTAATCGCCGCCCTGCCCGAGTACCCGTACGACGCGCTCCTTGTCCTCCGGCGAGATGCGCCCGATCGCCGGGGCGGCACCGATGGCTTTGAGCAGGTCGAGATCGTCGGGCGGCAGCGAGCCGCCATCGAGCGCCTCGGCCCGCGCCGGGATCCCCACGTCGCGGGCGATCGCGCCCACCGTCGCCGGGTTGTCTCCCGAGAGGATCTTCAGGGCGACCTCCTCGGCGGCGAAGAACGAGACGGTCTCGGCGGCGCTGACCCGCAGTCGCTCGGCGAGCACGACGATCCCGAGCGGCCGCAGCGGCTGTGGCAGCGGGGCGGTGGGCGACGCCGGCGGCAACGGGCCGTCGGCGAGGGCGAGGGCGAGCACCCGCCGGCCGCCGGCCGCCTCACCGGCTGCGCGCTCGCGCAGCGTGGCGGCCGCGCGGGTCCCGTTCAGGAGCGCCTCGGGCGCGCCGAGCACGAATCGGTGACCGCCCAGCTCAAGGGCGCTCCAGCGCCGCCGTGAGGAGAAAGGGACCAGGGCGGTCGGCTCTTCGGCCGCCGCGCCCTGGGCGAGCTGAGCGGCGTGCACCGCCTCGAGCGTCGCGTTGCGCGACGGCGAGCTGGCGGCGTAGCGCGCCAGCGCCCGGGCGAGCTCGGGCTCCGCCACCGTGTCCGCCGGCACCAGTGCGACGACGCGCAGCGACGCCTCGGTGAGGGTGCCGGTCTTGTCGGTGCACATCACCGACACCGACGCCAGCGACTCGATCGCGTTGAGCTGCTGCGCGAGCACGCCGCGGCGCGCCATCTTCGCCGCCGATACCGCGGCGGTGAGGGACACGAGCAGGATCAGCCCCTCGGGGACGATGTTGACGACCGCCGCGGTGAGCGTCTCGACCGCCTCGGACTGACTCACGTCGCGGATCGCGAGTGAGATTCCGAGCCCGACGCCGAGCGGCACCATGGCTCCGACGAGCACGATCAGCAGTCGATCCATCGCCTTCTCCAACGGTGAGCGCGGGTGACGGAACGCACGCGCGGTCTCGGCCAACCTCGCCGCGCGGCTGTCGGGGCCGACGGCGGTCGCCTCGAAGTCGGCCTCGCCCTCGACCGCGAACGAGCCGGAGAGAACCAGGTCGCCGGCGTGGCGCACGACCGGCTCGGACTCGCCGGTGAGAATCGACTCGTCGAAGGCCAGGCCGTCGGCCCGCAAGAGGGTGCCGTCGGCGACCACCTGGTCACCGCTCTTGACCCGCACGAGGTCGCCGACGACCACGTCCTGGACCGGCACCTCGCGCGGGCTGCCGTCGCGCACGACGGTCGCCGTCGGGGCGACGAGCGCCGCGAGCCGATCGAGCGCCCGCTTGGCGCGGACCTCCTGGAACGTGCCGATCGTGGTGTTGGCGAGGAGGATCCCGAGGAACAGCGCGTCCCTGGGGTTGCCGAACGCGATCGTCGCGGCGCCGAAGACCGCGAGGATCAGGTTGAAGATCGTGAACGTGTTCGCGACGGCGATCGATCTGTACGACCGGCTCGTCGGCTGCTCGAGCTGCGGCCCGCGCTCGCGCAGGCGCCGTTCGGCCTCCGCCTGGGAAAGCCCTGCCCTTACGGCTGGGGATTCATCATGTCGTGGGGACGAGCGGGTGCCGGTCACGCGCGTGCCAGCTTCGCACTAACCGTCGGTCACGAGGCCGGCGGCAGCATCCGGCCACCGACGCGGCTGCTGGGCTCGAAACCGTGTGCCGAACCATGCCCCCGACTCCACCGCACTAGATCGAGGGCCAATTCTCGGTCCGGAAACCGGGGTTCGAATCCCGGTAGCGGTATCTCGTTGCCTACGCCTGCGGCTGGATGTTCTGGTTCACCCGGAAGAGGTTGCCCGGGTCGTACTTGGCCTTGATCTGGGCGAGGCGGTCGTAGTTGGCGCCGTAGCTCGCGCGCACTCGATCCTGGCCCTCGTCCATCATCATGTTCACGTAGGCGCCTCCGGCTGAGTAGGGGTGGAGGGCTTCGAAGTAGTCGACGCACCAGCGGCGGATGGCCTCCGCGTTGGACGGGTCGTGGTCGACGCCGGCGAAGACCGAGCCCCAGAGGGCGTCGCGGTAGACCCAGGCGGTGTCGGAGGGTCCGACGTCGTGGGCCGCTCCGTCGATCGGGTACAGGTGCATCGTCGACTGCCAGGTCGGCATTTCTGCTCCGAACTTCGCGTGGGCCTGGACGGCGTCGTCGGGGATCTCCTTGACGAAGTCGGCGCGCCAGTACCACTGGTCCCCAGCCGGGTAGACCGGATCGAAGGCGCTCTGGAGCGCGGGCAGTGGCATCTCCTGGGGACCGTGCAGCAGCGGCTCGGGCAGCACCTCCAACAGGGGAGCCATCGCCTCCGCGGCATCCTCCGGGTTGCCCGAATAGCACCAGACGACCCCGCAGACCTTGCGCAGGTGCAGCTCATCCGGGAACGGCGGCGCCGGCGGAACCGAGGCGAAGGCGAAGAACCCGCTCAGCTCCCGTGGCGCATTGGGCAGGAAGTCGCGGTAGGCGCTGAGCACCTCGGCACCCTGCTCGACCGCCCAGAAGGTGGGGCCGCCGACGATCGGGCCCACCTCGTGCAGCCGGAAGAGGAACGAGGTGACCGCGCCGAAATTACCGCCGCCGCCCCGGATCGCCCAGAAGAGGTCGGGGTTCTCGTCCGCGCTGGCGCGGACCCGCTCGCCGCTGGCGAGCACGACCTCCGCCTCGAGCACGTTGTCGATCGTCAGGCCGCACTTGCGGGTCAGGTGGCCCAAGCCGCCGCCGAGCGTGAGACCGCCGACGCCGGTGGTCGAGATGATGCCGCTGGGCGTCGCCAGGCCGTGCTCGCCGGTCGCGGCATCGACTTCGCCCCAGGTGCAGCCGCCGCCGACTCTGGCCGTCCGGGCGCCGGGATCGACCTCGATTCCCTTCAGGCGGGAGAGGTCGAGGACGACGCCTTCGTCGCAGGTACCGAGCCCGGCGCCGTTGTGGCCGCCGCCGCGGACCGCCAGCAGAAGCTCGTGGTCGGCGGCGAACGACACGACCTTGGCGACGTCGCCGGAGTCGGCGCAGGTCGCGATCAGCCCCGGACGCCGGTCGATCATCGCGTTGTACACGGCGCGGGCATCGTCGTAGCCCGGGTCACCGGGGGCGGTCAGGCGTCCCTCGAATCCGGATATCTCACTGCGGGCACTCTGCATCAGGGCGTTGGGGGTGTTCACGCTGACCTCCTGGCTGTCATCGACTTGTCTCGGCCGAGGCTAGGTCGCCGGAGCCCCGCTGTCATGACCTGAACTGACCCACTTCGAGTTCCTCGTCGAACTCCCGCCCCTCGGTGGGAATGGTCAGGACTGACTATCGTCTTCCCATGGACGCTGAGATCCGGGATCTTCCGGACTCGCTGCGCTCGACCTCCACCTATCCGTTCGTCGGTCGGGCGGCCGAGCTGGAGAAGCTCCGGTCCCTGATGCCCCGAGCCGACGGCGAGGGGCGCCGGGTCGCGCTGCTCGCCGGCGAGCCGGGTGTCGGCAAGAGCCGTCTGGTGCGCGAGTTCGCCGCCGAGGCCGCGAGGGACGGGGCGCTCGTCCTCTACGGGTCCTGCGACGCGGCGGTGCGAACTCCCTACGGCCCGTTCGTCGAAGCGCTCGAACGATTGCTGCGGGTCACCGACGTCGCGGAGCTGCGCGCCGCCCTCGGCGGTGGGGGCGACCTGATCCGGCTGATCCCCGATCTGCCCACCCTGGTCGGCGAGCTGCCCGACCCGGTCGAGGCAGATCCGGACACCGAGCGCCATCGGCTCCATACGGCGGTGGCGGACCTGCTCGCCAACGTCAGCCGCGGCAGGCCGATCCTGCTCGTGGTCGAGGACGGACACTGGGCCGACGCTCCGACGCTGCTTTTGATGCGGCATCTGGCGCGCGCCGCATGGAGCGCCCGCCTGCTGCTCCTCGCGACCTTTCGCGACACCGAGGCCGACCTGCCGCCGGGGCTCTCGGAGACGCTCGCCGACCTTCGCCGCTCCGACGATGTTGTGCGCATGCGCCTCGCGGGACTCTCCGGGGCGGAGGTCTCCGACCTGGTCAACCGCGCCGCCGGGAGCGAGGCCGGGCCCGACCCTGAGCTGCGCGAGCTCGCGAGCGCGATCCACGATCTCACCGGGGGCAACGCGTTCCTCGTCTGCGAGCTCTGGCGCGCCCTCGCCGAGACGGGGATGGTCGAGATCGCCGGTGGACGGGTCAGGGTGACCGGGCCGCTGAGCGAGCTGGGCACGCCGGAAAGCGTCCGCGAGGTCGTCAGCCAGCGTCTTTCCCGCCTGGCGCCGCGGACCACCGAGCTGCTCGAGCTCGCCGCCGTGGCCGGGCCGGAATTCGCCCTGGCGCCGATCGGCAGGGCGGCCGGGCTCGCCGAGTCGGAGCTTCTCGTCGCGCTCGAGGAGGCGGTGGGCAGCGGCATGATCGAGGAGCTTCCCTCCCAGCGACTCGCCTGCCGCTTCACCCACGAGATCGTGCGGCGGGCGCTCTATGACCGCCTCTCCCGGCTGCGGCGGGCCGAACTTCATCTCCGCGTCGGCCAGGCCCTCGAGAGCTCCGGCTCGGCCTCCGATCGCTCGCTTGCCGACCTCGCCCATCACTTCGGCGCCGCCGCGCAGTTCGGCGGAGCCGAGCGGGCGATCGACTACAACCTGCGGGCGGCGCGGGCCGCGAGTTCCGCGCTCGCCTTCGACGATGCCGCCGCCCAGCTTCGCACCGCGATCGGGATCGGGATCGAGGAGGAGTCCGAGCGGGCGGCCGCCCTGCTCGACCTGGGCGCCGCCAGCAACCGCGCCGGCAGAGCCAACGATGCCCTGGAGGCCTTCGCCGCGGCTGCGGCGATCGGCCGCGACCTGACCAGTCCGCAGCTGCTGGGGCGGGCGGCGATCGGCTACGAGGAGGCCTGTTGGCGCCCCGGGCTCGCGAGCGGCGACGCGGTCTTCCTGCTCGAGGAGGCGCTCGCCGCGGTGGGAGGGGAGGACGAGGAGCTGCGAATCGGCCTGCTGGCCGGGCTCGCCCGGGCGCTCGGATTCCTGGGAAACCCCGAGCGGGGGGCGATCGTGCGCGAGAACGCAGTCGCGCTGGCCCGGCAACACGGTGACCGCACGGGCCTGGCGAAGGTGCTGGTTCGTTCCTACTGGGCGCGCGGAGCGTCGCCGCTGGAGGAGATCCTCTCGAACCTCACCGAGGCGCGGGACCTGGCTTCGGAGCTGGGAGACGCCGAGATCCACACCGAGACGATGGCCTGGCGGGTGCCGACCTTCGTCGCCCTATGCGACCTCGATTCGGCGCGGGCCGAGGTCGGCGCCCTGCGTGAGATGGCCGAGCGCACCGCCCAGCCGTTCATGCATCACGTCGCCGAGCACTACGGATCCGCGATCGCTCTCTGCGACGGCCACCTCGCGGATGCCGAGGAGATGGCGGCGCGCTCGCACGATTGGAGCCGGCTGCTGACCGGACGCGACGCATCGGGCACCTACGGCATTCAGATGTTCGGTATTCGCCGGGAGCAGGGACGGCTGGCCGAGCTCGCGCCGGCGGTGCGGATCCTCGCCGGCGATCCCGATCGTGAGGGGCCGTGGCGTCCCGGGCTCGTCGCGGTGCTCGCCGAGCTGGGCATGGAGCGGGAGGCCCGGAACGAGCTGTCGTGGCTCGCCTCCGAGGGCATCGACGGTTTCCGCGCCTCGCTGTGGCTGGCGACGCTCGCGTATCTGACCGACGCCAGCGCCGCGCTCGGCGACGAGGAGATGGCGGCGATCCTCTACCCCGAGCTGGAGCCCTTCGCGGGGGCCAACGTGATGATCGGCCACCTGGTCGCCTGTTACGGCGCCGCCGACCGGTACCTCGGGATGCTCGCGGCGACGCTGGGCGAGGCCGAGCGGGCCGAGGGGCACTTCGAGCGGGCGATGGAGCAGAACCGGGGGATGGGGGCGTCGACCTGGCTGGCTCACACCGCCTACGAGTACGGGCGCTTCCTGCTCGGCCGCGACCGCCGGGTGCGCGGGCGGGCCGAGGCCCTCCTCGCCGAGGCGGCCTCGCTGGCCGAGCGAATCGGCATGGCGGGGCTGCTCGGCAAGGTCCACTCGCTCGGCGTGCCCGCCGCGGGCAGTGGGCTGCCCGCGGGGCTCTCCCCGCGCGAGGCGCAGATTCTGCAGCTGGTCGCCCGCGGGCTCAGCAACCGTGAGATCGGGGCGGAGCTGTCGATCAGCGAGCACACCGCGGCCAACCACATCCGCAACATCCTGCGCAAGACGGACTGCGCGAATCGCACCGAGGCCGCGTCCTTCGCCCACCGGCACGGAATCGCCTCGGCCTGAGCGGAAATCCCCGCTACGATCATCTGATGGCTCTCTACATGATCGAGCGCGGCTTCGCCGAGCAGCTCGACCTGACGGACGGCGATGTCGAGCTGATCGAGGAGGTCAACGGGGAGGAGGGGGTCCGCTGGCTCTTCTCGTTCCTCAGCGCCGACAGGCGACGCACCTACTGCCTCTACGAGGCGCCCTCGCCAGACGCGATCATCGCCGCCGCCCGCCGGGCGAACGTGCCGGCCGATGCGGTGGTCGAGGTGAGCGCGGCCACGCCGCAGTTCTCGGACCGCCTGCGCGACTGGGCCGACGCCATCGGCTGAGCATGCCGCGGACGTTTGTCGAGGTTTCCCGCTTCGCCGCGTGGGCGTCAGCCTACGTCGATTTCGAAGCCCTGATGCTCGCCGACCAACGCTCCTCGATGTCGCCGAAGTGCCAGATCGCCACGGCCACGATCCAGGTGAGGACGAAGACACCGACGATGGCGAAGCCGATCGTGTTCAGGTCGAGGGCGGAGATCCAGTCCCAGGCGCCGCCGCTGAGGCCGAACTTCTGGGACAGCAGTCCGACGATCTCGATCGAGCCGATCACCAGCGCGACGAAGACGGAGAGCGCCGTGATCGTGAGGTTGTAGTAGATCTTCCGCACGGGCTTGGAGAAGGCCCACCCGTAGGCGAAGTTCATGAAGGAGCCGTCGATCGTGTCCAGCAGCGACATCCCGGCGGCGAAGAGGATCGGCAGGCAGAGGATCGCGTAGAACGGCAGGCCGGCACCGGCCCCCGCGGCCGCCAGGAAGAGCAGGCCAACCTCGGTCGCCGTGTCGAATCCGAGGCCAAAGAGGATTCCGATCGGGTACATCTGCCACGGCTTGGTGATGGTCTTCGTGAAGCGCCTGTAGAAGCGGTTCATCAGGCCGCGGTTGTCGAGTTGGCGTTCCAGCTCCGCTTCGTCGTAGGTGCCGCGCTTCATCTCGCCGAGGACCCCGAGGATTCCGACCAGGATCACGATGTTGAGGGCGGCGATGACGTAGAGAAAGGTCCCGGAGACGCCGGTGCCGATCCAGCCGGTGACGCTGTGGAGGGCCGAGCCGTCGTTTTCCACCGGGCCGGTCAGCGCCTTGATGCCCAGCGCGAAGAGGAAGGCCAGCGCGAAGACGACCGTCGAGTGACCGAGCGAGAAGAAGAAGCCGACGCTGAGCGGGCGCTTGCCTTCGTTCATCAGCTTGCGGGTGGTGTTGTCGATAGCCGAGATGTGGTCGGCGTCGAAGGCGTGGCGCATGCCGAGGGTGTAGGCGGTGATCCCGACCCCGACGGTGAAAGCGCCGGAGGCGCCGAGGCTGAGGTTGCGGGGCGCGACCACCACCAGCAAGAGGAAGAAGCCGACGAGGTGAAGGCCGACGACCACCGCCGCCATCCCGGCCAGAGTGCGCCACTGACCGGGTTCGAGGCCGGCGGCGATCCGGCGCCGGCGGGAGAGGCCGGGCTTCCCGGGCCGCGCAGCGGTGATCGCCTCCATCTCAACCTCCCGGTCCGACGTCCGTGCGGTGAGTGACCCTTCTGTTGCGAACGTAACCCGGCTGCCACCGGCTGTCAACAGCCGATGCTCCCGATCCGCCTCGTGGCACACTTGGGTGAATGGGGGATGCCGAGCAGACGGCGTTGGAGAGTCCCGTTTTTTGCGAGGGTCGTTACAAGCCGTTCGGTCAGATGACCGTCGCCGACGCTCGGCTGCGGTCCGAGGAACTGGGCGAAGCGGGCGGCTGGGGCCCGCTGACGAAGGTCGCCGGTGTCGCCCTTGCGTGGCGTGAGCTGGCGCAGGAGATGAAGGATTCCGGTGCCGCCAGGGTCGCGGATCTCGATCCGGAGGTGGCATTCGCATTCGCCCGCCGAGTCTGGGCGGTGCCGCCCCGCGGCTCCCTGCTCTGAGCCCGCCCCGCCTGTGCGGATTCGGGCTGCCGCCTTGACAGTTTTCTCCCACGCGGATATACCTGGTTTTTGCGGAGCCGTTCCCGAGGGTGTGAGCGCTGAGATTGGCGCCGGGACGAGTGGGTACCGACTTCGTTGTCTCGTAAGGGAACGACGATTGGAGCGGGCGTGTGTCTCGCGATTCCAGGTCAGATACTCGAAATGGTCGATGAGGCCAACCGCCTTGCCAGGGTGGACGTCGCGGGGGTGCGTCGCAACGTCAACGTCGGCCTACTCGACGACGACGGCGAAGGGGTCGGGCCGGGGGACTGGGTCCTGATCCACGTCGGTTTCGCGATCTCCCAGGTCGACGAGGAGGAGGCGCTCGCGACCCGCAGGCTGCTCGAGGGCATGGGCGCCGACTACGAACAGGAGCTCGAGGAGTTGAAGGCGAGCGCGATCGAATGAGCGGCGAGCGCTGACCATGGAGTCCCTCACTCCACATTGCGGCCACACAAGCGGTTGCATCACCTGTGGGGACGAGGCGATTGCGATGAAGGTCCTGCGGGTCGACCGCGAGCGCGGCCTGGCGCTGTGCGCCGATCCCGGGGGCGTGCGCAGCAGTGTCGAGACGGCGCTGGTCGAGCCGGTCGAGCCGGGCGAGAGCCTGCTGGTGCACGCCGGCACCGCGATCGGCCGCGACAGCGAGCAGGGGGTGGCGGCGTGAAATTCGTCGACGAGTTCCGCGACGCCGAGCTCGGCCGGGTCCTGGCCGGGGAGATCCTCGCCGCCGTCGACCCCGAGCGCCACTACAAGTTGATGGAGGTCTGCGGCGGCCACACCCACTCGATCTACAAGTACGGCGTCGATGACCTGCTGCCCGACAACGTCGAGCTGGTACACGGCCCCGGCTGTCCGGTCTGCGTGATCCCGATGGGCCGGGTCGACGACGGGATCGCGATCGCCAGGGCCGAGAACGTGATCTTCACCTGCTTTGGCGACATGATGCGGGTGCCCGGCTCCGAGCAGTCGCTGCTCGAGGCCAAGGCCGAAGGGGCCGACGTGCGAATGGTCTATTCCCCCCTCGATGCGCTGCGGCTGGCCAAGGCCAACCCCGACCGTGACGTCGTCTTCTTCGCCCTCGGCTTCGAGACGACCGCTCCCTCGACGGCGCTGACGATGAAGCGCGCCAAGGCCGAGGGGGTCTCCAACTTCTTCTGCATGTGCAACCACGTGACGATCGTGCCGCCGCTGCGGGCACTGCTCGACTCTCCCGACCTTCGCCTGGACGGTTTCATCGGGCCTGGACACGTCTCCACCGTGGTTGGGGCGAGGCCCTTCGAGTTCATCCCCGCCGACTACGGCAAGCCGGTGGTGATCTCCGGCTTCGAGCCGCTCGACATCCTGCAGTCGGCGCTGATGATCATCAACCAGCTCGAGGGCGAGCGCTGCGAAGTCGAGAACCAGTACACCCGAGTCGTCCCCTATGAGGGGAACCTGCGGGCGCTGGAGGTGATGGCGGAGGTCTTCGAGCTGCGGCCGCACTTCGAGTGGCGCGGCCTCGGCTTCATCTCCCAGAGCGCGCTGAGGCTGAGCGATGCCTATGCCGAGTTCGACGCCGAGCGTCGCTACGAGACTCCCGGAGTGCGCGTGGCCGACCCCAAGGCGTGCCAGTGCGGCGAGGTGCTGAAGGGCGTGATCAAGCCCTGGGAGTGCAAGGTCTTCGGCACCGCCTGCACTCCCGAGCACGCGATCGGAACCTGCATGGTCTCGCCCGAGGGGGCCTGCGCCGCCTATTACAACTACGGCCGCTTCGCGCGGGACAGAGAGGTGGTCTGACCGTGTCGGAGGGGCTCGTCAGCGGTCGCGAGCAGCGCATCCTCGAGATCATCGAGACGACGCGCTCGAAGCGGCCGAGGTTCAAGGACTCGCAGGTGACGATGTCCCACGGCGCCGGCGGCAAGGCGACGCAGACCTTGATCGAGGGCCTCTTCGCGCCGGCATTCGCGTCGGAGTCGCTCGACCAGATGGGCGACGCCGGCGTGGTCGAGATCGAGGGCCTGCGCCTGGCGCTGACCACCGACAGCTTCGTGGTCAAGCCGATCCGGTTCCCCGGCGGCTCGATCGGCGATCTCGCCGTCAACGGCACCGTCAACGACCTCGCGGTCGCCGGCGCCCGGCCGGCGGCGCTGAGCCTCTCGCTGATCCTCGAGGAGGGTCTCGACGCCGAGGAGCTGCGGGCCGAGGTGAGGGCGATCGCCGCCGCCGCCGAGGTGGCGGGAGTCGAGGTGATCACGGGCGACACCAAGGTCGTCGAACGCGGACACGCCGACAAGATGTACATCTGCACGACCGGGGTCGGCCAGATCGACCCCAGAGCCCGGCTCTCGACCGCGGCGATCGAGCCGGGGGACAAGATCATCGTCTCGGGCTCGATCGGGGCCCACGGGACGGCGATCATGCTGGCGCGGGGAGAGTTCGAGCTCGACGCCGACATCGAGTCCGACACCTGCTCGCTGTGGCCCGCCGCCGACGCTCTGCTGGAGGCCGGCGGCGCCGGGTTGCGCTGCATGCGCGACGCCACCCGCGGCGGAGTGGCGACCGTTCTCAACGAGCTGGCCCGGGCCTCGCAGGTGACGATGGTCGTGCGCGAGGCCGACGTGCCGGTCGACGCCGCCGTGATGGGCGCCTCGGAACTGCTTGGAATCGACCCGATGTACGTGGCGAACGAGGGCAAGTTGGTCGCCTTTGTCGCCCCCGGGCAGGCGGACGGCGCGCTGGCGGCACTGCGCTCGGTTCCCGGCTGCGAGGAGGCGGCGGAGATCGGCGAAGTGAAGACGGAGCCGCCGGGCATGGTTCTGGTGGAGACGGCATTCGGAGGGAGAAGGGTGATGGATCTGCTTGCGGGCGATCCCTTGCCGAGGATCTGCTGAGCGAGACGGAGGAGTGACCATGTCGGCAACCGAGTTCGTACCGGATCAGGCCAAGACGGAGGGGATCACCGCTCACGTGATCTGGATGACGACCGGGCTCAGTTGCGACGGGGACTCGGTCGCGATGACCTCCGCCGTCAACCCGAGCCTCGAGGACATCGTCACCCGGGCGATTCCCGGAATGCCGAAAGTCGTCGTCCACAACCCGGTCCTCGCGTATGAGGTCGGGGACGAGTTCATGCAGGCCTGGTACGACGCCGAGGCGGGCAAGCTCGACCCGTTCGTCCTCGTCGTCGAGGGCTCGATCCCGAACGAGGAGATCAACGGCGACGGTCACTGGTCGGGGATGGGCAACAACCACGACACCGGCCAGCCGATCACCACCAATGAGAGGTCCGCGCCGTCCGGGTGCCGCGGCACTCGCTGGCGCCGACCCTGATCTTCGACGTTGAGGTCGGGATCCCTCGGAGCTGCAGGTCCTCACGATCTCGCTCGCGGTCCAGATCGCGATCGAGCCCGCCCAGCGCCGCTACGACGAGCCGACCCGTGAGCGGCTCACTGAGCTGCTCGGAGAGCCGGGGCGGATCGGAGCGCCGACGCGGACCGTGTCCTGGGCCCAGGTCGACGTCCTCGTCCAGTCCTTCAGGGGCAGGACCACGGTCGAGGTGCCGGTGCTCTGCAACTTCGACCTTGAGATCGCCGCGACCAACTACTTCCACTCGATCGTCGACGGAGAGGTGCCGCTGGTCTTCCACTTCAACGGCGGCATCTACTACCAGGGGGAGGGCGAGCGGTTGCAGATCGTCCAGCTCTCCTGGGAAGAGTCGAGCAACTACCGGATGCCGATCGCGATCTGGCAGGAGATGATCAGCGCCCACTACCCCCACCGCGGTTGGGTCGCCGCCGGAGGCGAGACGATCGAGCGGCTGCGGCGCTACAAGCTCGAGCAGGGACTGCCGTCCTACGAGGCGGTGCTGGAAAGGCTGCTGGACCGGTGAGCGTCGAGCAGCTGGTCGATTCGCTGCTGTACGAGGGCTACGCCCTCTATCCCTACACGGCGGGCGCGACCAAGAACGCGACGCCGACGCCACACGGGATCGTCTACCCACCCAGCTACGCGGAGGCCAATCCGTTCGCGAACGCGTTGCTGCGGGCCGAGGTCGTGCTCGAGTTCGGGCCGGGCGCCACCGTTGCCGCCGCGGTGCGATTCCTGCAGGCGAGCGGCGAGGGCCACCAGGGGGTCGAGCGGGCGATCGAGTTGGCGCCGGTCGCGGTCGACGATCTGTTCTCCTCGTCGGCAGGCGACGGTTTCCACTTCGAGGGTGAGGGGGAGATGCGGGGGCGAGTGCGGATCCGGGCCGAGCTGCTCGGCGACGGCTTGGCGAGGATCAAGCTCTGCGTCCACAACACCAGCGAGCTCGACGATGGCGGCAGGGCGGACCGCCCCACCGCTCTGCGCTCCAGCCTGCTCTCGACTCACGTCGTCCTGCGCGTGGAGGAGGGGCGCTTCGTCTCACCGGTCGAAAACGAGGGCCCCCACGTCGAGGCCGTCGCGGCCTGCGAGAACGTCAACACCTGGCCGGTCCTGGCCTCGGCCGAGGACGACACGATCCTCGGCGCCTCGATGTTCCTGCCAGACCACCCACGGATCGCCCCCGAGAGCCTCGGCGGCCTCTTCGACAACACCGAGATCGAGGAGGCGCTGCTGCTCCACGTGCAGACGCTGAGCGATGCCGAGCGCGAGGAGATCGCCGCTCAGGACCCTAAGGTCCGCGAGATGATCGAGCGGGCCGAGCAGGCCACTGCGGAGGAGATGATCGGACTGCACGGCCGGCTTGAGATGGGCCATCCCCAGCTCGGAGAAGCGACCGCGACCGTCGACGGCCTGACGATCGCGAGGGGCGCCCGGGTGGTGCTGAGGCCGCGGGCCGGCGGCGATACCTACGACGCGATCCTGGCCGGAAGGAACGCGACGATCGAGCGCATCTACGTCGACTACGAGGACGGTGTCCACCTCGGGGTCACGATCGACGACGACCCCGGCCAGGAGCTGATGCGCGACACCGGCCGCTACCTGTACTTCAAGCCCGAGGAAGTGGAGATTCGATGAACGTCGACGAGAGCAGCGTCGAGGCCGCGGTCGACCGCATGGAGGCCCGGATGATCAGCCCCGACCGCGAGAAGCAGATCCTCATCGCCGGGGTCGGCAACGCCTTCCTCGGCGACGACGGCTTCGGCGGCGCCGTCGCCCAGCGGCTGGAGAATCGCGGCGTTCCGTCGGGGGTGACGTGATGGACTTCGGGACCGGCGGCCTCGACTTCGCCTACGAGGTGATGAGGGGCTACGATGCTCTGGTCATCGTCGACGTCAGCCGCCAGGGCGGCGAGCCGGGAACGCTCTACGTGATGGAGCCCGACGAGGTCGAGGGTGGGATCGAGGACGGCGAGGTGATCAATCCACACGGGATGGACCCGAAGACGGTCCTGCGCTTCGTCAAATCGGTCGGCGACTGGCCCGGCAAGGTCGTGATCGTCGCCTGCGAGCCGACCACGGTCGAGGAGATGGGGATGGAGCTGAGTGAGGACGTCGCCGCGGCCGTGGAGCGGGCGGTGGACAGCGTCCTCGAGCAGATCGCCGAGCTGCAGTCGAACAAGGCCTACGAGGGTTGAGACGGTGCACGAGCTCTCGCTCTCGAGCGCGATCCTGGAGACCGCCCTGCGTCACGCCGAAGGGCGCCGTGTCAAGTCGGTGCAGATGAGGATCGGGACGATGCGCCAGGTGGTGCCGGACTCGCTCGGGTTCTACTTCGACATCGTCACCCGCGGCACCCTCTGCGAAGGGGCCGAGCTCGAACATGAGAGGGTGGCCACTCTGTTGCGCTGCGAATCCTGCGCGAGGGAGTGGCGGCCGGAGCTGCCGATCTTCCGTTGCCCCGGTTGCGGTTGCGGCGAGGTCGAGATTGCGGCCGGAAACGAGTTCGACATCGATTCGATAGTGGTCGAGGAGAATGAGGAGACGAAATGCATCGCACCAAGGTGAAGGTCGCGGAGGACGCGCTGGACGCCAACACGACGATCGCCGCGGCCAACCGGGCCGACTTCGATCGCCACGGCGTCAGCGTGGTCAACTTCATGAGCGCCCCGGGCGCCGGCAAGACGACGCTGCTGGAACGGGTGCTGGGCGAGGTCGACGCCCGCGTCGGCGTCCTGGAGGGAGATGTGCAGGGCTCCGCCGACGCTGACAGGCTCTCGGCGCTGCACCTGCCGGTGGTCCAGCTCAACACCGATTCCGGCTTCGGCGGCGAGTGCCATCTCGACGCCAACATGGTCCGCTCGGCGCTGGGCGATCTGCCGCTCGAGGATCTCGACCTGCTGGTGATCGAGAACGTCGGCAACCTCGTCTGCCCGGCCGAGTTCAAAGTCGGCGAGGACGCCCGGGTCATGGTTTCCTCGGTGACCGAGGGGGAGGACAAGCCGTTCAAGTACCCGCTGATGTTCCGCGCCTGCGAGCTCGTCCTGATCAACAAGATCGACCTCCTGGAGCACCTCGACTTCGACCTCGACCGTTTTCTCTACCACCTCGACGCCGTGCATCCCGGAGTGGAGCACATGCTCCTCAGCGCCAAGACGGGCGAGGGAACCGAGGCCTTCCGCGACTGGCTGACCGGGGTCGCGAAGACGGCTCCGGCGCCTGCCTAGGACGGGTTCGATGGGCTCCGACACGCTGAGAGCGGCAGACCGGATCGGCGAGCTGCTGGCGCTGCGGGGCGAGGCCAACCATGCCTACTTCGAGGCCAACGCGGAGGCGCTGGCGCGGCTCTGCCACCGGATGGCGGAGCGCTTCGCGCGGGGTGGGCGGCTGGTCGCGGTCGGCCTCTCGCCGGGCGCCCGCTCCGATGTCCGCCACGTCACCGTGGAGTTCGTCCACCCGATCGTGGTCGGCAAGCGGGCGCTGCCGGCGATCGGCCTGACCCGCGACGGAGGGCCGCTGCGGGGACAGGTCGAGCTGATCGGCGAGCCCGAGGACGTGGTGATCGCCTTCGGCGCCACGGAGGAGGGTGGAGAGGAGGTGCGCGCCGCGCTCGCGCTCGCACGCGAGCGCGGCTGCCTGACGGCCGCCTTCGAGGCCGGCGTCGGCGCCGAGTGGGAGCTGGCGCCCGGGTCCCGCGACCCGTCGGTGCGGCAGGAGCTGGCCGAGACCGCCTACCACGTGCTCTGGGAGTCGGTCCACGTCTTCTTCGAGCATCGAGGTCTGCTCGGGGGGCGCAGCGCCGGGCCGGTCCATGACTCCGGCGCCTCGAGCTTCCTCTATCCGTTCCTCTCGGAGGGCGAGAGCGACCTCGACGCGGTGATCGCCGACGTCCGCTCCTCGATCCTGATGAAGGCCGAGGAGATCGGCGTCCTGCGTGAGCGGACGCTCGGAGAGGGCCGTGAGGTTCTGCTGGCCGCGGCCGCGGATCTGCGCCGGCTCTTCGAGGCCGGTGGCAAGCTCCTGGCCCTCGGCAACGGCGGCTCGGCGACCGACGCGATGGACCTGGTCGCCGACCTCCGCTATCCGCCGGATCCATCCTGGCCGGCGCGCCCGG
>JADGPJ010000091.1 GCA_017882505.1 Solirubrobacterales bacterium | reverse complement strand
GCTCCCGGCCGTCGCGCGCCGGCGAAACCGGCGCCGCGCGGCCGCGCCGTCGCCGCGCCGGCGACCGCTCCCGCGCGCCGAGCTCCTGCCCGCGCTCCCCAGCGCGGCAGGCCGAAGACCAGGCGCTCCGGCGGCCAGTTGATCCCAATCGCGGTCGGCCGCACCGCTGGCGCCGTCCGTCAGCTGCCCGACTCCGGTCTGGTTGTGCGGATGACCCGCGGCCGCGCCTGGATCGGCGTCCTCGGCGTGCTCCTGGTCGGGATCGTCGCCCTCAACGTGGTCACCCTCAGCTTTGCCGCCTCCTCGGGCAAGATCGCCGAAACGATCACCGGCCTGGAACAGGACAGCTCGGTCGTCGCCGGCCGCGACGCCAAGCTCAGCGGCACCGAACACGTCCGCAACCTGGCCGCCCAACAGGGCCTGGCGATGTCGACTTCGAAAGACCCGAAGGTGATCAAGTTCGGTCCCGATACCGTGGCGACGGCAGTCAAGCGGCTCGCCGGCGCCGGTTAGGGGACCGGCGCGGATGCGCTTGATCGAACGCAGGATCGGGCTCCTCTTCGCTGCCTTCCTCCTCTGCTTCCTCGTCGTCATCTGCCGCGCCTTCTGGCTGCAGGGGGTGCAGGGAGCGCAACTGGCTTCCGAGGCGCTCTCCCAGCAGACCGAGACGATTACCGTTCCGGGCCTGCGCGGCAGCCTGCTCGACCGCAACGGCAACAAGCTCGCCTTCTCCGAAGACGCGGCAACGATCTACGCGACGCCTTACCAGGTGAAGCATCCGCCGCAGGCGGCGGCCAAGCTGGCGCCGATCCTCGAACAGAGGAAGGGCCAGGTACTCGAAGCCCTGACCGAAGAATCGGGCTTCTCCTACGTCGCCCACAAAGTCGATCTCCCGACTGCGGCCAAGGTCGAAGCGCTCCACCTGGAAGGGATCGGCGAGCTGCCCGACAGCCGCCGCAGCTACCCGCAGGGTGACATGGCCGGGCAGGTGATCGGCGCGGTCGGGTCCGAAAACCAGGGCCTGATCGGGCTTGAGCAGGGCGAGGAATCGGCCCTGCGCGGCACCGACGGCGAACGCCGCATCGTCAACGACGCGCTCGGCGAACCGATCAGGCTGGAAACGGTCAAGGAAGCGAGCGACGGTGAAGACGTCCAGCTGACGCTCGATCCGGTGATCCAGGAGAAGACCGAACAGGTGCTGAACGAAGTCGGCGAAACCTACTCGCCGAAGGGCGCGACGGCGATCGTCGTCGACCCGCGCAGCTCGCAGATCCTGGCGATGGCCAACTGGCCGCCGGTCAACCCCAGCGACCTCTCGGGGGTCAGCAGCGAGGACTTGATGAACCAGGCGACCGGACTCAACTACGAACCCGGCTCGACCTTCAAGGCGTTCACCGTCTCCGCCGCCCTGGAAGAAAAGCTGGTTACCCCGACGACCGAATTCACCCTGCCACCGACGATCCAGGTCGCCGACCGGACGATCAAAGACGCCGAGGAACGGGGAACGGAAAACTTCACCACCGCCCAGATCCTCAGCAAATCCTCGAACGTAGGCGCGGTCACGATCGGTCTCCAGGTCGGCTCGGAAAAGTTCAGCAAATGGCTCGACCGTTTCGGCTTCGGCAGCAGGACCGGCGTCCAGTTCCCCGGCGAGGAAAGCGGAATCGTGCCGAAGCTCGACGAATACTCGGGCTCGACGATGGGCAACCTGCCGATGGGCCAGGGGCTCGCGGTGACGCCGATGCAGATGGTCGCCGGCTACACCGCGATCGCCGACAACGGCATCCTCAGACCGCCGCAGCTGATCAAGCGGATCGGCGAACGCGAGATCCACGAGCCCAAGGGGCGCCGGGTGATCAGCGCCAAGGTGGCGACCGAGGTGCGGGAAATGCTCGAGGGGGTGCTGGCTCCCGGCGGCACCGCCTCGGAGGTCAGCGTCCCCGGCTACACCTTGGCCGGCAAGACCGGAACCGCGCAGGTGGCGGAAAACGGGGGGTACTCGGAAACCAAGTACATCGCTTCCTTCATCGGGTTCGCGCCGGCGCAGAACCCGCAGTTGCTTGCGGCGGTGATCGTCGACGAGCCGCAGGGGGAAATCTACGGCGGGTCGGTGGCCGCTCCGGCGTTTGGTCAGATCGCGGAATTCGCGTTGCCGTATCTGGGGATTCCGCAGGAATGATGGTGGGGACGGCATCGGGTGCCCCTCCCGCTTGCTGGGTTTTTCGCTGTTAACGGGGTAGCTCTCGCCGGGGTGGAGGTGCGAAAAACAGGACGCCGCGCGCTCCAGGGGCACCCGATGCCCTACCTAGAATCCGGCGGATGATGAGATTGGACGCGCTCCTCGCGGGAGCTTCCGAGGTGAACCGAGTCGTTGGTGATGGGTCCGTGGAGGTTGCGGACCTCGCATATGACAGCCGGAAAGCGGGGCCAGGGACGCTGTTCTTCTGCGTGGCGGGGGAGAAGGTCGACGGGCATGATTTTGCTGCTCAGGTGGTCGAGGCGGGGGCGGCGGCGCTGGTTGTGGAGCGGGAGTTGGGAGTGGGGGTGCCCGAAGTGGTCGTGGCTGACGCGCGGGCGGCTATGGCGACATTGGCCGCGAAGTTCTGGGGGGATCCGACGGCGGAGCTGCGGGTCGTGGGGGTGACGGGGACGAACGGGAAGACGACCACGGCGTTCCTGGTTCGGGAGATCCTCGAGGGGGCGGGGGTCTCGTGTGGGTTGCTGGGGACGGTGAAGCAGGTGGTCGGAGGGGTCGAGGAGGAGGTCGAGCGGACGACGCCGGAGGCGATCGAGCTGCAGGCCATCTTCCGGCGCATGCTGGCGGAGGGCGACCGCGCCTGCGCGATGGAGGTCTCCTCCCACGCGCTCTCGCTGCACCGCGCCGACGCGATCCACTTCGAGGTCGCCCTCTTCACCAACCTGACCCAGGACCACCTCGACTTCCACGCCGACATGGAGGACTACTTCGCCGCCAAGCGCAAGCTCTTCGAGGCCGGCCCGGGAACGGCGATCGTCAACGTCGACGACCCCTACGGCCGCCGGCTCGCCGAGGAGCTCGACTGCGTCACCTTCTCCGCCGAGGGCGCCGAGGCCGACTACGGCGCCCGCGACGTCAGCTTCGACTCCAGCGGCGCCGAGTTCACGGTCGGCCTCCCCTCCGGGCGGGAGATCGCGGTTCGGACGGGGCTGCCCGGGCACTTCAACGTGGCGAACGCGTTGGGGGCGTTTGCGGCCGCGGAGGCACTCGGGGTGGAGCCGGAGACCGCGGCGGCCGGGCTGGCGCGTGCCGCCCGGGTGCCGGGGCGCTTCGAGCCGATCGACGAGGGGCAGGAGTTCGCGGTGCTGGTCGACTACGCGCACACGCCGGACTCGGTCGAGAACGCGCTGCGGGCCGCCCGGCGCCTGACCAGCGGGCGCCTGATCTCGGTCTTCGGGGCCGGCGGCGACCGCGACCGCGACAAGCGGCCGAAGATGGGTCGCGCCGGAGCTGAGCTTTCCGACCTCGTCGTGATCACCTCCGACAACCCGCGCTCCGAGGACCCCGACTCGATCGTCGCCGAAGTCGCGGCGGGCGCCAGCACGGCGCAGGAGCTTGAGGTCGAGCCCGATCGCCGCGCCGCGATCGCCCTGGCCCTGAGCCGCGCCGCCCCGGGCGACACCGTCGTGATCGCCGGCAAGGGGCACGAGCAGGGCCAGGAGTTCGCGGGCGGCCGCAAGATCCCCTTCGACGACCGTGAGGTCGCCCGCGAGGAGCTGCGGAAGCTGGGCAGCCCGGCGTGAGAGCGACCGCGGAGCAGATGGCCGCCCCCGCTGCGAGCATAGGTTCGATGCGCCCGGCGCCCGACCTCCCCACGCCCCTCGAGGCGGAGCTGGCCTGATGGGCGAAATCCTGATCGCCGGCATGGCGGCGATGCTGATCTGCATCTTCCTCGGCCCGAAATTCATCGAATTCCTCCGGGTTCGAGAGTTCGGCCAGCACATCCGCGAGGACGGGCCGCAGGAGCACCACACCAAGGCCGGGACCCCGACGATGGGCGGGCTGATCGTCTTCGCCTCGATCTGCGTCCCGTTCCTCATCCTCTCCGACCGCGACGCCCAGAGCCTCGCCGTCTTCGGCGTCGCCATGGGCTGCGCCGCGCTCGGATTCATCGACGACTACATCAAGATCGTCAAACGCCGCTCGCTCGGCCTGCCCGGGCGCTGGAAGCTGCTCGGCCAGCTGATCCTCGCCCTCGGGCTCTGGTGGGTCGCCCGCCACGAGGTCGGCCTCGAGCCGACGCTCTACATCCGCATCGGCGACGCCAGCCTCTACCTCGGCCCGGTTCTCTACTTCGTCCTCGTCTTCCTCGTCATCGCCGGCACCTCCAACGGCGTCAACCTCACCGACGGCCTCGACGGCCTCGCCGCCGGCTCCTGCGCGATCGTTCTCCTCGCCTACACGGCGATCGCCTTCGTCGCCAACGAGCAGCAGAACCTGGCCCTGCTCTCGGCCTGCCTGGTCGGCGCCTGCATCGGATTCCTCTGGTACAACGCCTTCCCGGCCTCGATCTTCATGGGGGACACCGGCTCGCTCGGCTTAGGAGGCGCGATCGGGGCGCTGGCGGTGATGACCCAGACCGAGGTCCTGCTGATCATCATCGGCGGCATCTTCGTGATCGAGGCGCTCTCGGTGGCGATCCAGGTCTTCTCCTTCAAGACATTCCGCCGCCGCGTCCTGCTGATGGCGCCGCTGCACCATCACTTCGAGATGATGGCCTGGTCGGAGACGAAGATCATGCTGCGGTTCTGGATCATCGCCGCTGTGTGCTCCGGGATCGGTTTCACGCTTTACCAGCAGTCGATCGGGCGGTGAGCGTGGCGGGGGGGTCGGGTGCCCCGTCCGTTTGCTGGGTCTTTCGCCGTTAACGGGGCGGCTCTCGCCGAGACTTCGCGGCGAAAAACAGGACGCCGCGCGCTCCAGGGGCACCCGTCCCGCCCAACCTGACCACCGCGTGGTTCCTTGGTTACGGGATAGGTGCGAAAGGAACCGCGCGATGGGGGGCGGACAGGGTCCAGACGGTTGAGGGCGAAGCAGTCCTAGATGAGTGCGCCGCCGCCGAAGGAGATTCGCCCGCCGCTGCCCAACGGCCCGTTCCTGGTCGTCGGGCTGGCTCGGTCGGGACGCGCCGTCGCTCGGCTGCTCGCCGTGCGCGGGGAGAGCGTGAAGGCGGTTGATTTGGGACATCCCGACCAGGCGGCAGGGCTGGAGGGGGTCGGCGTCGAAGTCTTCCTGGATACGGATGGATTGGCACAGCTCGAGGGGACGCATACCGTCGTCAAGAGCCCGGGTGTTCCCCGGGAGGTGGCGGTGATCGCCACTGCCCTCGAGCGGGGGATCGAGGTCGTGGGAGAGCTCGAGCTGGCCTGGCGGGTGCTGCCGAATCGATTCGTTGCCGTGACCGGGACCAACGGCAAGACGACGACGGTCGAGCTGCTCGGCCACATCTACCGCGGCGCCGGTGAGCCGGTCGCCGTCGCCGGCAACGTCGGCACCGCGCTCTCGGAGCTGGTCGGCGAGGTCGACCCCGAGGCGACCGTGATCTGCGAGTGCTCGAGCTTCCAGCTCGAAGACACCAGCCACTTCGCCCCCGAGTGCGCTGTCTTCCTCAACCTCGCACCGGACCACCTCGACCGCCACGGCGACCTCGCCGCCTACGGGGCGGCGAAGCTGCGGATCTTCGCCAACCAGGGCGATGACGACCTTGCGATCTACAACGCCGACGAGCCCGACCTCGACGGCGTCGACCTCGGCGGCTGCGCTCGCCGCGTCGCCTTCGGCCACGACTCCGGCCCCGACCGCGAGCTGACCGTGTCCGAGGGGACGATCTTCCACGACGGCGAGCCGCTGCTCGCGGTCGAGGAACTGGGTCTGCTCGGCGAGCACAACGTCGCCAACGCGATGGCCGCCGCCGCGGCGGCGCTCTCGATGGGGATCGATCGCGACGCCGTTCGCGAGGGGCTGCGCAGCTTCGGCGGCGTCGCACACAGGCTCGAGGGGGTCGCCGAGATCGGTGGCGTTCGCTTCGTCAACGACTCCAAGGCGACCAACGTCGCCTCCGCCGTCGTCGGCCTGCGCTCCTTCGCCGGCGGCGTCCACGCGATCCTCGGCGGCAGCGACAAGGGCGAGCCTTTCGCGCCGCTGCTGGACCCGATCCTCGAGCGTTGCGTCGCCTGCTACCTGACCGGCGACACCGCCGAGCGGATGGCGGCGGAGCTGGCGGCGGTGGCCGAGGCCGGGATCGAGCTCCACCGCTGCGCCGATCTCGAGGACGCGGTCGAACGGGCCGCGGCCGCTGCCGCTCCCGGCGAGGTCGTGCTGCTCTCGCCGGCCTGCGCCAGCTTCGATGCCTTCGAGAACTTCGAGCGCCGCGGCGAGCGCTTCGGCGAGATCGTCGCGGCTCTGCGATGAGCTCCGTCGCCCTGCGTCGCGGTCGCTTCGGGAAGCCGTCGAAGGCGAGAAAGGCGAAGAAGGCGAAGCGCGCGCGGGCAGTCGTCTCGACCGAGTACAACATGCTGCTGACCGCGACGCTGTGCCTGCTCGCGCTCGGCGCGGTGATGGTCTTCTCCGCCAGCTCGACCACGCAGGTCCTGCACAACGGCGGCCTCTCCAACAGCGCCTTCTACCTGAAGCGGACGCTGATGTTCGGCGCCGTCGGCCTCGTGATCATGCACTTCGCCGCCCGCAACCAGCTGGTCCTGGTGCGGCGCCTGACGCCGCTGATCCTCGGCGGCTCGCTGTTCCTGCTGGTCGCGGTGATGGGCGCCGGCTCGAGCGTCAACGGCGCCAGCCGCTGGATCGGTCCCAGCTTCCTGCAACTCCAGCCCTCGGAGATCGCCAAGGTGGCGCTGATCCTCTACGGCGCCGACCTGCTCTCCCGCAAACCGAAGATGGTGCGCTCGCTCAAGGGGATGATGCCCTACCTCCTGGTCGTCGGCGCGGCCTGCCTGCTGATCCTGATCGAGCCCGACATGGGGACGACGATGGTCGTCGCCTTCGCCGTCGCCGCGACCCTGATCGCCGCCGGCGCCCGTCCCCGCGACCTCGCCCTGATCGCGCTCTGCATCGGCGGCGCGGCGCTGCTGCTGACGATCGTCGAGCCCTACCGGATGGCCCGGCTGACCGGCTTCCTCAACCCCGGTGCCTCGGCCGAAGGGGCGGGCTTCCAGGCGGCCCAGGCGAAGATCGCGCTTGGCTCCGGCGGCATCTTCGGGGTCGGGATCGGCAACGGCGTCCAGAAGGCCTTCTACCTGCCGGAGGCGCACACCGACATGATCTCGGCGGTGATCGGCGAGGAGCTCGGCATGGTCGGGATCGTCGGCGTCGTCGGCCTCTTCGCGATGTTCGGCTACGCCGGTCTCAAAGTCGCCCAGAAGGCGAAGGACAAGTACGGCAAGCTGCTCGTCGCCGGCTTGACCTCGCTGGTCCTTGTCCAGGCGACGATCAACCTCTTCGCGGTGATGGGCCTGGCGCCGCTGACCGGCGTGCCGCTGCCCTTCGTCTCCTACGGGAACAGCAGTCTGATGGCGACGCTGTTCGCGGTCGGCCTGATCCTCAACGTCGCCCGCGGCGGCACCGCGGCCGTGGCACGAACCTCGACGGGCGCGCGCGCTGGCAAACTGCGCGTCGTCGATGGCGGGCGCCAGCCCGCACGCGAAAGGAGTCGATCGAGCGGTGCCAGGAAAGCCAAGAGTGGTGGTGGCGGCGGGGGGGACCGCGGGACACGTCGTGCCCGCCATGGCGGTCGCCGACGAGCTTCGGGCTAGCGGCGCCGAGGTCTCGTTCCTCGGCACTCGGGAGCGGATCGAGGCAGAGCTGGTCCCCGCAGCCGGCTACGAGATCGACTTCGTCGAGGTCCGCGGCATCGACCGCGGCAATCCCCTGCGCGCGGCTCGCGCCGGGCTCGAGGCGCTGGGCGCGGTCGGCGCGGCGCGCTCGGTCCTGCGCCGCCGCGGCGCCGACGTGGTGATGGGCGGCGGCGGCTTCGTCGCCGGCCCCGCCGGGCTGGCGGCGACGCTGACCCGGACGCCGCTGGTGCTGACCGAGGCCGACAGCCACCTCGGTCTGGCGAACAGGTTGCTGGCCGCTCGCGCCCGTCGGGTCTGCCTCGCCTTTCCGATCGAGGGTCGCGAGGGCGGGCGTTACCTCCTCACCGGCCGGCCCGTCCCGGCGGCGGTCACCGGCGCCGATCGCGTCGAGGCGCGGGAGCGGTTCGGGATCCCGCCGCGGGCGCGCTGCCTGTTG
>JADGPJ010000040.1 GCA_017882505.1 Solirubrobacterales bacterium | reverse complement strand
GCCTCGTTGGAGACGAGCGAGCCGACCACCTCGCGGCCGGCGATGCTGCGCACCAGCAGCGCCAGGACGCCGGCGACGAGGAAGCCGAAGCCGGCCGAGCGCAGGGCGCGGCGCCGGCGCGGCCCGGCGAGACCGATCGCCAGCCCGTAGAGCAGCAGGGCCAGCAGGGTCAGCACCACCGGCAGTTTCCGGATCAGCTTGACGGCGCTCTGGGCCGTCGAGATCTGTTCGGAGCGGAGGATCGTCAGCTTGCCGGCGTCGGCCGGGATCTTCGCCGCGATGGCGCTGCCCACCCCGATCTGCTGGCCGATCCGTTCGACCAGGGTGCCGAGGTCGAGGGTGACTTCGCCGCCGCTGGTCGAGACGGTCGAGTTGCCGCCGTCGAGGACTTCGAGCAGGGCCTCGTGGGCGTGGCGGTTGGCTTCTTCCCAGAGCTGCTGGACCTGCGAGGTGGCGAAGGCGCGCTGGGCGATCTGCGGCACCAGCTGCTGTAGGCCCCCGGCCGCGGCGCCGGCGAGGGGCGCCAGTTTCGGCGGCAGCACCACTTCCAGTTCCTTGGCGACGTCGACGTTGGCGAAGAGCTGGTCCGTCAGGTAGTTCGCGAGCTGTTCCTGGACCGCTTCGTTCTGCAGCACCTTGCCGCTGGTCGAAACCCAGTTTTCGGTGTTGAGCGCCTGGCGGTTGACCCAGATCGAGAAGATCGCGAGGAAGGTGACCAGGGTGCCGATGACGAGCAGTGCGGTGACGACCCGCGGGTGCCCAGTCGGCGCTGTCGGTTCCGCGGTCTTTGCCTCCACGCCCGCGAACCTACGGCGCGCCCGCCGAAACGGCATCACCTGATTCGAGTGAACCTCGGCTCAGCTCCCAAAGTGGGTGTTGAGCGCAAACTCCTCAGATCCGGCCGGCCTCCAGCAGGCGGCTGAGGAATCGCCTCGTCTCGGGCCGTTGCGGCTCGGTGAGGACGCGCTCGGGCGGCCCCGACTCGACGATCCGGCCTTCGTGCAGGAACGCCACCTCGTCGGCCACCTCGCGGGCGAAGCTCATCTCGTGGGTGGCGATCACCATCGTCATCCCCTCCGCCTTCAGGTCGCGCACGGCCGCGAGCACCTCGCCGACCAGCTCCGGGTCGAGGGCGCTGGTCACCTCGTCGAGCAGCAGCGCCCGTGGCCGCCCCGAGAAGGCCCTGGCGATCGCCACCCGCTGCTGCTGGCCGCCGGAGAGGTTGTCGGGCCGATCGTCCTCGCGGCCCTCGAGCCCGAAGCGGGCGAGGAGCGCCCGACCGCGCTCCTCCGCCTCGCGGCGGGGGACGCCATGGGCTCGCATGTCGCCGAGGACGACGTTCTGGAGCGCGGTCATATGCGGGAACAGGTTGTAGGCCTGGAAAACGAGCCCGAGCCGGCGCCGGATGGCGACCGTCTCGACCGCCGGATCGGTGATCACCTCGCCGTCGAGGAAGACGTCGCCGTCGTCGATGTCCTCGAGCAGGTCGATGCAGCGCAGCAGCGTCGACTTGCCGGAGCCCGAGGCGCCGATCAGCGCGACCGCCCTGTGCTCGGTCACGGTCAGGTCGACGCCGCGCAGCACCTGGCGCGAGCCGAACGCCTTGGTCACCCCGCGCACCTCGAGGACCGCGTCGCTCATCGCACCTCGCCCCCGCCACCGCCCATGCGGTCGACCACCCGGGCCAGCGGCACGGTAACCGCCAGGTAGAGCAGCGCCGCGGCGATCAGCGGCGTGTAGTTGAAGTTCACGCCCTGGGCGATCTGGGCGATCCGGAACGCCTCCTGCGGGCCGAGGATCGAGATCAGGGCGACGTCCTTCTGCAGGGCGACGAAGTCGTTGAGCAACGGCGGCGCCACGCGGCGCACCGCCTGCGGCAGGATCACGTGCCGCATCGCCTGGCTGTCGGTGAGGCCGACGGCGAGGGCCGCGTCGCGCTGTCCGCGGTGGACGGAGCCGATCCCGGCGCGGTAGACCTCGGCGACGTAGGCGCTGTATGAGAGCGAGAGCGCGATCCCACCGAGCACGACCGGGTCGGTGGGCAGCCCGCTGAGCTGGAGCGCCGGGATCCCGAAGCCGACCAGGTAGACGAGCAGGATCGTCGGGATCCCGCGGAAGAGGTCGACGAAGACCGTGCCCAGCAGCCGCAGCGGGAACAGCGCCGGCGCCCGACTCGTCCGCACCAGGGCGACGAGCAGGCCGGCGACCAGCACGACGACCTCGACGACGACGAAGAGCTTGACGTCGAGCCAGAACCCGCGCAGGACGTCGGGGAAGGATTCCTTGAAGACACTCCAGGAGAAGAAGGTTTCCTGCACCGTCGGCCAGCCGGGGCTGGTCAGGACCAGGGCGGCGATGCCGCCGACGACGACGAAGGTCGAGATCGCCGCGATCGCCTGGCCGCGTCGCTCCTTGCTACGTCTCGCCGCCTCCCTTTCGAGGCGGCGATCGCTGATGACAGCGGTCTCGGTCAATCAGCCGCGGATTGTGACCGCGGCCGGGGACGGCGCCGGGGGCCAGAGGCGGAGCGTCAGTGCAGTTCGGGAGCGCCGGCGGCCTGGCTCATCCAGCGCTTGTTCAGCTGCGCCAGCTCGCCGGAGGACCGCATCGCGTCGATCGCCTTCGACACGCACGCGGTCAGCGACGAGTCCTTGGCGAGCAGGGCGCCCCATTCGTCGCCGCCGGGGGCGCTGAACTGCCCGACCACGGTCGCCGCGGGAACCTGGGCGGCGGTCAGGTAGAGCGCCGTCGGCAGGTCGACGACGACGGCGTCGATCTGTTCGTTCTTCAGCGCCGTGACGACGTCGGTGGAGTTGTTGAAGACCTGTGGTTCGGCGCTGGGTTCGATCTGTTCTTCAACCGCGGTGAGGCTGGTGGTGCCGATCTGGACGCCGATCTGGACGTCCTTGAGGTCGGCCAGGGAAGTCGCCTTGGCGGCATCGGAGGTCTTCAGCGCCACGACCGCCTGGTTGGCGGTGTAGTACGGCGAGGAGAAATCGACCTGCTTTTCACGCGCCGGCGTGATCGAGATCTCGTTGACGTCGAAGTCGAAGCTCTTGGGACCAGGCGCGTAGGAGGAGTTGAAGGGCTCGACCGTCCACTTGATCTTCGCCGGTGCGTAGCCGAGCTGCTTGCCGATCGCAAAGGCGACAGCGCTCTCGAAACCCTCGCCGTTGGCGGGTTCGTCTTCTTCGAAGTAGGGCGGGTAGGCCGGCTTGTCGGTGGCGACCGTCAGCGTCCCCTTGGTCTGGGTGTCCAGCTGAGCCGGCGTGCAGGCTTCCGCCGTGGCGGCGGTGGTGGCGGTGGAGTCGCTCGAGCTGCTGCTGCCGCACCCGGCGAGCAGGAGGAAGGCTGGGACGAGGACGATGGCAGCGAGGAGCTTCTTCATGGGTGCCCCGACGAGGGGACCGATGATCCTAACCGAGGAAGTACTCGATCGCCTTGTTCAGCAGCTCCGCCCGCTCCCACTGCAGGAAGTGTCCGGCGTCGTTGACGACGAAGGGGCCGATCAGCTCGCTGAAGGCGACTTCGCACATCTCCGGGAAGCGGCGCCAGATCACGTGGTCGTCGGGTCCGTACAGCGCCAGGGTGGGAACGGCGCTGCGCTCGAACAGCCGCGGCGCCTCCGAGCGCGGCCGCACACCGAGGGCGCTGCCGTAGTTGCCCCAACCGGCGAGCAGGCGCTCGGGATCGACGAAGGGCTCGCTCATGAATTCGGCGTCGGCCCGCGTGAAGGCACCCGGGGTCGCCCAGAAGCGGTGGCCGTAGAACTCGGCGATGTAGTTGCGGCGCTTCTGCGGGGTGTCCAGCTCCGCCGCCAGCACCTCGGGTTCGCGACCCTGCCGCCTGAAGTAGTCCGCCGCCATCCGCATCTCCGGCGAGGGAGCGGTTTCGATCCCGGCCGCCTCGTACTCGTCTGGCAGCAGCGGCATCACGCAGTTGAACAGCGCCTGTCGCTCGACGAAACCCTCGAAGCGCAGACTCAGGTCCTGGACCACGGCGCCGCCGAGGTCGCCCCCGGCCGCGGCGCAGCGCTCGTGGCCAAGCACGTCGCCGACCAGTGCCCGCATGTCGCGCGAGTGAGCGGCGACGTCGTAGAAGCCGTCGGCGGCGAGGCCGGAGTCGCCGAAGCCGCGCAGGTCGGGGACGATCACCTCGAAGCCGGCCGCGGCCAGGGGCTCGATGTTGCGCCACCAGATCCGCTTCGTCTCGGGCCAACCGTGGATCAGCAGCAGCGGGGAGCCGCCGATCCCGGCCCGCACGTAGGCGAGCTCGACCCCGCGCACCTCGGCGCGCTCGAGCGGGAAGGCGTCGGCGGACAGTGGCTCGCTCATCCTGGTCACCCTATGAGCTGGGAGCAAGGGCAAGTCGCCGCGCGTCATCGCTGATCGCGTCAACGCCTACCTCCGTCTACTGAGTCTCGGAAGATCTAGATGTCCACCCCAGCCGGTCGATCGGGGTAAGATCGAAAGCGATGCGGGATAACGGCTGGAAAAGCTTGCTAATCGAAGGTTGGGCGTTCGTCGCGGTGGCGGCTATGGCCTTCGTGGGAGGACTGCTGATCGGTGATCTCGGTGGCTCGACGAAGACCGAAACCGTCTACGTTGCCTCCTCTTCGAACGAAGGCGAAGAAGCTGAAGCGCCGGAACCGATTGGCGAAGCGACGGGAGCCGAAGAAGAAAACGGCGCCGAAGGCGGGGAATCCGAAAAGGAAGGCGCTGCGAACAGCCCCGGCGCCCAGATCTTCACCAGCAACGGATGCGGGACCTGCCACACGCTGGCCGCCGCCGGATCAACTGGCGAAACCGGCCCCAACCTCAATGAATTCCTCGCCCCGGATGACACCACCGAAGCGGTCGAAGAGATGATCGTCGACCCGAACTCCGAGCTCGCCGAGGGCTACCCGCCGAACTTGATGCCCAAGAACTACGGCCAGGCGTTCTCGAAGACGGAGGTCCACCAGCTCGCCGAATACCTGGTTGCGACCACTCCGGCCAAACCCAACCCGGAATCCAAGGGGGCGTCGGGCGCGGCTGCCAAGGGAGCCGGGGAAGCCCTCCACCTCGCCGCCAGCGCCACCCAGCTCGCCTTCGACACGAAGGAACTGACGAGCAAGGCCGGCAAGGTCACGATCGAATTCGAAAACCCGGCGGCGATCGAACACGATGTGGCGATCGAGCAAAACGGCAAGGAGATCGCCAAAACGGAACTGATCAGCGAAGGCAAGACCTCGGTGACGACCGAACTGAAGCCGGGCACCTACACCTTCCTCTGCACCGTTCCCGGCCATGCCGCCGCAGGCATGGAAGGCACCCTCGTAGTCAAGTAGCCGCGGCGTCCTTTCCGGTCGCCTGGATCCGCCCGCCAAAGGTCCCGAGGCTGGTTCGAAGTGAGCGAAGTTGGCTGACCCGGCCGCCGGGACTCAGGCGCGGGCCTTGACCTCGCGCCAGGTCAGCAGCCGGCCGCTCGCCGGGTCGATCACCTTGAGCCGGATCGCCGCCAGCCCGTCGCGAACGCTCAGCACCGGCACGTCGCGGAAGATCGGCATCTCGTCGTGGGCGCGCTGCAAGTTGTAGTTGGGGACCTTGGCGCTGAGATGGTGGACGTGGTGGAGGCCGATGTTGCCGCTGAAGAACTGGAACAGCTTCGGCAGCTTCAGGTAGGAGCTGCCGCGCAGGGCCGCGTCGGCGTAGCTCCAGCACTCCGAGCTCTCCCAGTAGGCGTCCTCGAACTGGTGCTGGACGTAGAACATCCAGACGCCCACGGTGCCGGCGAGGATCGCGGTCGGCAGCTGCACCAGCAGCCAGGCGCCTGGGCCGAGGAACCAGAAGATCGCGCCGATGACGAGTGCCAGCATCAGGTTGGTCAGCAGGATGCTGTTGCGGGTGCGGGAACGCTGCCTGTTCGACCAGATCCGCGGGCCGATCATCAGCGACCAGATCGGGCCGAGCCCGAACATCACCAGGGGACTGCGAAAGAAACGATAGGCGAGCCGCTGCTTCCAGGGGCGCGAGGTGTACTCGTCGACGGTGAGCGTCGGCACGTCGCCGGCGCCGCGGCGATCGAGGTCGCCGGAGGTGCCGTGATGGATGGCGTGGTTGTGGCGCCAGTTCGCGAACGGCTGGAAGACGAGGAAGGCGGTGAGGCGACCGAGCCAGAGGTTCGCCCTCTTGGTCGCCATGAACGAGCCGTGGGCGCAGTCATGGAAGACGATGAAGGTGCGCAGGAGGAAGCCGGCGGCGGGGATGGCGAGGGCGAGAGTGAGCCAGACCGAGACCTGGAGGCAGAAGTACATCGCGACCAGCAGCCCCAGGTAGGGCAGCACCGAGGTCGCGACGTCGAAGAGGCTGTGCGGCAGCGAGGAGCGCTCATAGGGGGCGATCGCCCGGCGCCAGCCGTGCGCGCTCGGTTTCGGATCAGCGATCGCGATGGCGGAAACGGGCTCTGACATGGTGTCCACGAAGTTCAATGTGCCCATCTTTACCTAAAGCTCACCTGAGTGCCTGCCGCCTACGGCCGCCCCCCAGGCGTCGCTCGGGAGTCAGGGCCCGGAGCTTGCCCCGCCGAGGGTGTCGTTGCCGGTCCCGGCCACGGTCGAGACGTATTTGGCGATCGCTTCGATTTCGGCCTTGGAGAGGGTGCCGCCGAACGCCGGCATGGTGACGCCGCCGTTGGTGACCTGGGTGACCACCAGGGCGAATTCGGGCATCAGCTGGTCGAGGTTGGGGCCGACCGAGCCGGTGGTTCCGGCCTCCGAGAGAGTGTGACAACCGGCGCAGTTGGTCGTGAACGCGGACTTCCCAATCGTCAGCTGCGCTTCGCCGCCGCCGGCGCTTTTGCCGGTTTCAGGTTCCTTTTCGGGCTTCGGTTCGGCTTCCGGTTCGCTCGACGGGGCGACGGGTTCGGCGGCCGCCGGGGCTTCCGTTTCGCCGCCTTCGGATTCAGCCGATGGCTGGCCGGTCGCTCCCAGTCGCCAGGCGACGATCTGCGGCGGCGCCGAACCAGTCGACACGCTGTTGATCGCGATCAGCGTGCCGCGTTCGATCACCAGCGGCGAGTTGGTGCCGCCGGGCAGTTTTCCTTCCCAGACGACAGAGCCGTCCTCACGCGAGAGGCCGAGCACGGTGCCGTCGTAGAGCGTCGTGAAGACGAGGTCGTTGGAGACCGTCGCGGCCCCGAACGGGACCTGCGGAAGTTCAGCTTCCCAGAGGATCTTGCCGGTCGAGATCTCGACCGCTGCCATGTCGCCGGTGCTTTCTTCGAGGCTCTGGCCGACGGCGAGCGAGGTCGACGGATCGGGCCGTTCCTGGTAGCTGTTGACAACCGGGACGTAGGCGACCCCTTCGGAGAACGCCATGTTGGTCTCGACGCCGCCGAGCGTGCCGGGGTAGACCTTGTACGGGTACTTCTTCGGGTGGTACTTGCCTTCCAGCGCCAGCTTGCCGTCTTCGTCGTGGCCGTTGTGGGTGCCAACCGGGGTCTTCCAGAGCAGTTCGCCGTTTTCGGCGTCCATCGCGTAGACGTAGCCCATCTTGCCCGCGTCGAGCAGGATGCTCTTGCCGTCTTCTTCGACGTAGATCGGGGAGATCTGCATGCCCCAGCCGTAGAAGTCGTTGGGGACGCCCTGGTAGTACCACTTGACCTTGCCGGTTTCGGGGTCGACGGCGATCGTGCTGCCGTTGTAGAGCAGTTCGGTCGGGGTCTTGATCGCCTGATCGTCGCTCCGGTGGGGGCTGCCGATCCCGTAGTAGACGGTGCCGTCGGGGGCGATCGCCGGAGCGTTCCAGGAGCCGCCGGTTCCGGCGATGCCGCCCACCGCCCTGTCGTTCGGGTTCTTGGTCTCGTCCAGCGTCCACAGCTCCTCGCCGGTCTTGGCGTCGAGCGCGATCGCCTCGCCGCCGGTGATCTGACCGGAGGTCGAGAGGAAGACCATGCCGTCGTTGACCTGGGGAGCGAAGTTGATGCCCTGGCCGGCCGCGGTGTTCCCGATGCTGGTGTCGATGCTGCCGCCGGCGGCTTTCGCCGCCGGGAACTGGGCTTCACCATCGGCTTCGGTGATGACCAGGCGCTTGCTCCGCCAAAGCTCCTTGCCGGTGCTCGCTTCGAGCGCGAAGGCGAAGGTCGAGGTGGCACCGTAGATCACGCCTTCGTCATAGGTGACGCCGTTGGGCCCCTCGTTGGGAAGGTTGTATTCCGTCTTCCAGTTTTCCTTGCCGGTCTCGACGTTGACCGAGAAGACGTTGTTGGCGGCGTCCTGGAAGTAGACGTTCCCTTCGCCGTCGAAGACCGGTGTGCTGGCGAAGTAGCCGGATTTCGCCGCCGGGACGAAGCTGTTGTCGAGGCTGGCGGTGATCGGCAGCGTCCAGGCGATACCCAGTTCTTTGGCGTTCGCCGAGTCGATCTGGGAGTTGGCTACGCGGTGATTGAAGACTTCGCCGTTGGGCGTTGTCCAGGCTTCGATCTCCTTGCCGCCGGCCGCGGCGCCGCTGGTCGTCGTGCCGGAGTCGCTTCCACAGCCGGCTACGACGCCGGCCAGGAGCGCCAGGGCCCCCACCGCGAAGACCGCCCAGACGACCGAGAACCTCTTCACTTCCCTCACCAGCGACCTCCGAAGACCTTAGGACGATTGGGCTGTTGCTTTCCGAGTCGAGAACTGGGCCCCAGCTCCCACTCGGGGGCGAGTCTAACGGCGGGCTCCCCGGGCTCGTCGAAGTCACAGGGCCGGCGCCGGAAGCCGCGTGCCGCGCTCCGACCGGGCCATACGATGGTTCCGCCGATGTTCATCGACTACCTCGACCGCGGCTTCGGCCTCGACCCCGACGCGACCTGCATGGTGCGGGCCGACGGAGCCGTCGGGCTCACGCACCGGGAGTTCTCGACGCTGACGCACCGGGTCGCCGTCGGGCTGCAGTCGCACGAGCTGGGCGCCGGCGGCAAAGTCGCCGTCTTCGCCCCCAACGGGCCGCTCGGGTACGCGGCGGTGATCGGCGTCCTCCGCGCCGGCGCCGGCTGGGTCGCCCTCAACCCGCGCTCGGAGGAGAACGAGCTGACCCAGCTGCTGCACCTGCTCGACTGCGACTACCTGATCTACTCCGCGACCTACCGCGAGCGGGCCGAGGCGCTACTCGCCGGCGCTCCGGACATCCGCGGTTCGGTGATGTTCGGCGACGCCGAGCTCGGCGAGGAGCTCGAGGCCTGGCTCGGCGACCCCGGCGAGCGGGCGAGCGCCCTCCCCCACGATCCGCAGCGGCCGCTGATGTACGTCGGCACCGGCGGCACGACGGGGGCGCCGAAGGGGATCGTGATCACCGACCGCCAGTTCTGCACGATGAGCCTCGGCTTCAACGCCCACATGAAGGAGGAGGCCCGCCCGGTCTACCTGATGGCGACGCCGATGACCCACGCGGCCGGGACCCTCGGCTTCCCGACCATCGCCGAAGGCGGCACGATCGTCGTCCACGACGGCGTCAAGGCGGCGACGGTGCTGGACTCGATCGAGCAGGACCGGGTGACGCGGCTGTTCCTGCCGCCGACGGCGATCTACTCGCTGCTCGCCGACCCCGGGGTGCGCGAGCACGACTACTCATCCCTGCGGCACTTCCTCTACGCGGCGGCGCCGATGTCGACCGACAAGCTGGTCGAGGCGATGGACGTCTTCGGGCCGGTGATGGCGCAGTGCTTCGGCCAGGCGGAGGCGCCGATGCTGGCCACCTACCTGAGCCCGGCCGAGCACGTCGAGGCGCTCGCGGATCCCGCCAAGCGCGCCCGGCTGGCGAGCTGCGGGCGGCCCTCGATGATCGCCGCGGTCGCGATCATGGACGACGACGGCAACCTTCTCGACGATGGGGAGCACGGCGAGATCGTCGTCCGCGGCGACCTGGTGATGTCGGCCTACTACGAGAATCCCGAGGCGAGCGCCGAGGTGAGGCGGCCCGGGGGCTGGCACGCGACCGGCGACATCGGCTACCGCGACGCCGACGGCTTCTACTTCATCGTCGATCGCAAGCGGGACATGATCATCAGCGGCGGCTTCAACGTCTTCCCGAGCGAGGTCGAGCGCGTGATCTGGTCCCACCCCGACGTCCTCGACTGCGCCGTGATCGGCGTGCCGGACGAGAAGTGGGGCGAGGCGGTGACGGCCGTGGTCGAGCTCAAGGATGGCGCCGGCGTCACCGAGGTCGAGCTGATCGCGCTCTGCAAGGGCGAGCTCGGCAGCGTCAAGTCGCCCAAGGCCGTCCACTTCCGCGAGCTACCGCGCAGCACCGCCGGCAAGGTCCTCAAGCGCAGCCTGCGCGACGAGTACTGGGCCGGCCGGGACCGGCGCGTCTGACCCTCGAGCCGGTGGCTCCGGCTCAGTAGCCGGCGGGATGACGGGCGACGAAGCCCGCCGTGGAGACCATGTCCTTGTGCCAGCGAGGGCCGGTTCCGGAGGAGTCTCCGGCGGTGTCCCAGCGGAGGCCGTCGATGACGGCGAAGGCGTGGCCGGCGTTGGCGTAGACCGTGATCCAGCGTCCCTTGCCCGCGGCGCCCAAATTCATCATTTCGCCGGAGTCCATCGGCGTCGAGAGCAGGCCGGCGCCGTGGAGGACGAAGCTGACGGCGCCCGAGCAGTCGTATCCCGGCATCCACCAGCGGGCGTGGCCGCCGCCCCAGACGTAGGGCCTGGTTCGGATCAGGTTCGCGGCGGCGATCGCGGCCTTGACCGCCGGCGGCGCCGATTCAGGCGGCGCGGCTACGCCGAGGACGAACTGGGCCTTGGTCACCGGCAGACAGCTGGCGGGAGTGATTTCGGTCGCCGGCGTGCATTCGGTCGAAGCCGGGGTCGGGGTGCCCGCCGTCGCCGGCGCTCCCCGGTCGGTACCGGTCGGCGTCACACCGCCACCGGCGCCGAGCGCCGCGGCCGGGAACACCGCCGCCAACACGATGACCGCCATACCTATGAGTCGGGCTCCGGGCCCAATGCGCAGCAACCGCAAACCAGTCTCCTCTGTTGGCCTGCGGGGTTAGCTGTCGGGCTGGCGCTGAAGGAGCTTGCGCTCCCATCCTGGTCGAATGGGTTCGCCCCAAAATCGGTTCCCCCGCTCCGAGGTTTTCAGGCCCCCGGATTCGGCTTACCGGTCGTTCAATTCGACGCAGTGTATCGGCTCTCCTCCGACGGAAGAACGACTTCTCAGGTCGTCTTGGGAAAATCCTTAAGCCGGAGAAGCGCGCCGGTCAGCTCAATGCCGATCGTCTTGCCGCCCTGGACGATCTTCAGCTTCCAGCTACCGGTCGTCAGCCCGCCGCTGCTTGCCGAGATGCCGAAGGAGTCCGAGAACCGGCCGCTCTTCGACCAGCTTCCCTTCTTCGCCCCGGTGACGCTGCCGCGGGCGTCGATCGCAAGTACCGGGTTGGAGGCGCAGGCGCACCGCTCGCTTCATCGAGCCGGAAACCTACATAAGCCATCCGAGATCGGCTGCCGCTACGTACGCACCACGTACGCACCGCGCTCCTACTCGCGGGTCAGCCCGACGAGCCCGGCGCTGGCGAGCTCGGCGTCCTCCTCGCCCAGCACCTCCTCGCGCCGGTCGCCTGCCCGGCCGCGCCCAGGCAGCACCCAGGCGAGCACGGCGGCGGCGACGCAGATCGCCGTCCCGACCCAGAGCACCAGCGTGTAGCCGCCCTCGACCGGCAGGTGCTGTCCCGACGGCGTGTCGGCGGCGAGGATCGAGGCGGCCAGGGCGCTGCCCAGGGAGAAGCCGATGTAGCGGACCACCTGGTAGAAGCCCATCGCGCTGCCGGTCTCGCTCTCGGGGACGGCGCGCACGATCAACCCCGGGATCGCCGCGAAGGTCGAGCCGAGGCCGACGCCGAGGATCGACATCATCACGAACGCCTGCCACAGCGAGCTGTGGAAGAGGGCGAAGAAGGCGCCAGCCGCGGCGACGACGAGCGAGCCGAGCGGAAGCAGCGCCCGCGGGCCGACGAGCTTCGTGAACCAGGGCAGCAGGCGGCTGGCGGTGAGGCTGAAGATCGAGAAGGGAACGAGGCAGAGGCCGGCGACGACGACCGAGGCCGAGAAGCCGTACCCGATCTCCCGCGGGGTCTGGACGTACTCGGTGACCCCCGACAGGTACATGTACATGGCGACGCCGAGGACGATCGCGCAGGCGTCCCCGGTCAGCACCGCCGGGTGACGCAGCAGACGCAGCTCGACCAGCGGCACCCGGGCCCGGAGCTGCTGGAGGATCCACGACGTCAGCAGGGCCGCGGCGGCGGCGAGCAGGCCCAGCACCTCGGCCGAGCTCCAGCCCCAGGAGTTTCCCTCGGCGATCGCCAGCAGCAACGGAACCAGGCCGGCGGTGAGGAGCAGGGCGCCGAGGACGTCGAGTCTGGCGGCGTCGCTCTCGGAGCTGGAGGGCACGACGGCGATCACCCCGACCAGAGCCACGCCGCTGACCAGGGCGCCGAACCAGAAGGCGGCGGAGAGGCCGAGGCCGTCGGCGATCAAGCCGCTGATCGGGTAGCCGGCGCCGACCCCGGCGGCGGCACAGACCGAGAGCAGCGCGATCATCGCCGGCACCCGAGCCGGCGGCAGATGGTCCCGGGCCGCGGCCATCGTCAGCGGGACGAGACCGAGGCCGATGCCCTGCAGGGCGCGACCGACCACGAGCAGCGCCATGCTCGGCGCAAGCGCGGCGATCGCGCCGCCGAGCGTGACCGCCACGAGTCCGCCGATCAAGGTCTCGCGGCGGCGCGGCCCGTCACCGAGCCGGCCCATGATCGGCGCGCTGACCGCGCCGGCGAGAAGCGCCACGGTCAGCGACCACTGGGCGGTGCTGAGCGAGACGTGCAGGTCTTTGGAGATGCTCGGGATCAGTGGCGCGCCAAGGGAGCTGATGACCGCGGCGACCATCGTCGTGTAGACGAGGACCGGCGGCAGCGCGGCCTGTCGGCGGGCGTGTCTCAAGCGTTGACCCGCTGCTGGAGCGCCTCGATCAGCCGGCCCAGCGTCTCGCTGGCCGCGGCGAGCTCGGCCAGCTCGTCGTCGCCGAGCTCCCGCACGGCCTCGCGCATCTGCGCCCGGAGCTGGGCCCGGACCGCGTCGAGCCGCTCGCGTCCACTCGGCGAGATCGAGACGAGCACCACCCGACCGTCCGTGCCGGAGCGCTCACGGACGACCAGCCCGCGCCGCTCGAGCTTGTCGACGAGCTGGGTCACCGTCGGCTGCGCCAGCGCCTCGGTCGCGGCCAGCTCGGTGATCCGCCGCGGCCGATCGAGAAGGGTCGAGAGCAGGCCGGCCTCGGTCCGCGACAGCTCGCGGTCGCCGGAGCGCATCAGTAGGCGCGTCAGCCGCGAGGCGCGGGTCAGGAGCGTCGTCGCGACGAGATCCGTCGCATCGGCTCGGGTGTGCGCCGATCGGGTCATATAGGAAACCTATATACCCACCCGAACCTGCGATTCCTTGACCTTGGATAGCGTCTTGCCGATGACGCGACTCGCCCATCTCAGGCGGCTTCTCCCGGGTCGCATCTCCGCGTTTGCCGCCTTTGCCTGTCTGATCGCATTCGGCGTATCGGGAGCCATCGCCCAGGTGGCATCGGCAGGTGAGCGAACGGTGATCGGACATTCGGTCCGCGGCCGCCCGATCGTTGCCACCCTGAGCGGCGACGCGACGGCTCCGGAGCGAGTCGTGGTGATCGGCTGCGTCCACGGCGACGAGCCCGCCGGGATGCGCGTCGCGCGAGAGTTGGTCGCGAGCGCTCGGCTCCCAGACGCGGCGATCTGGGTCGTCCCCTCGCTCAACCCCGACGGCGTCGCCGCGGGCACCCGCGGGAACGCCCACGGCGTCGATCTCAACCGCAACTTCCCCTTCGACTGGCAGCCGTTGGGCGGCCTCGAATATTCCGGGACGCACGCCCTCTCCGAGCCGGAGTCGCGGGCGGCTCAGCGCTTGATCCTGCGGGTGAAGCCCGACCTGACGATCTGGTTTCACCAGCCGCTCGACCTGGTCGATCGCTCGGGCGGCGATCCGATGATCGAGCGCCGCTTCTCGCAGCTGATCGGCCTTCCCCTGGTCCGTCTCAGCCGCTATCCGGGCAGCGCCTCGAGCTGGCAGAACCACGCGCTTCCCGGCAGCACCGCCTTCGTCGTCGAGCTGCCATCGGTCGTGCGCGGCGAGCTGGTCAGGCGCGCCACGAGCGCGATCCTGACCGTCGCGGGCGAGTATGGAAGCCCCGACGTCGGCGGCGCGATGACGCCGGGCTCAGCGGCAGATCCAACCGGCGGGATAGGCATCGGCCTTGACATTCAGCCCGGCGGTTGAGGTCTTGGTAACGATCATCCTGTCCGTGCAGGTCTGGGATCCGCGACGCACGAAGGCCACCCCGGACACCTTTTTCCCGGAGATCCTCTTGGTGCTCCGCACCCCGGAGGCGTCACAGGTAAGGGCGCAGGCCTGCTTGGCCTTCTGTTCGATTTCCCGATGCGCTTGGGCGATGGTCAGCGAGCTGGCTGCGGCGATCGAGGTGAGAAGTGCCATCGAAACGGCGAGGATGGCCGCGAGGGCGAGGGCGAGACGCTTCATGGATTGGGCTCCTTGTTGGGGTCTCGCTTGTTAGCGATGCCGCGACAAGCCACTCCCCAAGGGCGAGTAAAGGTCCGGCAATGTAGCTGGGCCAGAGGAGACCCTGCGGGCTCCGCAAGCCGGTCCGCGGTCTATCGCGGATGCCCGGCGACGGGGACTCGGCTGGAATGGATGGATGAGCAACCCAATATCGATTGACGATCAGGATCTTCGCAAGCGGGCTATCAAGCGCTTGAAGCGCAAGCGCGAGTTCTGGGGCAACGTCTCGACGTTCGTGCTCGTCAACGCCGCCCTTTGGCTCGTCTGGGCGTTGACCGGTGCCCACACCAATCAGGAGGGGGTGCCCTGGCCAGCGTGGATCAGCGGCGTCTGGGCACTGATCCTGGTCCTTCAGGGTTGGCATCTGTACGCGGAGCGTCCGATCTCCGAGAGCGACATCGAGTCCGAGATGAACCGGCTGCACCGGGCCTGAGCGAGGCGGGTCCTGGTGGTCATCGCTCACCAGAACCCGAAGTCCTTCTGTCAGGCCGTTCCCCGGCGCTTCATCGCCGGCCGCCGCTGACTGGCGGGAGCCGATGACTCGGATCATCAGCGAGTCGGACGCGGGCACCACCGCATTGAAGCCCCGGCGTTTCCTGTGCCCGAGGCTCGCTCGCGACTCAACTGCGCTCCAGCACGACGACCGGGATCTCGCGGTCCGTCTTCTGCTGGTACTCGTCGTAACTGGGCCACTCGGCGACCATCTTCCGCCATAGCTCGGGCTTCTCCTCGCTGCTCGCAGTTCGGGCGCGAGCCTTGAAGCGGTCGGCCTTCACCTGAACCTCGACCACCGGGTTCTCGGAAAGGTTCAGGTACCAGGCGGGCGCCACGTCAGAGCCCCCCTTGGATGCCACGATCGCAAAGGAGTCGCCAACAGGCGCGTAGATCAGCGGGGTCGTGCGCGGCTCGCCCGAGTTGCGCCCCGTCGTCGTCAGCAGCAGGGTCTGGGTGCCCTCCCAATCATGGCCCTCGGCGCCATCGGTGGCCCGATAGCGTTCGACGTGCTCTTGGCCGAACAGTCTCATGACGCGATGCTAGTTGAGTCTCAGAGCATCTGGTCAGCAGGGGCACCCTTGTGGGCTTGCCCTCCCACCAACGCCTGGGTAGGGTCGGCTGGCCAACCCCAACGGACGGAGAGGGAACTATCGAATGACCTACCTGATGACGCACTTTTGGCCGGGCGGGACCGAGGACCAGTACCGCACGAACCTCGCCGCGGTGCACCCGGCCAGCGGTCTGCCTGAGGGTCAGACCTTCCACGCAGCGGGACCGACCGAGGGCGGGTTTCTGATCGCCGCCGTCTGGGAGTCCAAGGAGCACAGCGACCGCTTCCTGAGCGAGGTCCTGATCCCGAGCATGCCCGTCGAGGGAGGCTTTGCAGGGCAGCCCGAGGAGCGGGTCGCCGAGATCGTCAACCTCGAGACGGCGTAAGCCGCGAGGAGAATCGCAACCGCCCGGGGCCTTCGCCACCGGGCGGTTGTCGCGGGGAGCTCGAGGGCTGTTTGCCCTACGGCTGGGCGCGTAGCGTGACGCTGTTCGCGGGAAGGCAGTCCGGGGTCCGGGTGGCGCGGGCGTAGTAGCGACCGGAGTGCAGGCCCGGGTTGCCCATGTTCCATTCATATCCTTCGTTGTTGGCCTGGGCGAGGTCCATGCCGACGCGCTGGTCGTTGCGGGGGTTCTGAGTGGAGCCGAGCTGCTTGTAGAGGACCACGGTGCGTTCGCTCTTGCAGTCGAGCTTCGGACTCTTGACGTAGCCGAAGAAGCCACCGGATTCAGCCTGGATCAGGACCTTGGTCGGGGCCGAGGTGGCGGCGCTGGCCGTCCCGGCAAGACCGGCGAGGGCCACGGCTGAGACGGCGAGGGCGGCGATCGAGTTGCGGATGTTGATCTTGCGGGTCATTGCTTTCTCCTTGGTCAATGTGAAGTTGCCTGCATTGACCATGCTCGACGCCCGTGGGCGACCGGGCCAGGCACCCTAGGGGCGAATTTCGCAACACCTTCTGGCAGGCCCCCTGGCGAGGGCGCACGGCGGGGCCCCATGGACCGGTGCGCATATTCCGACGCGCAACCGGGAGGATGGGCAGATGCCCCAACCCCGACGCCCGAAGAAACGCACCGAACCCGTCGACTACGGCTGGGTGATCTCGTTCGGCTGCAAGACCGCCGGCAAGCTCCGGCGCCTCAAGGTCGACACCGACCCGGCCGCCGACACGCGTCCGATCGACGTCCCCTGCGTCTGCGGTGAGGTCCACCGCGTGACCGTCTCCCCGTACCGGCGTCGGCGCTCCGCCGACGAACCGTTCGACCTCGAGGTCACCTCGCTCGACGAGCTGCGTTGAGCCCGAGACGACATCCTTCTCCGACGGAACGGCTGGCGCGGGCGACGCCCGTGACCTCGACTACCTGCGCCGGCTGCTCGGCCAGCCAGCGGCCCTCGCCGGCCCGCAGTCGATTGTCTGCAATTGGCCTGACTGGAGGGTATTTGAACCGCGCCAAGCCGCTGAATCAGGCCTCGGCCACTCAGACCTTGTAGCCCCCGTCGACGCTGATCACCTGGCCGGTGATCCCAGCCGCATCGGGGCTGGCAAGGAGCACCGCCATCGGCACCAGCTCGCGCGGCTCGAGGACTCGTCCTTGGACGGTCTGGGCCGCGGCCTTGGCCTTGGCCGCCACGGCACCGTCGCTGCCGCCCCAGTCGAGTAGAGCGGTGTCGGTCCACCCCGGGCAGAGGCAGTTGACGGTGGTCCCCGCCGGCGCCTGATAGGCCAGCGCGCGAGTGAAGCCGACGAGCCCGTGCTTGGCGGCGCTGTAGGCAATCGTGCCGCCGCCGTGGTTGGCGTATCCGGACCCGATGTTGACGACGCGCCCGTACCCGCCCTCGACCATGTGAGGCAGGGCCGCCCGCAAGGCGTAGTAGGCGGTGGTCAGGTTGAGGAACAGGTTCTGCTCGAACAGCTCGTCGTCGTGATTGAGGGCGACCAGCTTCTCGACCTCGCCGACCAGGCCCCCGACGTTGTTGACGAGGATGTCGAGGCGGCCGAACCGGACGTACGCTTCCTCGACGGCCCTTTTCAGCGCCTGGCCGTCCATGCAGTCGACGACGAGTGCGAGCCCGTCGCCACCGAGCTCCACCGCGTCGGCGACGACGGCGTCCAGCTCTTCCTCGCTGCGCGAGATGACGGCCACCGTCGCCCCCTCGGCGGCGAGGCCGAGGGCGATCGCCCGGCCGATCCCTCGACCGCCGCCGGTGACGATCGCGACGCGATCGCGCAGCCTTCCACCCTCGCGGCGCGCGAAGGCCGCCGCCGGTGCCTCTGAAGCCATTTCGAACCTCCTGTCGGGGACCGCGTCGAACGTAGCGCGGGCGGGGACTGCCGGAGGCTCAGCGTTCGAACCAGGCCCGTCGTTCCTCCAAAGGCCGGGAGAGGTAATCGCGGAGCGCCGGCGCAGCTTCGGAAGATTGCTTCGCCCGGTAGGCGCTGTCGAGCTCGAAGTCCAGCGCGACCGAGAGCGGCACGCCCTGGCTCTGGTAGACGATCTTCTTCGCCATCGCGACCGCGGTCCGCGGCAGCGTCGCCATCCGCTCGGCGACCTCCGTCGCCGTGGCCAGCGCGTCCGTCTCGAGCAGCTCGACGAGGCCGGCCTCGTACGCCTCCTCCGGCGTCAGCGGCATGGCGCCGGCCCCGAACAGCATCGCCTTCCCCGGGCCGATCATCCGCGCCATCCGGGCAAGACCGGTGCCGCCTGGCACTATTCCGAGCCTGGTCTCGATCAGCCCGTAGCGATGGTCAGCCCGCTCGCCGACACGGATGTCGGCGGAGAGGGCGAACTCGAAGCCGACGCCCATCGCGTCGCCGTTGAGGGCGGCGATGATCGGCATCGGCGCCTTGTTCATGTTCTGGGTGAGCGCGTGGATCCGGCGGCTGCGTACCGGCGACTCGATCGGCCCCTCCGGCTCGACCTGCTTGATGAGGATCCCGTCGACATCGAAGTGGGTGATGAACTTGCCCGGCCGGCCGCCGGCGAGGACGACGGCCGGGACCTGGCGCGCCGTCCATTCCGCGACGAGCTCCTCGAGCTGGCCGATGTCCTCGTCGGTGTAGTAGTTCATCGGCGGCCGGTCGAACCGCGCGACGACGACCCCGCTATCCCTCTCGGAAACCTTCCACATGAGGCATGAGGATATTGCGCTGATTGGGCGAGGAACAGAAGCCCTCGCTTCCCGGGCGGGCTCTCCGCAATCGGGGAGACAGGATTTGAACCCGCGACCGCTCGGCCCCCAGCCGGTCGCCCCCAGTGCGCTTAGCGTCCGGACGCGAAATCAATCGGAGCGGGCTGCCGACTGACTGCCCGGAACCACGCGGGTGGGCGACCGGGTGCCCGCCCTCCAGCGGAAGCCGGGCCGTCCCGAACGCGGTTGAGATGTGCCTAGCGCCGACTAGCTTTTCTCGTACTTGAATGAGATTCCGAGGCGAACGCGGAAATCGGCGACCTTGCCGTCCTCGATCGTCACGTCTTGCCGGACGACCTCGGCGATCCGCAGCTCGCGCACGGACTCGCCGGCAGTCTCGACTGCGTTCCTCGCCGCCTGCTCCCATGAATCCGAGCTGACTCCGATTACCTCGGTGACGCGATACACGCTGTCTGCCATCGCTTCTCCTCCCTGGGGAATGGGCTTCCGACCGAGCCTCCCACCCTTGTGCCTGTTTGGCAAGGCGCAGTTGAGCGATACCGAGCGTGGCGACGCACGGCTCGTCGTCTCCCCCTCCAGGCGGGCCGCACCTCCCGGGAGACCCCGTCGTCTGGAGAAAGCTCCGATCGGGTCCCAAACCTCTCGATCGCCGTCGCGGTTGTCCTCGCTCTACTCGAACCCCCCATGGCTGCCCGGGAACGGGAGTTTCTGCAGTGACGCGATGGGAGGCGACGTCGACAACGGAGATCGAACCGCCAACCGCGTTGGCCACGTATGCGAGGCGCCCGTCGAGGGCTTCGGAAAGGCTTCCAAATCGCCTCCAGGCGAAAGCCGCTTCGTGTAGGGTCGGGTGTCATGGTGAGCTTCGAACGCGACACGATCGTCACCGCGGGGCGGGCGGCTGAAGTCATCGGCCTCGCGGCGATCATCGGCGGCAACCTGTTCGCGCGGGCCGGAATGCACCCGGCCCTTCGCGAGGTGAGCGACCCGGCCGAGCGCGGCAAGGTCGTGAACGCGGCCTGGCGCCGCTACGGCACGATAGAGAGCCTCTCGTTGGCGGCGTTGATCACCGGCTGGGCCAGCTCCCGGCTTGGCGAAGCCGACTGTCGGAGCCTGTCCGAGCGCCAACGCAGGCTCGGCATGGCGAAGGATGCCGCGGTTGCCGCGGTTGCATTGACCGGCGTGGCAGCCGCGATCCAGGGAATCCGCTTCTCGGGGATGGAGCCCGAGGGCGCCGTTCCGCTCGAGGACGGCAGTAAGGCCGGGTCGAGCGCCTCGCTCGGCGAGAGCCGCGCCAAGCAGCGACTCAACCTGCTCGGCGCTGTCAACCTTGCCTCGGCGCTGACGCTGGCGGGTGTCAATGCGGCGCTTGGCCAAGCCAAGGCCACAGAGGACGCCGGGAGGCGACGCTGCCGCTGTTGTCTCCGTTGACCGATCCGATTGGGCGGCAGACCCTTGAGGAGTTGAGGTTCGCTCATCCGAGAGCCGTTCAGGATTCGAACCTGTGGACTTCGTTTTCGCAGTTGGACCGCTGCGGGCACCCCTGTCCCGCATTTGGAGGGGCCGCTACCGCCATCGACTCTTAGGCCGTCCGGGGCGACCACTGAAATGTGCGCGCTGCGAGGACCAGAGCCACAGTCCCCCAGGCGGCAACGATCAGCAGATCACCGGCGGCGATACCGGCGCCGTGGGGATGGATGAAGGGGATGCGCAGCGCCTGCGCAAGGTGGCGGATCGGGAAGACGGCGGCGATACCGCGGAGAAAGCTGGGGATCTGGTCCTCCGGCACGAAGACCCCGGAGATGAAGTAAAGGGGAAGGACAATGAGGTTGGTCACCGGAGCGGCGGCTTCCGCGGTGCCGATACGAGTGGAGACGGCGAAGCCGATGCAGCAGAAAGCCGCCGCGCCGACGACCACGGCGATGATCAGACCTGGCATCGTGGAACCCGGTACTCGCACGCCATAGGCAACTCGTCCGATGACCAGCAGCAGAGCGGACATGATGAGTGCGACGATGACCCCGACTGCGGCTCGACTGGCGATCACCACGCTGGCTGGAACGGGGGTTGCGCGGGCCCGCTTGAGCACCCCGCTCTCCCGTTGAGCCACGATCGCTTGGGTCAGGTTGACGAAGCTGGCCGAGATGATCCCCAGCGTCATGATCCCGGGCACGTAGTAGGTCGTGATATCCACGACTTGTCCGTCCACCCGCGTCCTTCCCTTGAAGATCGCGGCGAAGATCACCAGAAAGACGATCGGTAGCAGCACCGTGAAATAGCGGGATTGCGGGCTGCGCCAGAAGATCCGCAGATCACAGCGAAACTGACTCGCGAGCAGGCGGTGATCGATCATGGCCGAAGCTCGCCGCCCTCGGTGAGTTGCAGATAGACATCCTCGAGGCTGGGTCTTCCGACGGTGAGATCCTCCAGGTCCAAGTCACGATCCACGGCCCAACTGGCGAGGGCATGGAGGGTCCGTGCCGGGTGCTGACTCTGCAGGTGGATCCGACCGTCGCGCAGCTCGGCAGCCAATGCCAACTCGGGCGGCAGCTGCGACGGGGCGACTCCCGCCGGTGGAGTGAACGAGATGTCGCTTGGCGCCCTGTCGCGCCCGCCAAGCGTCTGGGTCGTACCCTCCGAGACGATCTGCCCCGCCACGATCACGGCGACGCGATCCGCCAGGAATTGGGCCTCCTCCATGTAATGGGTGGTCAAGAAGACGGTCTTGCCGAGCTCGCGCAGGTTGCTGATCACCTCCCAGGCGTGATGGCGGGCCGAGGGGTCAAAGCCGGTAGTGGGCTCATCGAGGAAGACGAGCTCCGGATCGCCGATCAGGGCTAGACCGACATCGAGCCGGCGCTGCTGACCACCCGAGAGCCGCTGGGCGCGAACGCTTCGCTGCTCTTGGAGGCCGACCGCCTCGAGCGTCTCATCGACCGAGTTGGCGTGCGGGTAGTAGCTCGCGTAGAGCTCAAACAACTCGCCCACCGTCAGCTCGCCGGGCATGGTGCAGCTCTGCAGGACCACGCCGATCCGTGAGCGCCACTCCCGCCCGCTGCTCGCCGGATCCTCGCCCAATACGCTCACATCCCCCGCGTTCCGCGAGCGGTAGCCCTCGAGGATCTCAACGCTCGTCGTCTTCCCGGCCCCGTTGGGCCCCAGGAAGGCGAAGATCTCGCCGGCTCGGACCTCCAAATCGATGCCGCCCACGACCTCGCGCTCTCCGTAGGCTTTGCGGAGCCCCTTCACTCGGATGATCGGCTCAGTCATCCATGGCCGGTTAGTCGACGATCGGCATCAACCCGAACCTAGCGCAGCAACAAGCGCTCCGCTCGAAAGTACTTGTCGTTCTCAGGAGAGTTGACGCAGATGCGGTCCGGACGCCATCAATGCGGCATGGTTGAAGCAGCTCCGATGCGCCAAGCTACGCGGATGGCTTCCGCCGATCAGCGGTCGCAGCGAGCAGGCGTCGGCAACAGCCTGGCGCGGATACGCCGCTATCGCGCGAACATCCAGGCGGAGCTGGATCGCGCCGCCGTTTACCAGGCGATGGCAGATGCCGAGCGCAACCCTGAGCTCGCGCGCAGCTTTGGACGGCTCGCCGAGACCGAGAGCCGTCACGCCGAGTTTTGGCGAGAGCAGCTCACCAGGTCGGGCTCGAGGGGAGCACCGGAGCGGCCAAGTCGCCGCGCGCGGCTCCTGGCCCGCCTGGCAGCGCGGTTCGGCAGCAACTTGGTCCTCCCGGCCGCTGCATCGCTGGAGATGACCGAGCAGGAGACCTACGAGCATCAGCCCGAGGCGGACGGCACGACGATCCCCGCCGATGAGCTAGAGCATGGGCGCGTTTTCGACGCAGCGGTGGAGGCATCGACCACTCGATTCATGGCGAGTGTCTTGGCTGGCTTGCTCGGCCGTCGTCCGGGGGTCAGCGGCAATGCACTGCGTGCTGCGGTGCTCGGCGCCAACGACGGGCTGGTTTCGAACCTCAGCCTCGTCATGGGGGTGGCGGGGGCCGGCCTGTCCAACCGGTCGGTTCTCATCGCCGGCGTGGCCGGACTTCTCGCGGGGGCCTTCTCGATGGCGATGGGTGAGTGGATCTCGGTGCAGAGCTCGCGCGAGTTCCACCAGCGCCAACTTGATCGTGAGGCCGAGGAAATCGCCACCGATCCCGAGCATGAGCGTGCCGAGTTGATCTCGCTTTATCAGCGCAGGGGGCTCACCTCAGACGAGGCCAGCCAGATCGCGACCCGGGTGATGGGGAGCGAAAAGGTCGCGCTCGAGACGATGGCGCGCGAGGAGCTCGGCTTTGACCCTGAGGAGCTCGGCGGGTCGGCCCGGGTCGCCGCGATCGCTTCCTTCGCACTGTTCACGCTCGGCGCGATCATTCCGGTGATTCCATTCGCGTTCACCAGCGGCGGTCCAGCAGTGGCACTGAGCTTGCTGGCGAGCGGGCTGGCACTGCTCGGAATCGGCGCCGCGATCACCCTGCTGACTGGGCGGGGCGTCTGGCGCTCGGCAGCGCGCCAGCTAGCGATCGGGTTCGGCGCGGCTGCAGTGACCTACGGCGTGGGCTACTTCATTGGCGCCGCTATTTAGCTCAGGCGTTGTGCCTGGCATGCCCTGGAAACCGCCCCGGTGACGATCACGCCGCTTCCAGCGGCGATGGAGGGGCTCAGGGCGCCCCCCCGGCCCGCCCAGGCGGGCACGGTAGTTCTCCCCGGAAACGGGTGGTGTATCACCGATGGCAGTGGTCCGGCTCATGGCGAGAATTCAGCCGATGAGTCGGCGAAACCGCATCTATGGGCTCGCAGTCCTGGCCCTGGTGCTGACGGCAGTCTTCGCCATGACCGCGTCACAGGCGGTCGCGATCGGCGGCGGTGAGCAGGGAACCCTGACCGCCCAGCCCAAGAGCGTCAAGAAGGGCAAGAAGGTGACCGCGACCGCTACCGGCTGCGCGTCGGGCGTGGACAGTGAAGGCACCCCGTACACGGCCTCGGTCGATTTCCTCTTCGTTGCGCCGAGCCGCCCGGTGCACGTGCCCCGGTACACGGTGATCCCTGACTCGAGCGGCAAGGCCTCCTACAGGAAACGGCTGCGGCAAGCCGGTGTCTGGCAGCTCGCCGCCTATTGCAACCGCAACTTCCAGGACGGCGGTAAGGGGATCGCCTTCGAGTACAACTTCGTCTTCGTCCACGTCCACGATCACCACGGCAGCTCTGGAGCCGGGCGATGATCGCGCGGGCAGATCTTCGAAGCCCCGTTCAACGTGGCGACACCAACGAGCTTCATCGTGAAGCGCCCGCGGCACGTCGCCGGAGCGGGAATTCGCGTCAAGGAGACGGTCACCGCGGCCTCAGCCGATAAGTGGCACGGGACCTAGGCCGTGAGATTCCAGACCGTCTTTACCCAGAGGTGTTCGCCGGGCGGGATTGGGGCTTTTCGAGGGTGATCGTGGTCCTGTTGAGGCCGTCGTCGTATCTATACGGCCAACGGCGGAGCGCTACCTCGGCCTGCGGCGGCGAGCCTGGCCGCCGCGATCGAGATAGGACTCGATCCTGGCGACCAGGCGCTCGGGCTCGGCATCCGTGCTGAGGCGAAGCAGCTGGTCCGGGGGAACCTCCGCGAACGGCTCCAGCTCTTCGAGCTGCCTGCGCACGATCTCGGGCCCGGCGTCGGAGACCCGTGCGGCGCGTCGCTCGCGCTCCCGCGCCCGCTCTTTCTGCACGGCCGCCGGAGCCGTGCACTCGACGAACAGGCGGGGCGTCGATCCCCCAGCGAAGCCCCGCTCGAAGGCCGCTCGCTTGTCACGCCGGTGGAAGGTCGCGTCGACGATCGCCCCACCCCGCCGCTCCAGCTCCCGGCGAGCGGACCGGCCCATCTCCTCGTAGGTCTCGGCGGTTCTCTCGCTCGAATACTGCTGCGGGTCCGCCCGCTGCGTCGGCGCGAGACCGGCACGGCGCTTGCGGATCAGGTCGGATGAGATGTGCGGCCAGCCGGTCAGGTTCGCCAGGCGCTCGGCCAGGGTGCTCTTGCCGGAGCCAGAGATGCCGCAGAGCACCACCAGCAGCGGCCGGCGAGCGCGCCAGGCGAAGCGGTGCCCGAGGTCCAGGAGCGCCCGCGCTTCGGCCTCGAGGTCGGCGCGCTCCGGGTCGTCGCCTTGCAGCTCGGCGAGGTGTTGACAGGCCACCATCGACCGAACCCAGGCCCGGTAGGCGGCGAGGAAGGAGGCGAGCCGGTCGTCTCCGGGGTCTCCCCCTGCCTCTCGGTAGGAGCCGAGCAGCCGGTCCGCGAGGCCTTCGCTGCCGAGTCGGGCGAGATCCATGACGAGGAAGGCGAGGTCGGCCGCGACGTCGATCTGCCGCAGCGCGGGATCGAACTCGACGCAGTCG
>JADGPJ010000090.1 GCA_017882505.1 Solirubrobacterales bacterium | reverse complement strand
CGCTGCTGGGCCTTGGGCTCGCGCACGAGCCGATCACCTACCGCGACATCGTCGATCGAGCCGCCTAACCGCTCCTTTGGAGCGAACCCGGTACGCACTTGTCGGCAAGGGCCTCCGGTGCCAGCACCTCGTGGCTGTAGCCGGACATGAACACGACCCCCACCCCTGGACGAATCGACTCCAGCCGGTCGACCAGCTCGGTGCCGAGCATTCCCGGCATGATCACGTCGGTCAGCAGCAGATGGATCGTCTGCCCCTGGCGCCGGCAGATCTCCAGCGCCCCCTCACCCCCGGACGTGGCGAGGACCGCGTAGCCGGCCTTGGCGAGTATGCGCTCGGCCATTCTCCGCACGTCGGGCTCGTCCTCGACGACGAGGATCACCTCGCCCTTTCCGCCCGGGCGCTCCTCGGGCCGAGGCTCTCCCCTCAGAGAAGCATCCGCGCCGGCGGGCAGATGAATCTTCACGGTCGTGCCCACGCCGGGCTCCGAGTAGATGTCGATCCGGCCGCCGGCGCCGGTGACGATGCCGTAGACGGTGGCGAGGCCGAGGCCGGTGCCTTCGCCTTTCCCCTTGGTCGTGAAGAACGGCTCGAACGCCCGCCGAACCGTGTCGCGCTCCATCCCGACGCCGGTGTCGCTGACCTTCAGCCGAACATAGCTGCCCGGCTCGGTTTCAGGATGCAGGAGCGCGTACTGCTCCTCGAGCTCCACCCGGTCGACCTCGATCAGCAGGCGGCCACCGTCGGGCATCGCGTCGCGGGCGTTGACGGCGAGGTTGACGAGCACCTGCTCGATCTGGCCGGCGTCGGCCTCGACCGCGCAGCGGGCCCGACCGAAGCGCGTCTCCAGCTCGACCCGCTCGCCAAGAGCCCGGCGCAAGAGGTTCTCCAGCTCGGAGACGACGTCGCGCAGGTAGAGGAGCTCCGGCTTGACCACCTCGCGCCGGCTGAAGATCAGCAGCTGGCGGGTCAGCGCCGCGGCGCGCTCGGCGGCGCGGCGAATCTCACCCATGTCCTCATACGCCTGCGAGTCGGGGTCGAGCTCGTCGCCGACGAACTCCGCGTAGTTGAGGATGACCCCGAGGACGTTGTTGAAGTCGTGGGCGATGCCGCCGGCGAGCTGACCGACGCTCTCCAGCCTTTGCGACTGCGCGAGCTGCTCAAGCAGCGCCTTCTCGCGCTCACTCTGCTCGAACCTCGTTTCCGCCGTTCGCCGCTCGGTGACGTCGCGGATCGCGGCGGTGGCGAGCCTGCCGTCGTCGGTCTGAATCGACGAGAGGGAGATCTCGGCCGGGAACTCGCTGCCGTCCCGGCGACGCCCGCAGAGCTCGAGGTCGGCATCCATCGGGCGCATCCACGGCTCGGAGAAGTAGCCCGTTCGGTGCCCCAGATGGGCGGCCCGGAAGCGCTCGGGGATCAGCATCTCCACCGTATGTCCGAGCAGTTCGTCGCGGCTGTAGCCAAAGAGGGCCTCGGTCCGACTGTTGACGAAGGAGACCTTGCCCTTCTCATCCACCCCGACGATCGCGTCAGGCGCCGCCTCCAGCAACTGCTCGAAAGTCGATGCGGGTTTGCTGGACCCGGTGGAATCACTTTCACCAATCACCGAGCCACACTCCTTTATTACTCGATGAATCGACTCTAACACCGTTGTGACGATTCAAACAAATACTTAGTTGCCTGGAACAGGAGCCGGTGGGCGCCGGTCAGCTCGGCACGGCATAGATCTGCCCGCCCGCTTCCACGACCTGCTTCGGTGCGAGGGGCGCGGGGGGCGGCCCGGCGATGACTTCGCCGGTTTCCGAGCTGTACTCACCACCGTGACAAGGGCAGACGATCGTTCCTTCCGCGTAGCCGACGGTGCAGCCGGCGTGGGTGCAGACGGCGCTGAAGGCTTTGAGGTTGCCTCCGGAGTCCCGGATCAGGATGTCCGGAGAGCCGTCCCCGGGGTCGGTGTAGGTGGCCGCCTCGCCGCTGGGCAGGCGGCTCCCCGGCCCCAGCTTCACCGCCCCCTTCGGCAGCGAGGGAGCCTGCGCGGACCCACCCTGGGCGCTTTGCGCGGATCCGCCGGCGGCCTGCTTCGGGCTTGGCGGCCCCGCCTTCCCAGCCTTCCCCGCCTTCGCTCCGGAGGCGAAGCTCTTCGCCGGCGAGTAGGAGCCCTTGAGCAGGGTCGAGACGCCGGCGATCGCGACGGCGACCCCGGCGAGCTCCGCCAACAGCACCCGCCTGGTCGAGAGATCGAGCGGGGCCACCTCTCCGCTGCCCTCGAACGCCTCGAGCCGTGCTCCCCGTTCCCGTTCGCGGGGGATGCGGATGACCGCGGTGTCGAGCGCCGGCTGTCCCGCAGACCCGGCGAGCACGAACGGCAGCCAGGCGAAGGTGAAGACGAGGTCGGGGCCGAGGAAGTACGGAGTGGTGTGCCAGCTCGCGGTCAGGAACAGCAGCAGGTTCAGGCCGAGCCCGCAGGCGGCGGCGATCCTGGTGAAGAGCCCGGCGGTGACCAGCAGGCCGATCAGGATCTCGGTGACCGCGACGCCGACGCCGGCAACGATCGGAATCGGCGAAGCGAACGTTTCGAGGATGAAGCCGCCCGGGGTGCCGCTGGCGAAGCCGTGCAGCTGGGTGCCGATGTAGGTCGGCGCGCCCGCGTGGAGGAAGCCGGGGTCGCTCAGCTTCTGGATCCCCGCATAGACGAAGGTCAGCCCGAGGAAGAGGCGGAGCGGAAACAGAGCCTTGGCTGGTGAGAACGCGGGGACGCGCATCCCCCGGCACGTTCGTGACGGGGGATAAATCTTCGATCAGGGCAGGATGAGAAAACTCTCACCGCGTGGGACGCATGGGGAGCTCAGCCGCCGGGGACGGCGGCGCCGAGCAGGGCGAGCGCGGCGCCGAGCACGCCGGCGGCGACCAGCACCACGACGACGCTGCGTCGGGCGAGCAGCAGCGCCGCCGCGGCGGCCGCCAGGATCGCCGCCTGCCAGGGCTCGGTCAGCGCCAATCCGAGCGGGAGGGCCGAGCCGACGATCGCCCCGATCGCCGCCGGGCCGGCGCCGTCGAGGAAGGCGAGGACGGCGCGGTTGCGCCGCAGCTGGTCGAAATGCCGGGCGCCGAGGAGGACGAAGGAGAACGACGGCAGGAAGGCGACGGAAGCGGCCAGCAACGCCCCGCCAATCCCGGCGGCGGCATAGCCGACCACGGCGACGGTGTGGGTGACCGGCCCCGGCGTCACCTGCCCGAGGGCGACCGCGTTGAGGAACTGCGGATCGGTCATCCAGTGATAGCGGTGGACCGCGTCGCCCTGCATCAGCGGCACGATCACGAAGCCGCCGCCGTAGGAGAGCGCACCGACCTTGATCGCCGTCCAGACCAGAGCCAGCAGTCCCCCGGTCGCCCCGGCGGCGACCGCCAGCAGCGGCCAGGCGTGGAGGCCGAGACCCTGGCCGGGGGTCCTCACCCGGCGCAGCAGGACCTCCGCCAGCCCGCAGGCGATCAGGACCAGGACCAGCCAGGCGCCCAGAAGCGCCCCTGCCACGGCGCCGAGCGAGAGGTAGGCGACCCAGCGGCGGTGGGCGATGGCCCGGGCCCAGCTGGAGGGGATCAACTCGCCGCCGGCGCGGACGGCGACGGCGGCGACGACGGCGCCCGCGCCGGCGCCGGCTCCGCGCACCGAGGCCGGCGGCGTGCCGGCCAGGAAAAGGACGGAGAGGCCGAGGATCAAGACCAGGCCGGGGAGGATGAAGCCGAGGCCGCCGAGCAGCGCGCCCGAGCGCCCTCCCACCCGCCAGGCGCAGAAGATCGCCAGCTGGGTCGAGGCGGGGCCGGGGAGCAGGTTGCAGGCGGCGACCGCGTCCTCGAACTCGTGGGCGGAGAGCCAGGCGCGGCGCTCGACGCAGAGCTCGCGCAGCAGCGTGATGTGGGCCGGGGGGCCCCCGAAGCCGATGCACCCGATCCGCCCCCACTCCCTGGCGATCTCACGGCGACTCGGGCTGGCGCTGGGTGACGGCACCGCGAGAACCTACTGCCGGAGCGGGAGTGGAGATCCGGGGCTCCCGACTCTCGGTAGTTGTCCGCAGCCGGTGAAGGGTTTCACCGCGATGAAATGGCGCTCGACCGAACCTAGTGTGGCGCCGGTGAGCAGCCTCGAACTCGCCCGGTGGCAATTCGGGATCACCACCCTCTACCACTTCATCTTCGTCCCGGTGACGATCGGGCTGGCGATCTGCGTCGCCTTCTTCCAGACCCGCTGGTACCGGACCGGAGAGGAGCACTGGCTGCGCTCGACCCGCTTCTGGGGCAAGCTGATGCTGATCTCCTTCGCGCTCGGCGTCGCCACCGGGATCGTCCAGGAGTTCCAGTTCGGGATGGCCTGGTCGAACTACTCGCGCTTCGTCGGCGACATCTTCGGCGCGCCGCTGGCGATGGAGGGGCTCGCCGCCTTCTTCGTCGAGTCGACCTTCCTCGGCCTCTGGATCTTCGGTTGGGGCCGGCTCTCCAAACGGGTTCACCTCGCCTGCGCCTGGCTGGTCGCCGGCTCGACCGCGCTCTCGGCCTTCTTCATCCTCGCCGCCAACTCGTGGATGCAGCACCCGGTCGGCTACAAGCTCGAAGGCGGCAAAGCGGTGCTGACCGACATCGGCTCGGTCCTCTTCAACAGCACCGCCCTCTTCGCCTTCGCCCACACGATCCTCGCCGCGCTGCTGACCGCCGGGATGATCCTGATCGCGGTCTCGGCCTGGCACCTGCGGCGTGGGAACGAGACCCGGGTCTTCGGCGACGCGATGCGACTGGGGCTGCCGATGGTGACGATCGCGGCGATCGTCACCGTCTTCGTCGGCCACTTCAACGGCATCCTGATGAGCCACCAGCAGCCGATGAAGATGGCCGCCGCCGACGCCGTCTTCGAAACCAAGAAGGGCGCCGGGCTCTCCCTCTTCGCCACCGGAGATCTCAAATCGAACCCGGGTGGGCTGAACCGCAACATCGAGATCCCCCAGCTGCTCTCGTGGATCTCGACCGGCTACCCGAACGGGGAGATCAAGGGGATCAACAACCTCAACCGCGAATACCAGCGCAAGTACGGCCCCGGCAACTACACGCCGATCGTCGCCATCGCCTACTGGACCTGGCGCGCGATGCTCGGTTGCGCGGCGCTGATGCTGCTGTTCGGCGCCTACGGGTGGTGGCTTCTGCACAAAGGCAAGCTGGAGCGCTCCAAGCGCTTCCTCACCTTCGCGGTACCGGCCGTGGCGCTGCCCTTCGTCGCCAGCGCGACCGGTTGGCTGTTCACCGAGATGGGGCGCCAGCCCTGGGCGGTGTTCGGCCTGCTGAAGACCAACGTCGCCAACTCCCCCAGCGTCAGCGCGGCGGAAATCTGGATCACCCTGGTCGGCTTCACGCTGCTCTACGGAGTGCTGGCGGCGATCGCCGGGCGCGTCTTCCTCAAGACCGTGAAGAAAGGCCCGGTCGAGGCGGGCAAAGCCGAGGAGCCGGGCCAGGAGCTGGCCCTCGCCTACTGACCATGGACGCCTACACCGCACTCCAGGTCGTCTGGTTCGTCCTGATCTCGATCCTCTGGCTCGGCTACTTCCTGCTCGAGGGGTTCGACTTCGGGGTCGGGATGCTGATCCGCGCCGTCGCCCACGACAAGGAGGAGCGGCGGGCCGTGCTGCACACGATCGGCCCGATCTGGGACGGCAACGAGGTCTGGCTGCTGGTCGCCGGCGGCGCCACCTTCGCCGCCTTCCCGCAGTGGTACGCGACGCTCTTCTCGGGCTTCTACCTGGCCCTCTTCCTGATCCTGGTCGGGCTGATCGTCCGCAACGTCTCCTTCGAGTTCTGGGGGAAAATCGACTCCGACAGCTGGCGCAGCCGCTGGGAGTGGGCGCTGATCTTCGGCAGCTTCATGCCGGCGCTGCTCTGGGGCGTCGGCTGGGCCAACATCGTCCACGGCGTCCCGATCGACGCCCACCACGAGTACACCGGCACCCTCTTCGACCTGCTCAACCCCTACGCGCTGCTCGGCGGGCTGGCGACGCTGACGCTCTTCCTCACCCACGGTGCGATCTTCCTCAACCTGCGGACGACCGGCGAGATCGGCAAGCGGGCGAAGCGGATCGCGGCGACGGTTGCGCCGGTCACCGCCGTCGTCGGCATCGCCTTCCTGACCTGGACCGTCGCCTCTCACCGCGGCGGCGTCGACGCCGGCTCGGCGATCCTCGCCGCGGTCTCGGCCCTGGCGCTGATCGCCGCCGCGATCCTCGCCGACCGCAACCCGGCCCGCGCCTTCGCCGCCACCGGCGCCGCGATCCTCACCTTCTTCCTCGCCCTCTTCGTCGATCTCTTCCCCCACACGATGGTCTCCAGCACCTCGAGCGCCTTCGACATGACGCTCAACGTCTCGGCCTCCTCGAGCTACACGCTGACGGTGATGACGGTGGTCGCGGTGCTGCTGGTGCCGGTGGTCCTCGTCTACCAGGCCTGGACCTACTGGGTGTTCCGCCACCGCGTCTCGGCCGAGGACTTCGGCGAGGTGAGGACGCCGCTGGACCTGATCGACAAGGCAAGAGGGGAGCACCCCGGTGAGCGGCCGCCCGAGCCAGCAGGACCCGGAAGCTAGGTCGCGGGCGCGCGAGACGCAGCGCCGCCTGACCCGGACCAGCCGCGCCGCCCGGCTGCACCTGGCGAGCACCGCCGGTTTGGGGCTGTTGGCCACAGCGCTGATCGTCGCCCAGGCGACGCTGCTGGCCGAGGTGATCGTCGGCGCCTTCCTCGGTGGCGACTCGGTGGCGGCGCTGGCGCCACAGCTGATCTGGCTCGTTGCGATCTCGCTCGCCCGCGGTCTCGTCGACGCCGGCTTCGAGGCGACGGGGCGGATCGGGGCGGCGCGGGTGATGGGCGAGCTGCGCTCGAGGCTCGTCCGCCACCTGCTGCTGATCCGGCCGGGGGCGCTGCAGTCCGAGCGCTCCGGTGAGCTCGCCGCCGCCGCCGTGCAGGGGGTCGACGCGCTCGAGGCGTATTTCGCCCGCTACCTGCCGCAGGCGGTGCTCGCCGTCCTGGCGCCGCTCTTCATCCTCGCCTGGACCTTCCCGCGCGACTGGGAGGCGGCGGCGATCCTGGCGATCACGGCGCCGTTGATCCCCGTCTTCATGATCCTGATCGGGCGCCTGGCGGAGCGCTCCACCCGGCGCCGCTGGCGCCGCCTCTCGCGGCTCAGCGCCCGCTTCCTCGACCTCGTCGGCGGCCTCGAGACGCTGCGCGCCCACGGCCTCGCCGAGACGCAGGGGCGCTCGATCGCCGCCGCCGGCGACAGCTACCGGCGCGAGACGATGGCGACCCTGCGGATCGGCTTCCTCTCGGCCCTGGTGCTGGAGCTGCTGGCGATGATCGGCGTCGCGCTCGTCGCGGCCACGGTCGGGATCCAGCTCGCCGAAGGCGCGCTCGGCCTCACCGCGGGCCTGACGGTGCTGATCCTCGCCCCCGAGCTGTACATGCCGCTGCGCCGCCTCGGCGCCCAGTTCCACGCCAGCGCCGACGGGATGGCGAGCGCCGAACGGATCTTCGAGGTGCTCGACCAGCCGGCGGCCGTGACGGCGCCCGCCCTCGCGGTGGCGGCGCCGGACCCCGGGCGCTCGCCGGTCGCCGTGTCCGGGCTGCGCTTCTCCCACCCCGGTCGCGAAGAGGTCCTGCGGGGCGTCGACCTCGAGCTTGAGCCGGGCGAGACCGTCGCCCTGATCGGCCCCAGCGGCGGCGGCAAGACGACCCTGCTGTCGCTGCTGCTGCGCTTGGCCGAACCGGGCGCCGGGACGATCTCCTGCGGGGGCACCGACCTGCGCGACGTCGATCCGGCGGCCTGGCGGCGCCAGGTCGCCTGGGTGCCCCAGCGGCCGACGATCTTCGCCGGCACGGTCGCCGAGAACGTGCGGCTCTCGCGGCCGGAAGCCTCCGACCGGGGCGTCCTCGCCGCCGCCCAGGAAGCGGGACTGCTCGACGTCGTCGGCGAGCTGCCCGAAGGGATGGCGACGCCGATCGGCGAGAGCGGGCGCCGGCTCTCGGCCGGCCAGGCCCAGCGCGTCGCGCTCGCCCGCGCCTTCCTCTGCGACGCCCCCCTGCTGCTGCTCGACGAGCCGACCGCGCACCTCGACGAGGAGACCGAGCTCGCGGTCGCCGCGGCGATCGAGCGCCTGGCGTCCGGCCGCACGGCGCTGCTGGTCGCCCACCGTCCCGAGCTGGCCCGGCGCGCCGACCGCGTCCTCGAGCTGCGCGACGGTGTCGTCCACGAGGCCTCGCCGACGCTTCCCGCGGCGGTGGCGGCATGAACGGGCCGCTGCGGCGGGCGATCGCCGCG
>JADGPJ010000089.1 GCA_017882505.1 Solirubrobacterales bacterium | reverse complement strand
GCCGCCGATCCCCAGGCCACTTCCCAGTAGTGACCGTCCGGGTCGCTAAAGTAGCCGCTGTAGCCGCCCCAGAAGGTCTCGGCCGGCTCGCGGCCGATCCTGGCGCCGGCGGCGCGAGCTTCCTCGATCGCCGCGTCGACTTCCGCGGGCGAGCCGAGGTTGAGGGCCAGCCCCACGCCTCCCCAGCCCCGAGAGTCCTCGACCATGCTGTCCTCGGCCAGCTTGGCGCGGTCCCAGAGCGCGAGGACCATGTCGCCGGCCTGGAAGAAGACGACGTCGGCACCGGGCTCGGCCTCGCTGGTCCAGCCGAGCGCTTCGTAGAAGCTCCGGGCGCGTCCGAGGTCGGAGACGCCGAGGGTGATCAGGCTGACGCGCTGCCTCACAGGTCGAGTATTCCAGTCAGAATGCCCGCGTGGGCGATCTCGGGAGCATCTTCGGGCTGGCGCTCTTGGCGATGTTCAACCCGACGCTGCTGGCGGCGGTGACGGTGATGCTGCTGCTGCCGAGCCCGAAGAAGCTGATGATCGGCTACCTGCTCGGCGCCTACCTGACCAGCATCTCGCTGGGGATGCTGATCGTCTTCTCCCTGCACGGGTCCGGCGGCGTCGAATCTGCCCGCCACACCCTCAGCCCGCTCGAGGACATCGTCGTCGGGTTGATCGCGCTGATCGTCGGCTTCGTGCTGAAAACCGGGCGCGCCGCGGAGCTGCGCGAACGGCGGCAACGGCGCAAGGAAGAGAAGGCGGGGGAGAAGAAGCAGTCCCTGCCGGAACGGATGCTGGGCAGGGGATCGGCCCGGATCACCTTCGCTGTCGGCGTCGTCCTCACCTTCCCGGGGGTCTCCTACCTCGCTGCGCTCGACCGGATGGCGAGGCTCGACTGGGCGACTTTGCCGACGGCGCTGCTGGTGATCGGCTTCTGCATCATGCAGCAGATGCTGCTCGAGCTGCCGCTGGTCGGCTACGCGGTGGCGCCCGACTGGACCCAGGACGCCGTCGTCCGCTTCCGCGACTGGCTGGGGCGAAACGGCCGCCGGGTGGCCGCCAACGGAGCGGTCGTGATCGGCGTCCTGCTGCTGCTGCGCGGCCTGATCACCCTGACCTGAACCCTGCCCCAGATCACATAGCGGTTCTCGTAGACCCGCTCGCCCTCGGGGGAATCGAGATGGTCGGTTCCACGGACGCAGATCGTCTGCCTCCAGGGGAAGCCCTGCAGGATCACCTCGTCGGGACTGATCTGGATCCCGGCGTCCGCGAACCGCTGCAGCCACCGTTCGAGCTCCTCCTTGCCCTGGAGCTCGGTCCCCCAGCAGCTCGCCTTCTCGTCGCGCCCGAGGTGGCGACGTTCCGGGCGGTCGACGTGGCGACGCCGGCGGCGGCGACCTTTCGCTGGCTCTGCCAGCTGAAGCGGCTGGCCGAGCGAACCGCCGCCGAGGAGGACTCCGCCTAGCTCCCGCCGGCGCCGATCGCCTTCAGGTCGGCTGGCCGCAGCAGCGCCACCAGGGTCGAGCCGTCGACGATCGCCAGGCCGCCCTTGCGCAGCTTCGCGCGGGCGCCGGTGAGCCGGGCGACCTCGTCGGAGAAGTCGGGCTCGTGGCCGACGAGGAGGATGTCGCCCCGGCCGGCGGCGAGCGAGAGGGCGTCGAAGCCGCCGCCACGCAGCTCGGCGGCGGTCTCGGGCTCGAGGTCGAGCCATTTGCAGGCGAGCCGCGCCGTCTCGGCGGCGCGGACCTTCGGGCTCGCGAGGCAGGCGTCGATACCGGCGTCGAGCGCCGCCAGCGCCCGTCCGGCGGCCCGCGCCTGCCGCTCCCCCTTGGCGGTCAACCGCCGGGCGTCGTCGCCGCCGCCTCCGTCCTCGGCGTCTCCATGCCGCAGCAGATAGACCAACTTTTCCCTCCAATTCGTGCGCGACCCCCTCATCCGTGGGGTGAGGGTACGTCGTCCGTCTTGGCAGATCATTAGCATCCCTTCACATGCCGATTCGCCTTGGCCGCCGTTTCCTCGTTTCCTCGCTCGCTCTCCTGGCCCTCCTCGTGGCCCCGAGCGTCGCGTCGCCCGCTGGCCAGATCGTCATCTACGGGGCCGCCTCGGGCAGCCACCTGACCCTGACCACGCGGGGGAGCAACGTCGTCGTCGAGGGCAAGATGGCGGGGACCCACCCGAAGGGCTGCCACCTCTCCGGTGACCGTATGGTCGCCGTCTGCAAGCTCTCGGGAGCCGACGCGATCGAACTCAACATGGGCCCGTCGGGGGACTTCGTCGACGTCGCCGACCCGATGCCCGTCCCGGTCACCGCCTATCTCGGCTCCGGCTCGGACAAGATGATCGGCAACGCCGAGGCGGACACCTGTTACTCGCAGGGCTCGCGGCGCAACCGCTGCATCGGCGGCGGTGGCAACGACGTCTGCGTCACCGGTGAGAAGAACAGCGACTGCGTCGGCGATGGCGGCAACGACTACTGCGAAACGCAGGACGGCAGCGACGGCTGCTGGGGCGGCCCCGGCAACGACATCTGCAGGATGGGGCCGGGACACGACGGCTGCCACGGCGAAGGCGGCAACGACCGCCTCTACGGCGGCGCCAATGCCGACCAGCTCTACGGCGGCACCGGTTTCGACTACTGCAACGGCGGCCCCGGCCGCGGCAAGTCGCATGAATGCGACGCCGGTCCGCGCCACTAGGCGCGGACCGACCTTTTCGCTAGAGCCCCATCTGCTTCCCGAGGATCTCCTTCATCACCTCGTCGGTGCCGCCGCCGATCGGGCCGAGACGGGCGTCGCGGACGGCGCGCTCGATGCCGTACTCGCGCATGTAGCCGTAGCCGCCGTGGATCTGGAGGGACTGGTCGGCGATCTCGAGCACGGCGCGCTGGGTGACGAGCTTGGCCATGCTGACGTCGCGGATGCAGTCCTGGCCGGTGTGGAAGAGGCGGAGGGCGTTGTAGGTGAGGGCGCGGGCGGCCTCGGCCTTGGTCGCCATCTCGGCGACGTGGTGGCGGATCGCCTGGAACTTGCCGATCGGGCGGCCGAAGGCTTCGCGCTCGAGGGCGTAGGCGACGGTGATCTCGATCAGGCGCTGCATCGCGCCGACGGCGCCGATCGCCATCAGCAGCCGCTCCCAGGCGAAGTTGGCCATGATCAGCTTGAAGCCGCCGTTCTCCTCGCCGAGCAGGTTCTCCGCCGGCACCGCGACGTCGGTGAAGGCGAGCTCGCCGGTGTCGGATGAGTGCCAGCCCATCTTCTCCAGCTTCCGCGACACCTCGTACCCGGGCATCTCGCGCTCGAGGACGAGGAAGGAGATGCCGCCGTGGCCGCCTTCCTGGGTCGTCTTGCAGGCGCAGACGAGGAAGTCGGCGCGGACACCGTTGGTGATGAAGGTCTTGGAGCCGTTGACGACGTAGCCGCCGTCGACGCGCTCGGCCTTGGTGGTGATGCCGGCGACGTCGGAGCCGGCGCCGGGCTCGGTGATCCCGAGCGCGCCGATCTTCTCGCCGGCGATTCCCGGCACCAGCCAGCGCTGCTTCTGCTCCTCGGTGCCGAAGTTGAAGATGGGCGGCATCGCGATCGAGGCGTGGGCGTTGAGGCCGGCGGCGACGCCCCCTGAGCCGCCGGAGCGGGCCAGCTCCTCGACCCAGATCGCGTCGTGCAGGTGGTCGCCGCCCTGGCCGCCGTACTCCTCGGGGTACTTCAGCCCGAGGAAGCCGAGCTCGGCGCAGCGCCGGTAGAGGTCGCGGGGGAACTCCCGCGCCGTCTCCCACTCGTCGACGTTGGGCGCGATCTCCTTGGCGACGAAGCGGCTGACGGTCTGCCGCAGCTCCTCGTGCTCCTCGCCGAAGGGCGGGAGGACGCTTCGCTGCCCGGTGTCTTTGACGACCGTCAATTGTCAGGAACGAGGTGTATTGTCTGCGGTCTCAACGGCTACGGCGGCCGGGCTGATGATCGGGATGGCGGGCGTGATCGCCTCGATCCTGGTCAGCAGCCACTAGCCGTACCGGCGCCTACAGGCCGTAGCTCCGCCCGATCACGTCGAGCATCACCTCGTCGGTGCCGGCGCCGATCCGGTTGAGGCGGACGTCGCGATAGGCGCGCTCGATCTCGTACTCCTTCATGTAGCCGTAGCCGCCGAGGATCTGGACGCAGTCGTCGGCGACCTCGCAGCAGATGCGGGAGGCGTAGAGCTTCGCCATCGTGATCTCGCGAACCGGGTACTCGCCGTTGGCGAAGCGCCAGGCGGTCGAGTAGGTGAACTGCTTCGCCGCCTCGGTCTTCGTCGCCATCTCGGCGAACTTGTGGCGGATCGCCTGGAACTTGCCGATCGGGCGGCCGAATGCTTCGCGCTCCTTGGCGTACTCGAGGGTCTTCTCCATCATCCGTTCGGCGCCGGCGTGGCAGCCCGCGGCGGCGACCAGGCGCTCGCCCTGGAGCTCCCAGGCGATGTGGTAGAAGCCCTTGCCGACCTCGCCGAGGACGGCGTCGGCGGGGACGCGGACGTCCTCGAAGGCGAGCTCACCGGTGTCGGAGGCGTGCATCCCCATCTTCTCCAGCTCGGCGGAGACGGTGAAGCCGGGGACGTGGTCGCCGTTCTCGTCGCGCAGGTCGACGACGAAGAGGGTGATGCCGGCGTGGCGCTCGTTCGGATCGGTCTTGCAGACGAGGACGATGAAGTCGGCGCGCGGGCCGTTGGTGATGAAGGTCTTGGAGCCGTTGATGACGTACTCGTCGCCGTCGCGGATCGCCGTGGTGCGGATCCCGGCGACGTCGGAGCCGGCGCCCGGCTCGGTGATCCCGAGGCTGCCGATCTTCTCGCCTTTCAGGCCCGGTTCGAGGTACTTCTTCTTCTGTGCCTCGGTCCCGAGCAGGTGGATCGGGGGCAGGACCATGTCGCTCTGGACCGCGAAGCCCATGTTGGTGCCGCCGGAGCCCGAGTAGCTCATGCACTCGGCCCGGACCAGCGAGTAGAAGTAGTCGCCGCCCTGGCCGCCGTACTCCTCCGGGAAGCAGAGGCCGAGGAAGCCGAGCTCGCCGGCGCGCTTCATCGCCGAGGTCGGCCAGTAGGTGTCCTCCCACTCGTTGCGGTGGGGCCAGAGCTCCTTCTGGACCCATGACTGCATCGACTCGCGCAGGTCTTCGTGCTCCTGGCTGAAGATGAAGTGCTTGCGCCCTGCTGCGTGATCGGGCTTGATGACGCTGGAGCCGTCGGTCGCGGTCGCCACAGGTCTCTCTCCTCGTTTCGTCGGTTGAGTCAGGGCGGCCAGACGGGTCCCCTGAAAGCGAGTGGACAGTAGCACTTTCCACTTTCGACGGAGTCGGATATGGTTGCCGATCCGATGAGCCAGGGAAGCTATGAGCAGGTCGCCTACGAGGTCGCCGACGGCGTCGCCACGGTGACGCTGAACAACCCCGAGAAGCGCAACATGCTCAGCGGCCAGATGCTGACCGAGCTGGTCGCGGCGATGGAAGAGGCGCGCGATTCCGAGGCGGTCCGCGCCGTCGTCCTCACCGGTGCCGGCGACAAGGTCTTCTGCGCCGGGGCCGACCTCGGCGGTTTCGCCGCCGAGGCGTCGCTGGTCGAAAAGCACTTCGCCTCCGACCTCTTCCTTGACTTCTTCCGGCTGATGCCGCGGCTCGGCAAGCCCTCGCTCTGCGCGGCCAACGGCCACGTGCTGGCGGGGGGGATGGGCCTGGCGCTCTCATGCGACTTGCTGATCGCCAAAGAGGGGGCGACCTTCGGCACGCCGGAGATCAACGTCGGCGCCTTCCCCTACATGATCATGGCGGTCATCTACCGCAACGTCCCGCGTAAGAAGGTCAACGAGATGATGCTGCTGGGCGAGCGCTTGAGTGCCGAGCAGGCGGTCGAGTTCGGGCTCGCCAACAAGGTCGTCGCGGCCGGCGAGTTCGACGCCGCCGTCGCCGACTGGGCGGGCAAGCTCGCCTCCAAGAGCCCGCTGCTGATGCGCATCGGCCACGACGCGATGTACCGCCAGCAGGACATGGCGCTCGACGACGCGCTCGACTACCTGCGTTCCCAGCTCTCCCTCACCTTCACGACCGAGGACATCGTCGAGGGCGTAACCGCATTCTTCGAGAAGCGCGATCCGCAGTGGAAAGGCAGATAGTTGACTGAGTCCGACCAGCACCTGCTCCCGGGCACCGCCTCGCTCACCGACCTGACCGAGCAGCTGCACCAGCGTCGCGAGAAGGCGAAGCTGGGCGGCGGCGAGGAGAAGATCGCCAAGCAGCACGAGCGCGGCAAGCTCACCGCCCGCGAGCGCCTCGACCTCCTCGTCGACGACGGGACCTTCGTCGAGCTGGGGATCCACGGCCGCCCGCATTTCGCCCAGCGGGCGATGGACGACGTCGACGCGCCCGCCGACGGCGTCGTCACCGGCTGGGGCGACATCGACGGTCGCGCCTGCTGCATCGCCGCCTACGACTTCACCGTGATGGCCGGCTCGATGGGGATGACCGGCGAGCTCAAGGTCGGCCGCCTGCGCGAGATGGCGCTGAGCAAGCGGATGCCGTTCATCTGGCTGCTCGACTCCGCCGGCGCCCGCATCCAGGAGGCGACCGGCTCGCTCTTCGCCGGCTCGGGCCAGCTCTTCCGCGAGGAGGTCGAAATGTCGGGCGTGGTCCCGATGGTCGCGGCGATGATGGGCCCCTGCGCCGCCGGCACCGCCTACATCCCGGCGCTCTCGGATTTCGTGCCGATGGTCTCGGGCCAGGGAGCGATGGCGCTCGCCGGCCCGCACCTGACCAAAGCCGTGACCGGCGAGGACATCTCGATGGAGGAGCTCGGCGGCGCCAAGGTCCACTGCCGCAAATCGGGGGTGGGTGACCTCGAGGTCGCCGACGACGAGGAGTGCATTGACGCGATCAAGCACTACCTCTCCTACTTCCCCGCCAACTGCGACGAGAAGCCGCCGGTGCTGGAGGCCACCGACCTCGACGAGCGGATGTCGGAGAAGTTGATGGAGATCGTCCCCGAGTCCTCGCGCAAGCCCTACGACATGTACGACGTGATCCGCGAGATCGTCGACGACGGCGAGTGGTTCGACATCAAGCCCCGTTTCGCGCGGACGCTGATCACCTGCTTCGCGCGCTTCGGCGGCCAGCCGGTCGGGATCGTCGCCAACCAGCCCAAGCACCTGGCCGGGATCCTCGACAACGACTCGGCTGACAAGGCGGCGCGCTTCATCAACCTCTGCGACGCCTTCAACATCCCGCTCGTCTTCCTCCAGGACGTGCCCGGCTTCATGGTCGGAGCCAAGGTCGAGCACGCCGGGATCATTCGCCACGGCGCCAAGATGCTCTACGCGGTCAGCCGCGCCACGGTGCCCAAGGTGACCGTCGTGATCCGCAAGGCCTACGGCGCCGGCTACTACGTGATGTGCGGCAAGGCCTACGAGCCGGACCTGATCGTCGCCTGGCCCGACGCCGAGATCTCGGTGATGGGCGCCGAGGGCGCGGTCGAAATCATCGGCCGCTCCGCGATCGAGGCGGCCGACGATCCGGAGGCGACCCGCGAGGCGATGCTGAACGCGGTTCGCCAGCAGATCGACCCCTACATCGCCGCCGGCAACGCCGTGATCGACGACGTCATCGACCCCCGCGAGACTCGCCCGACGATCATCGGCGCTCTGCGGATGGCGAAGAACAAGCAGGTCGACAAGCCGCGCAAACGCCATGGAGTGATGCCCGTATGAGCCCAGGACGCTGCAAACCGGCGCATCTCGGGGTTCGCGCCCCGGGAAAGGTTGAAAGATGAGCAAATTTGAGGACCCCGTAGTCATCACCTGCTCGATCAGCGGCGTGCTCGCCAACCGCGACCAGTGCCCGGCGATCCCCTACACGCCCGCGGAGTACGCGGCCGAGGCGCGGCGGGCGGTCGACGAGGGCGCCTCGCAGATCCATATCCACGCCCGCAAACCGGACGGCACGCCGTCGTACGAGATCGAGGACTTCAAGGCGATCACCGAGGCGATTCTGGCCGAGGTCGGCGACGTCATCGTCAACTACTCGACCGGGGCGATCGGGATCTCGATCGAGAAGCGGCTGGAGTACTTGCGGGCGCTGCGACCCGACGTCGCGGCGCTGAACATGAGCTCGATGAACTACGCCAAGTACTCCAAACGGCGCAAGGACTTCGTCTTCAAGACCGTCTTCGAGAACAGCTTTGACACGATCGTCGAGTTCCTGACCGAGATGCGCGAGCTCGGGATCAAGCCCGAGCACGAGTGCTTCGACGCTGGCCACGTCGCCAACCTCGACCCGCTGATCGACATGGGCCTGCTCGAGGAGCCGCTGCAGATCTCTCTGGTGATGGGGGTGACCGGCGGCATCCGGCCG
>JADGPJ010000088.1 GCA_017882505.1 Solirubrobacterales bacterium | reverse complement strand
TCCCGAGGACGACGACACGGCCGCTGCGCTGCATCCGGCCGACCGCCGGATAGAAGAAGCGCTGCAGCTCGACCAGCTCGGTCGAGTCGGCGATCCCGGTGGCGTCGAAGACGAGCGCCTTGACGGGTCCCTCGGCGCCGGCCCGTTCGGCCTTGATCCGGTCGAGGAAGGCGGCGAGCGCCTTCGCGAGGCGACCGCCCGGAGCGGCGCCGGAGAGCACCGGACCGGAGACGACGGGCGCTCCGGGGCGGTAGCGGTCCAGCTCCACCGGTTGCGGCAGTCCGAGCTGCTTGGCGATCGTCGAGATGACCGGCGCGTTGACCAGCTGCGAGTAGCGGTCGCTCATGACTCCGGCCCTTCGAGGATCGCGACGACGCCCTGGCCGCCGGCGGCGCAGATGCTGATCGCGCCGCGACCCTTGCCGTCTTCGTGCAGCTGCTTGGCGAGGCCGGCGACGATCCGGCCGCCGGTGGCGGCGAACGGGTGCGCCGTGGCGAGCGAGCCGCCGTTGACGTTGAGCTTGGCGCGGTCGATCGAGCCGAGCGGCTCTTTGCGGCCGAGCTTCTGCTTGCAGAAGGCCGGGTCCTCCCAGGCCTTCAGGGTGCAGAGCACCTGGGCGGCGAAGGCCTCGTGGATCTCGTAGTAGTCGAAGTCCTGGAGGCCGAGGCCGGCGCGGTCGAGCATCTTCGGCATCGCGTAGGCGGGCGCCATCAGCAGCCCTTCGCGCTTGTGGACGTGGTCGACGGCGGCGGTCTGCGCCTCGGTGACGTAGGCGAGGATCGGCAGGCCGCGCTCCTTCGCCCACTCCTCGGAGGCGAGCAGCACCGCCGAGGCGCCGTCGCTGAGCGGGGTCGAGTTGGCGGCGGTCATCGTCCCCTCGGGGCCGCCGAAGACCGGCTTCAGCTTCGCCAGCTTCTCGAGGCTGGAGTCCGGCCGCAGGTTCTGGTCGCGGTCGAGGCCGAGATAGGGGGTGATCAGGTCGTCGAAGAAGCCGCGCTCGTAGGCGGCGGCGAGGTGCTGGTGGCTGGCGACCGTTAGCTCGTCCTGCTCGAGCCGGCCGATCTCCCACTCGGTGGCCATGACCGCGCAGTGCTCGCCCATCGAGAGGCCGGTGCGCGGCTCCTCGTTGCGGGGGACGGAGGGGACGATGTGGCCCGGCCTGAAGCCGGTCAGCGCACGCAGCTTGCCGGCGGTCGAGCGCTGGCGGTTGGCCTCCAGGAGCGTCGCCCGCAGCTCCTCGTTGAGCGCGATCGGGGCGTCGGAGGTGGTATCGGCGCCGCAGGCGATCCCGGAGTCGATCTGGCCGAGGGCGATCTTGTTGGCGACCAGGATCGTCGTCTCCAGCCCGGTGCCGCAGGCCTGCTGGACGTCGTAGGCGGGGGTCTCCGGCGCCAGCCGCGTGCTGAGCACGCTCTCGCGGGCGAGGTCGCGGTCGTGGGAGTGCTTGAGGACGGCACCGCCGGCGACCTCGCCGAGCACCTCGCCCTCGAGGCCGAAGCGGTCGACCAGGCCGTCGAGTGCGGCGGTGAGCATGTCCTGGTTGGAGGCATGCGCGTAGGCGCTGTCGGAGCGCGCGAAGGGGATCCGGTTGCCGCCGACGACGGCGACCCGGCGGGTCTCGGTGTTCATCTAGCTCGTCTTTCCTTGGGGGTGCGGGAAGCGTTGGGGGGCCGAGCGGGCGCGGAGTCCCGGCTCGACGGTCGAGATCAGCAACTCGGCGACGGCGTCGGCGCTGAGCGCCTCGGTTCGCAGCCACCAGCGAGCCAGCGCCTCGGCGGCGCCGAGCAGGGCGATGGAGAGCGCCTCGACTTTGACCCGGGCGTCGTCGCGACGGTCCTCCGGCAGCTGCGCCAGCATCGATCCCGAGACCAGCTCGGCAATTCGCCAGCGGTACGCGGCGATCCGGTCGGCGACCTCGCCGCCGCGTGGCAGGGTCTCGTCGAAGAGGACCGCCCAGGCGGCGCGGTCGCTGTCGAGGAAGGAGAAGAAGGCGTGGATGCCGGCGCCGAGGGCGTCGCCGGGGCTGGCGGTGGCGGCGACCGCCTCGGCGACCGTCGCCGTCAACGAGTCGCCAGCGCGTTCCATGCAGGCGATGTAGAGCCGCTCCTTGTTGCCGAAGTAGTTGTAGAGGAGCGGCTTGGTGACCCCGACCGCCGTCGCGATCTCATCCATCGTCACCGAGGCGTAGCCGTGCTCGGCGAAGAGGACGTGAGCGACGCCGAGCGTCTGCTCCATCCGGTCGTCGCGGGAGAGGCGCGAACGTGGTGACGTTGCATTCATCAGTGTAGAGGTTACCCGACTATAAATTGCCAAAACGCGCAGTGTGACGGATCGCACGCTTCGGTCGACTTATACCGGTAGGTATTATACTAAAGGGTATATGTCTCAGATGGGCGGCTCGGAGGCGGACGAGCGGTCGTCATACTTTTTGGTATAATACCGAGCAGTATGAAGAATCCTCCGGTCAATCCCTTCCGCTTCGGGGCGCTGGCGCTGGACGAGTCCTTCGCCGATCGCGAGCAGGAGCGAAGGGAGCTGGTCAGCGACGTTCGCAACGGCCAGGATGTGGTGATCTTCGCCCCCCGTCGCTTCGGCAAGTCCTCGCTCGCCTGGAGCGCGGTCCAGGCGCTCTCGGCGGAGGGCGTTCTGGTCGCCCAGGTCGACCTGATGACCACCCCGAGCAAGGAGCGGCTCGCCGCCGCGCTGGCGGCGACGATCTTCGAGCAGATCGCCTCACCCTTGGAGCGGGTCCGAGAGCGGGCGCTTGCCCCGTTCCGCGGCCTGCGGATCCAGCCGACGGTGACCGTCGATCCGCAGGACGGCTCGTTCTCGTTCAGCTTCGCGATCGGTCAGGAGCCCGCCGACGTCGACGCGACCCTGGAGCGGCTCCTCCAGCTCCCGGCCGAGCTGGGCGGCGCCAGGAACCGCCGCACCGCCCTCGTCATCGACGAGTTCCAGGAGGTCGTCGAGATCGATGCTCGCCTGCCGAACCTGATGCGCGCCGTCTTCCAGCAGCAGCCCGAGGTCGCCCACCTCTACCTGGGCAGCAAGCGCCACGTGATGGAGCGGATCTTCAACGACGAGAACGAGCCGTTCTGGCGCAGCGCCAAGTCGATCGAGCTGGGCACGATCGAGCCGGCGCCGTTCGAAGCGTTCATCGCCGACCGTTTCGAGGCGACGGGAAGGACGGTCGGCGCGGCGGCGGTCGCGGAGGTCCTGGAGCGCACCGGCGGGCACCCCTACGCGACGCAGGAGCTCTGCTACGCGCTCTGGGAGCAGACGCCCCGCGGCGAGGAGACCTCGGCCGAGCGGCTGAGGCACGCGCTCGGCGCCGTCCTGCGTTCCGAGCACGCCCACTTCAGCCTGCTCTGGGAGGAGGCGTCGAGAGTGCAGAGGCTGGTTCTGCAGGCGCTGGCGCGGGAGCCCGGCCACCCCTTCAGGTCCGAATACCGTGGCCGCCATGGCTTGCCGCCGGCGACCAACGTGCAGAAGGCGCTGGCCGCGCTCGAGCGACGGGAGATCGTGATCGGGGAGGGCGGCGCCTACCGCATCGCCGAGCCTTTCCTCGCCGAGTGGCTGAACGCCGGCTAGGAGAGCTCGGTGTCGTCGTAGAGCTTCTTGACGTGCACGGTGCCCGCGGGTGCGGCTTCGAGGCAGAGCTTGCAGAGGACGCACTCGTCGAGGTTCTCCTCGACGACCTCGACCCCGGCGGATCCGGCCTTGAAGATGTTGACGGGGCAGACTTCCTCGAGCTTCGCCGCCAGGGCGGTATCGCCGGCGACGGAGGCGTCGACCTCGACGTCGATGAAGACCTTGTTCAGCTTCTCGGCCATCAGGCGGCGGCCCCCAGCTTCTGCTTGACCGCGTCTGGGATCTCGTCGATCCGCTCGACGACGCGGATGCCGGCGGCTTCGAGGCGGGCGATCTTCTCCGTCGCCGTGTCCTCTACCCCCTCGACAATAGTTCCTGCGTGGCCGAAGCTCATCCCCTTCATCTCCTCGTCGTCCATGAACTTGCCGGCCATGAAGGCGACGATCGGGAGGCGGCTGTCGTTGTCCTTGACCCATTCGGAGAGCTGGGCCTCCATGCGGCCGCCGGGCTCGGTGTAGATGACGATCGCCTTCGTCTCCTCGTCGGCCTCGAAGTAGGGCATCAGCTCGGCGTAGGCGGAGCCGATGATCGCGTCGCCGCCGATCGAGACCGCGGTCGAGACGCCGAGGCCGGCCTGGGTCAGCGAGGAGGAGATCTCGGTGGTCATCCCGCCCGAGCGGCTCATCACCCCGACCGGGCCGGGGGCGTAGGCCTTGGCGGCGTCTTTGGCGGGGCCGCCGATGCCGCCCATCTTGCAGACTCCGGGGACGATCAGGCCGAGGCAGTTGGGGCCGATGATCCGCGCCCCCTCCATCTCCGCCAGCTCGACCATCTGGGCGACGTCGGCGCGGGGGATGCGCTCGGTGACGATCACGATCAGCTTGATCCCGTTGAGGATCGCCTCGAAGACGGCGTCTTTGGTGAAGGCGGGGGGGACGGTGACGACGGAGCCGTCGATCGGGCCGCCGTGGTTCTCGACCGCCTGGGCGACGGTGTCGAAGACCGGCACGCCGTGGACGTCGCGGCCCTTGCGGCCCGGGGTGACGCCGCCGACGACCTTGGAGCCGTAGTCGAGGCACTCGCGGGTCAGGTTGACCGCCTCGCGCCCGGTGATCCCCTGGACGATGAAGGTCGTGTCCTTGTTGAGGAGGATGCTCACGCGGCTGCCCCCTGGACCTTGGCGACGGCGCGGCCGGCGGCCTCCCAGAGGGAGACCGAGCGGTCGCAGTACTCGACCCCGTAGCGCTCGAGAATCTTGAAGCCCTCGTCCTCCCAGGCGCCGGGGATGCGGAAGATCGCGATCGTCTCGCCGGGGTCCTTGCCGAGCTCCAGGCAGGCCTTGATGACGCCGCGGGCGACGATGTCGACGCGGGTGTTGGAGACGATCGACATCATCACCGCGATCTTCTCGACACCGTCCTTTTCCAGCACCTCCTTGGCCAGGCCGCAGGCCTTGGCGACGGAGGGGTTGCCGCCGATCTCGGAGTAGTTGGCGGGCTTGCCGCCCTGGCTGCGGACGGCGTCGGTGAGGGTCAGCGAGCCGCCGCCGGCGCCGATCACGAGGCCGAGGTTGCCGGAGAAGCCGTGGTCCTTGCCCTGGATCACGCCGCGGTGGTCGGCGGCGTCGATCGCCGCCACGTTGCGCTCGAAGTCGGAGGGCTCGTAGGTCTCGCGGGTGTCGTCCTCGGCGATCTCGAGCTGCTTGCGCAGGAGGACCTTCTGGCGGCCGACCGCCTCGTTCTCCATCTCCATGTGGGCGTCGAGGGCGACGAAGCTGCCGTCAGTGAGCTCGGCCAGGGGGTTGATCTCGGCCAGGGTCATGTCGTACTCGCGGAAGAGGCGGGCGAGGCGGGCGAGGATCGGCGTCGCCCGGTTCAGCTGCGAGCCGGTCACCCCGGTCGCGGCGATCGTCTGCTTGGCCTCGAAGTCGGGGATCGGGAAGAGGTTGGCGAGGTGGCCGCGGCCGACGTGATCGGGGTGGGTCTCGGCGACCTCCTCGATGTCGATCCCGCCCATGTCGCTGAACAGCATCAGCGGTCGCTTCGCGGTCCCGTCCCAGACGACGCTGGCGTAGTACTCCTGCTTGACGTCGGCTTTTGGGTCGACGAGGACGCCGCGCGGCATCTGGCCGTTGATCTCGAGCTTCAGGATGTCCTCGGCGTGGGCCGCGGCCTCCTCGGACGTGTCGGCGAACTTGACGCCGCCGGCCTTCATCCGGCCGCCGCTGAGCACCTGCGACTTGACCACGACCGGTCCCCCGATCTCCTCGGCGGCCTGGCGCGCCTGCTCGGCGCTCGTGCAGAAGCCGTACTTGGTGACGGGAATCCCCGCCAGCTCGACGATCTTCCGCGCCTCGAACTCGTAGAACCTCATCAGCGGCGTGAATCTATCGGTCGCTCGACATTAGGGATGCCTAAGCCGTAATTGCGGTCCTCCGCCGTCCTTGGGATACTGCTCGGAGAGTTCGTGAGAGCAAACCGATGAACCTCTGGCGCTTCTCGGGCGCATTGGCGCTCCTGCTTGCGCTAGCGTTCGCCGCCATCGGCTGCGGCGACACGATCATCGACAGCGGCAAGGCCGAGGACACGATCCAGGCGAGTCTCGAAAAATCGCGCCATGAAAAAATCGCCGCCGTCAACTGCCCGACCGATCAGAAGGTGGTTGCCGGAGCGACCTTCACCTGCTCCCTGGACTACACCGATGGCAAGCAGGGAACCATCACCTTGAAGATCCGCAACTCGGAAGCCGACCTCGACGTGGTCGGTCTCAAACAGAACAAATAGAGAGAGGCGAATGAGCGACCTGACTTCGGCCCCCGCGCTGACCACCCACGCCAAACTGCTCGCGTGGGTCGGTGAGACAGCAGCGCTGACCCAGCCCGACTCCGTCCACTGGTGCGACGGGTCCGCCGAGGAGTACGACGCCCTGGCACAGACCCTGATCGACGCCGGCACCTTCGAGCGCCTCTCCGACGCCAAGCGCCCGAACTCCTATCTGGCCCTCTCCGACCCGGCCGACGTCGCCAGGGTCGAGGACCGCACCTTCATCTGCTCCGAGCGGGAGGCCGACGCCGGCCCGACGAACAACTGGCGCGCTCCGGCCGAGATGCGGCAGGAGCTGAACGGTCTCTTCGGTGGCTGCATGAAGGGCCGCACGATGTACGTGGTGCCGTTCTCGATGGGCCCGATCGGCTCCCACATCTCCGAAATCGGCGTCCAGCTCACCGATTCCGCCTACGTGGCCGCCTCGATGCGGATCATGACCCGGATGGGCAAGGCTGCCCTCGACGCGCTCGGCACCGACGGCGAGTTCGTCCCCTGCGTGCACTCGGTCGGGATGCCGCTCGGCGAGGGCGTCGAGGACGTCCCCTGGCCCTGCAACGAGGACAACAAGTACATCGTCCACTACCCGGAGACGCGGGAAATCTGGTCCTTCGGCTCCGGCTACGGCGGCAACGCCCTGCTCGGCAAGAAGTGTTTCGCGCTGCGGATCGCCTCGGTGATGGCGCGCGACGAAGGCTGGCTCGCCGAGCACATGCTGATCCTCAAGCTCACCTCGCCCGAGGGGACCGTCAAGTACGTGACCGGCGCCTTCCCGTCGGCCTGCGGCAAGACGAACCTGTCGATGCTGATCCCGACCCTGCCCGACTGGAAGGTCGAGACGATCGGCGACGACATCGCCTGGATGAAGTTCCACGAGGACGGCCGCCTCTACGCGGTCAACCCCGAGGCCGGCTTCTTCGGCGTCGCTCCGAACACGAGCCACAAGACCAACCCGAACGCGATGGACACGATCGAGCGCAACTCGATCTTCACCAACTGCGCCAAGACCGACGACGGCGACATCTGGTGGGAGGGGATGACCGGTGAGGCGCCCGCCCACGCGATCGACTGGCACGGCAACGATTGGACCCCCGAGTCCGAGACGCCCGCTGCGCACCCGAACGCCCGCTTCACGACCCCCGCCGCGCAGTGCCCCTCGATCGCCCCCGAGTGGGAGGACCCGGCCGGAGTGCCGATCGACGCCTTCCTCTTCGGCGGCCGCCGGGCGACCGTGGTGCCGCTGGTCCAGGAAGCCTTCGACTGGGAGCACGCGGTCTTCATGGGGGCGACGATGTCCTCGGAGACGACCGCGGCGGCGGCCGGCGCGGTCGGCCAGCTGCGCTTCGACCCGATGGCGATGCTGCCCTTCTGCGGCTACAACATGGCCGACTACTTCGGCCACTGGCTCAAGGCCGGCGAACGCGAGGGAGCCGTCCTGCCGCGCTGCTTCTACGTCAACTGGTTCCGCAAAGACGCCGACGGCAAGTTCCTCTGGCCCGGGTTCGGCGAGAACAGCCGCATCCTGGAGTGGGTCTTCCGCCGCTGCGAGGGCACGGCCGAGGCGATTGAGACTCCGGTCGGGCTGCTGCCGGCGGAGGGCGGGATCAACACCGAGGGGCTCGAGATCTCCGACGAGGCGATGGCGGAGCTGCTCAGCGTCGACGTCGACCGGGTCAAGGCGCAGCTGCCCCAGGTCCGCGAGCACCTCGACCGGTTCGGCGAGAGCCTGCCGAAGCAGGTGCGGGCTCAGCTCGAAGCGCTCGAACAGCGCCTGGGCTGAACGGCTCGGCTCCGGGTCGCCGCCGCCGCTTTAGAGCGCGACCCGGAGCCGGCGCAGTACTCGCAACCGCCAGCGTTCGGGCCAGCCCGCGGTGGCGAGCTTGAGTCGCAGGACGCGCGGAGAATCGCTCGCGAGCATCTCCAGCCGCGGCAGCAGGTAACGGTCGGCGCT
>JADGPJ010000039.1 GCA_017882505.1 Solirubrobacterales bacterium | reverse complement strand
TTGCCTTTGCCAACCGGCAAAGGCTGCATCCTGCGTCCTTGCCACAGCCGGCGATCCACTCGCCGGATGCGACACACGACTTACGACTCAGGACACTAGCGCTCCGCCTTCCGCGCCTTCCAGACCTCCTCGCAGGGCCAGCGCTGCGCCCACTCGAGGGTGATGTACGGGTAGCGGGTGGTCGATCCGTCGGGCGGGCGCACCTCGGTCAGCTCCTCGACCTGGAGGTCGTTCTCGCGCAGCAGCGCGATCAGCTCGCCGTGGGGGAGGTGGAACTCGACCGAGTCGTCCTCGGACCATTCGAAGCGGTGCATGCCGAAGTAGGGGCGCAGCAGGCGCTCCTCGGCCGGAGCGTCCTCCTCGTCGGGGGAGCAGAGCATCGCGAAGACGCTGTTGACGAGGAAGATCAGCCGGCCGCCAGGGCGCAGCAGCCGCGAGGCCTCCGGGATCCAGCGGTAGGGGTCGCACCAGATGCTGGCCCCGTACTCGGAGATCGCCAGGTCGAAGCTCGCGTCCGGGAAGGGCACCTCCTCGGCGTTCCCGTGCAGCAGGGGAAATTCGACCCCGAACTCCGCCTGCAGCTCCCTGGCGGTGGCCAGCTGCGCTTCGCTGTTGTCGATCCCCACCGGCCTGGCGCCGCGGCGGGCGAGCCAGGCGGAGACGTAGCCGGTCCCGCAGCCGAGCTCGATCGAGTCGATCCCGTCGAGGTCCGCGGGGAGGACGCCGAGCTGCGCCTCCGGCACGCTCCAGATGCCCCAGGTCGGCTCGGCCTGTAGCCAGTTGCGGTGGCCGTCGGCCACGTACTCCTCGGCCAGCTCGTTCCAGAAGGCGCGGTTGCGCAAGACATGCTCGGGAGCGTCACCCATCGGGCTCAGCCTATTGAGCGCCTTGCCGTTCCTCCCGAATCCCGATGCCGTCGGCGTGGTCGAGCTGCCGGCGAATCCGCGACTGCGGCGTTTGCTTCAATTGACTCACCAGAGAAAGGAGGTGGTCCTATTTTGAGTCACATGCTTCAGGGGACTCTGGAGGTGCAGGGCCGCTAGGCGCCGCACTGGTTCGGGCGCCCGGCGGAATCCACCCCGGGCACCGGCGAGCGAAGGAAGACCGGGCGTTGTCCCACCCGGCCGCGGTTTCCGAGTTCGTTTCCCAAGCACCAGGCAAGGGCCGCCTCCGGGCGGCCCTTGCTATTTCTCCGCCCGGCGAATCACCTGCTTCGGATGATGTCGCCGCCGCGCAGGCGTCCTAGGTTCAGACTGATGGCGGTGAGCGAGAACGGGAAAACGGGAAAGGAGGCGCGCCAGCGCGCCCCGCGCTCCTCGCAGGCCGCCTGGGAGCCCGGTCCGCACCGGATCGGGCCGGTCGCGGTCCTCGCCGAGCAGGACAGGACGCGCGTCCCCGGGCTGGTCCCGGTCCGCTACGGGCGCATGCTCGCCTCGGCCTTCACCTTCTACCGCGGCGCCGCCGCGATCATGGCCGCCGACCTCGCCCAGAGCCAGGACACGGGGCTGCGGGCGCAGCTCTGCGGCGACGCCCACCTCTCCAACTTCGGCGTCTTCCAGGCCCCCGACCGCCGCCTCGTCTTCGACATCAACGACTTCGACGAGACCGTGCCGGGTCCGTTCGAGTGGGACCTCAAGCGGCTCGCCGCCAGCGTCGCGATCGGCGGCCGCGACCGTGGATTCAAGGCGGCCGAGCGGCGCGTCGCGGTGCTGGCCGCGGTCGGCGATTACCGGCGGGCGATGGCCACGTTCACGACGATGACCGAGATGGACGTCTGGTACTCGCGCCTCGACTTCGCCGAGATCGCCAGCCGCTGGGAAGCGAAGGTGACGAAGGAGGATCGTCGCCGGCTCGAGAAGAACGTGGCCAAGGCGCGCAACAAGGACAGCCTGCGGGCGCTCGAAAAGCTGACCGAGACCGTCGACGGCAAGCTACGGATCGCCAGCCGGCCGCCGCTGCTGGTCCCGATCGCCGAGCTCGCCGAGCGCGAGGGCCAGGATCCCGAGGAGATCACCCAGATGATCGAATTCCTGCTCAGCGAGTACCGGGAAACCCTCGACGTCCAGAGCCTGGCCCTGGCCGAGCGCTACCGCTACGTCGACGCCGCCCACAAGGTCGTCGGGGTCGGCAGCGTCGGCACCCGCGCCTGGATCGCGCTGCTGCTCGGCCACGATCAGAGCGACCCGCTCTTCCTGCAGATGAAGGAAGCCGGGAGCTCGGTCCTCGAGCCGTTCGCCGGCGCCAGCAGCTTCCGCAACCACGGCCACCGGGTGGTCGCCGGCCAGCGGCTGATGCAGGCCGCCGGTGACGTCCTCCTCGGCTGGCTGACCGTCGACGGGCTCGACGGCCAGCGCCGCGACTTCTACGTGCGCCAGCTCTGGGACGGCAAGGGCTCGGCCGAGATCGAGTCGATGGGGCCGCAGGCGATGGCGGGCTACGCCGGCCTCTGCGGCTGGAGCCTCGCCCGCGCCCACGCCCGCACCGGCGACCGTTTCGCGATCTCCGCCTACATGGGCAAGGGCGAGACCTTCGACCGGGCGATCGCCGAGTTCGCCGAGGCCTACGCGGATCAGAACGAAGCCGACTACGAGGCGCTGCTCGCGGCCGAGCGCGCCGGGCTGATCGAGGTCGAGCGGGGCGTCTAGCCGAGGGCCTGTCTCAGGGCTACGGCAGGCCGCCGTGGTGCGGCACCTCGACGCGGGTCGTGTAGAGGGAGGCCCGCGGCTCGTCGTTGCCCATCCCCAGGCGCCAGTCGGGGGCGACGCAGAGCAGCAGGGTGCGGCCGTCCTCGCCACCGAGCATCGCCGCGTAGATCGCCATGTCCTCCTCCGGTGCCGGGAATTCCTCGACGATCTCGCCGCCGGGGGCGACGCGGGCGCAGCGGGTGTGGAGCGAGTCACCGCACCAGGCGTAGCCGTCGGCGTCGAGGGTGCAGCCGTCGGGGCCGTAGTCGACCTTGGTGTATTCGGCGTCGATCTCCGCCAGCGGCGGGGTCGGGGCGATCTGGGCGTAGACGCGGCGGTCGCTGAGGCTGCCGTCCGCGGCCAGGGTGAAGGCGGTCAGCCGGGCGGCGATCGTCTCGGCGACGATCAGCGTGTCGCCGGGCGGCGGGATCATGATCGAGTTCGGGAAGTGGAGGTCCTCGGCGACGGCGACGACGCTGCCGTCGGGGTCGACCCGCATCAGGGTCGAGCCCGTGGCCTGCTCGCCGGCGTAGAGGTCGTAGCCGAAGCTGTCGACCCAGGCGCGGCCCTGGGAGTCGACGCACATGTCGTTGGCCTCGCCGCGGGAGAACTCCGAGAGGTCGGCGTGGACGGTCTTCTCGCCAGCGGGCGTGATCCGCCAGACCTTGTGGCCGGTCATCGAGACGGCGAGCAGGTCGCCGTCGGGAAGCCAACCGAGTCCGGAGGGCTGCTCGAGCGGTATTTCCCGCTCGATCGCGCCCTCCGGGTCGATCGCGAGGATCCTGCCCCCGTCTGTGTAGAAATCGGAGACCCACCAGCGACCTTCGTGCCAGCGGGGCCCCTCGAAGAAGGACCCGCCCTCGAGGAGCTTTGTCAGCTCACGCATCGGGTCGAGCGTACGTCGCAGCAGGGGTTTCTCGCAGCCCCTCGGCGGCGCCTGTTTGGAGGATCTCCATGTGCGCGGGCGGTGCCGTGGAGGGTGACGCGACTGCCGCCTAGCCTGTGGAGGTGGGCCGCGACCCCGACTCTTGCGGACTGAAGTGAGCGAGGCGCTCGAGCGCTCCCGGCGCCTCGTCGTCCCCGAGCTCGTCGCCCGCAGCGCTCGCCGCGAGCCCGACGCGCCGGCCCTCGCCTTCGAGGGCGCCCGGCTGACCTTCGCCCAGCTCGACCGGCGCGCCAACCGCGTTGCCGGGGCGCTCGCCGCGAGGGGAGTCGGGGCCGGGGACCACGTCGCGATCCTGATGTACAACCGGCTCGAGTTCGTCGAGGCCTTCCTCGGGATCCAGCGGCTCGGCGCCTGCGCGGTGCCGGTCAACTTCCGCCTCTCCCAGGAGGAGGTCGACTACGTCCTCGCCGACTCGCGCGCGGTCGGCATCCTCTCCGACGAGGCACTTGCGGAGGCGGGGTCGGCGGCCGCGGCGACGCTGCCGGCGCTCGGCTTCCACCTCGTCGCCGGCACCGCGGCGGCCGGGGCCGAGTCCTACGAGGCGGCGCTCGCCGCCGCCTCCGCCGAGCCGCCGGACCTGGTCGTCGACGACGAGCAGCTCGCCTTCCTGATGTACACGTCGGGGACGACCGGGCGCCCGAAGGGGGCGATGCTGAGCCACCAGAACCTCGTCGTCAACACGATGAACTGGCTGTACGAGGTCGCTGCCCGCGCGGGCGACGTCTGGCTCTCGGGGCTGCCGCTGTTCCACATCGGCGGGCTCAACGGGCTGCTCCCGTTCCTCCACCTCGGCTGCCTCGCTGTGATCGAGCCCTCGACCGGGTTCGACCCTGTCCGCTCGATCGAGCGGCTGGCCGAGCACGACGTCTCGATCTGCTTCTTCGTGCCGACCCAGTGGCAGGAGATCTGCAGCCGCCCCGAGGTCGCCCGCCTCGACCCGGCGCGGCTGCGGGTGGCGATGTGGGGCGCCTCGCAGTCGCCGCTGCAGACGCTGGAGCTGCTGGTCGAGACCTTCCCCCGGGTGGAGATCGTCAACGCCTTCGGCCAGACCGAGATGTCGTCCAACACCGCCTTCCTGAAGGGCGCGGACGCGGTCCGCAAGATGGGCTCGGTCGGCCACCCGGCGATCAACGTCGAGGCGCGGATCGTCGACGAGGACGGCGCCGACGTGCCCCGCGGCGAGGTCGGCGAGATCGTCTACCGGGGCCCGACGGTGATGCGCGGCTACTTCGAGAAGGAGGAGGAGACGGCCGCGGCCTTCGCCGGCGACTGGTTCCACAGCGGCGACCTCGTCCGCGAAGACGAGGAGGGGTTCCTCTTCGTCGTCGACCGGCTCAAGGACATGCTGATCTCCGGCGGCGAGAACGTCTACCCGGCGGAGGTCGAGCGGGCGCTGATCGACCACCCCGCCGTCGCCGAGGTCGCCGTGGTCGGGATCGCGCACCCGCGCTGGGTGGAAACGCCGCTGGCCGTGGTCATCCTCGAGGCCGGCGCCAGCGCCACCGAGGAGGAGCTGATCGAGCACAGCCGGGCCCGGCTGGCGAGCTACAAGAAGCCCGCCGCCGTCGTCTTCACCGACGCGATCCCCCGCAACGCCGCCGGCAAGGTGCTGAAGCGCCGCCTGCGCGACGAGCACGCGGCGATGTTCTCGAGCGACCGAGCGGGCGAGCGGCCGGGCTGAAGCTCAGCTACCGGCGGCTTCGGCGCGGGCCTGGTCGATCTGCGCCTGGAAGCGCTGCATGCCGCCGAGCCAGCGCTCGTTGTCGGCGACTTTGCGCTGCATGTAGGTCTGGACCTCGGCGTGGGAGAGGATCAGGAAGCGGTCCTCGGCGATCCCGCGGACCAGCGCCTCGGCAGCCTCGTCGGCGGAGATCGTGTCGCCCGAGGCGCTCGCCAGGCGTGAGCTGGGGTCCTCCTCGCGCCAGGTTTCGAGCATCGGCGTGGCGACGCCCTGGGGGCAGAAGCAGGAGAAGCCGACGCCGGAGTCGGGGCCGCCGTAGGTGATCGCCAGCCACTCGGCCACCGCCACCGCCGCGTGCTTGGTCACCGAGTAGGGCATCAGGCCGGGGTTGGCGAGCAGGCCGGCGGCCGAGGCGGTCGAGTTGATGTGGCCGCTGCGGCGCTCGAGCATCCCCGGCAGCAGCCGCCGGGCGGCCCAGATGTGGGCCATCACGTTGATCTCCCAGGTCCGCTGCCAGTCGGCGTCGGTGACCTCCGGGCCGCCGTAGGGGCCGGCGATGCCGGCGTTGGAGCAGAAGAGGTCGACCGGGCCGTACACGGCCTCGGCGCTGTCGACCAGGCCGGCGATCTCCTCCTCGTGGCCGACGTCGACCTTCAGCCCGAGCCCACCGACCTCGGCGGCCACGGCCTGGGCGGCGTCGCCGTCGATGTCGGCGACGACGATCCTGGAGACCCCCGCCCCGGCGAGGCGGCGCACCAGCGCGGCGCCGATGCCGCTGGCGCCGCCGGTGACGACGGCATGAGAGCCCTGTAGCTCCATGGGCCGGACGCTATCAGCCCGACCGTCCGTTCGGTCAGGGATTAAGGTGGCCAGATCGGCTTCGTCAAGACGCCAGAGGAGATCGCCCGCATCGAGCGCACGCTCGCCGCGCCTCGGTTCGGCGGCGCGCAGCTGCTCTCGGTCGAGTTCCTCACCGATCCCGGCTTCGTCGCGGAGGTCCTGCCGCCGCCGCTCGAAGCGGTCGCCGAGCCGAGGATGAGGGCGATGGTCGGGCGCTGGGAATCGAACGGCGTCGGCGACTTCGCCGGCGGCACGATCTACGTCAGCGCTCGGCACGAGGACGTCGTCGGCGAGTACCAGCTGGCCCAGTTCATCGACGGTGACGCGCCGACGATCTACGGCCGCGAGCTTTTCGGCGAGCCGAAGAAGATCGGCGCCAGCGGGCTGCGGCGCCGCGGCGATCGCTTCCGCGCCTGGATCGATCGCGGCGGCGCCAGGCTGGTCGAGCTGGAGGGGGAGATGGACCGCGACCGCGGCCCCTTCGAGGCCGCCGGCCATAGCTTCAACTTCAAGTCGCGCCCCGCCGCCGACGGCCGCGGGCTCGAGGAGGACGCGATCCTGACCCGGATGCGGACCGAGATCCAGGCCAGCGTCTCGTTGACCGGCGGCGCCCGCATGGCCCTTCGCGGCACCGTCCAGGATCCGCTCGACGAGATCCCGGTCCGATCGCTGGTCCGCGCCTCCTACCTGGAGGCCGACCTCGTCGCCTCCTGCGAGGCGGTCGCGACGACGCCGGCCGCGGTCTTCGCTCCCTACCACCACGGTCGCAACGACGACTGGAGCGCGCACGACACCGAGTCCGCCGGCCTGCCTGAGGCGGGCTGAGCGCGGCTAGCCGCCGGCGGGGGCGCTGAGCTCGTCGGCGGCGTGGGCCTTCATCGCGTCGACGACCGCCTGCGCCAGCACCTCGCCCCTGAGCTCGGTCGGCGGCGCCTGGCGCGAGATGCCGTCGATCAGCGTGCGGCAGAACTCGTCGGCGATCTGTCCAGCCGACCAGGCGCCGGCCGGCTCGAACCAGGTCCACGACCAGTTGCACATGCCGAACAGCTGCAGCGCCGTCAGCGAGGGGTCGACGTCGGCGAAGGAGCCCTGCTCGGTGCCGCGGCGGATGATCTCGGTGACCAGGGCCGAGTACTCGGCCCGCATCGCCCGCACGTCGGACATCGAGTCCTCGCCGGCGAAGCGGACGATCTCGCGGGCGAAGGCGACGGTGGCGGCGCGATCGTCGCGCTGCGAGATCATCAGCTGGTAGACGATCAGCTGCAGCTGGTCGACCGGGTCCTCGAAGCCGGCGAGGAACTCGTGTGCCTCGGCCAGGCGGCGGCGCATGTAGTCGCCGTGGAGCTCCTCGAGCAGGCTTTCCTTGCTGCGGAAGTGGTGGAGGATCGTCCCCTTGCTGATCCCCAGCGCTTCGGCGACGTCGCGGACGCTGACCTCGTCGTAGCCGCGCTCGGCGACCATCTCGGTGAAGCACTGGAGGATCTCCCCGCGCCGGCTCTTTCGCACCGTTGCCATCGTCAACCGGCGAGGCTATCCGCCGTCGCGGCCGCGAGCCTCACGCCAGCAGCTCCCTGGCGATGATGAAGCGCTGGATCTCGGCGGTGCCGCCGCCGATCTGCATCAGCTTGGCGTCGCGCATGTAGCGCTCGACCGGGAACTCGTCGATGTAGCCGTAGCCGCCGAGCACCTGCACCGCCTCGGTCGTGACCCGCATCGCGACGTCGCCGCCGAGCAGCTTGCAGGCCGAGGCGAGGGCGCGCAGGTCGGTCTCGCCGGCGTCGATCCGGGCGGCGATCGTCCGGGTCAGCGCCCGGCAGGCCTCGGTCTCGGAGAACATGTCGGCGAGCTTGGCGCCGATCAGCTGGAACTCGCCGATCGGCTTGCCGAACTGGCGCCGCTCGCCGGCGTAGGTGAGCGCGGCTTCCAGCGCGCCCTGGGCGAGTCCGACCGACTCGGCGGCCATCAGCACCCGCTCGCTGTCGAGCCCCTCGAGCAGGATCGCGCGGCCGCCGTCGTCGGCGCCGACCAGCGCGTCGGAGCCGACCAGGCAGTCGTCGAGCAGGAGCTCGCCGGTGGGGGAGCCGCGCCAGCCCATCTTCGAGAACTTGCGGCCGCGCGCGAATCCCGGTGAATCGGTCGGGATCGCGAACATCCCGAGACTGCGCTCGTTCGCCGGCGTCCGCGCGTAGACCAGGGCCAGGTCGGCGACGGGGCCGTTGGTGATGAAGGTCTTGGTCCCGTTCAGGCGCCAGCCGCCGTCGACCCGCTCGGCCCGGGTCCGCATGCTCATCACGTCGGAGCCGGCCTCGGGCTCGGTCATCGCCAGGCAGCCGATCAGCGAGCCGTCGATCAGGCCCGGAAGCCAGCGCTCCTTCTGCTCGTCGCTGCCGTGGCGGGCGATCCGGCCGACCACCATGTCGGCCTGGTGCAGGACGGTGGCCGCGGTCGAGAGGCAGACGGCGGCGAGCTCTTCGCCGATCAGGCAGAGCTCGGTCAGGCCGAGGCCGGCGCCGCCGAGCTCGCTCGGGACCGAGGCGCCGAGCAACCCGAGCTCCGCCGCTTCGGCCCAGCTCTCGGTCGGGAAGGTCTGCTCGGCGTCGATCTCGTGCGCGCGCGGGGCGACCTTCTCCTGGGCGAACTGGCGGACGGTTCGCCGCAGCAGCCGCTGCTCGTCGGTGAGGCCGAGGTCGGCCGAGCGCGGCAGCGGCACGTCAGCTCCCGCGGAACTCGGGGTCGCGGCGCTCGAGGAAGGCTCGCGCACCCTCGCGCCGGTCCTCGGAGGCGAGCAGCGTCGCCAGGCGGTCTTCGGTGCGGACGTTGGCCTCGGCGATCGGGAGGAGTTCGTCGCGGCGCAGAGCGTCGACGATCGCCCTGGTCGCGAGCGGCGCCGCGGCGGCGATCCGGGCGGCCAGCGCCAGCGCTTCGCCCGGCACCTCCTCGGCGGGGACGGAGAAGTCGACGATCCCCAGTCCCTCGGCTTCGTCGCCGCTGACGAGGTCGCCGGTGAGCAGCAGGCGGGCGGCGGTCGAGCGCTGGATCAGCCGCGGCAGCCGGGTCAGGCCGCCGGTCGCGGGGATGATCCCGAGCCGCGCCTCGGGCATCCCCAGCTTCGCCTTCGAGGCGGCGATCCGCAGCGTGCAGGCGAGCGCCAGCTCGAGGCCGCCGCCGACCGCGTGACCGTTGACGGCGGCGATCGTCGGCACCGACAGTGCGGCGACCGAGTTGACGGCGGCGCGCAGCTGGCGGTTGTAGCTGAGGTTCTCCTCGGCGCTCGCGGCCTCGATCTCGTTGATGTCGGCGCCGGCGGCGAAGACGGTGCCCGTGCCGGTGAGGACGACGCAGCGGACGTCGGCCTCGCCCTCGACCCGTTCGGCGCACTCCCGCAGCGCCGTCGCCAGCGGGATGTCGAGGACGTTGCGGCGCTCGGGGTTGGCGAGGCGGACGATCGCGATGTGGCTCTCGATCGAGAGCTCGACCAGCGAGGAAGAGGTCTTCTCCTCCACCCCCATGGCTAGACGGCCAGCACGCCTTCGGCGTTCGGCTTCATCAGGACGATCTCGGGGACGACGCAGTGGGGGGAGAGGTGGAGCAGCGAGCGCACCGATTCGGCCACGTCCTCGGGCCGGATCATTTCCTCGGCCGGCAGGCGCTCCTTCATGTAGTCGGCGAGCGGCGTGTCGACGAAGCCGGGGCAGACGACGCAGGACTTGATCCCGTCGCCGGCGAGCTCGCGCTGCATCGCCTGGGTGAAGCCGACGACGCCGTGCTTGGTCGCCGAGTAGACGCTGAGGTCCGCTTCGCCCTGCTTGCCGGCGACCGAGGACATGTTGATCACGAGGGCGCCGCGGTGCTCGGCGCCGGCGACACGCAGGAGGTCGAGGGATTCGCGATAGAAGAGCATCACCGAGCGCAGGTTGAGCGCCAGCTGCAGGTCCATGTGCTTGGTCGAGAACTCGCCGATCGGGCCGCGGATGCCGAGGCCGGCGTTGTTGACGAGGACGTCGAGGCGGTCGAAGCGCTCGCGGTGGGCGGCGAGCACGCGGCCCACCTCGTCGGCGTCGGCGAGGTCGGCGGCGACGAGGTTGATCGCGGTCCCGTGCTCGGCCAGCTGGGCGGCGGCGGCCTCGATCTTCGCCGGGGTGCGGGAGGTGATCGTCAGGTCGTGGCCCTCTTCGGCCAGCATCGCCGCGATCGCCAGCCCGATCCCGCTGGAGGCACCGGTCACCAGCGCCACCCGGCGCGCCGGGTGGCCGGCGGACTGCGTGCTGTTTACGACCTCCCTGGGAGCGATGCATATACACTAACCGTCCGGACGGTCAGTTGCCATCAAAGGGGTGGAGGGACGTGAGTACGCGGACGAAACGGGGACCTGATGCCGGCGGTGAGATCGGGGATTCGGAGCTGCTCGACCTCTACCGCAACGTCTCCCGCATCCGCGCCCTCGAGCTGCTCCTCAACCGCTACATCGAAGAGCACGGTTTCGGTGGCTTCTGGCATCCCGGCCTCGGTCAGGAGGGGATTCAGGCCGGCGCCGTCTCGGCCCTGCGCTCCGACGACTACCTCTTCTACGCCCATCGCGGACTCGGGTATGCGCTCGCCAAGGGGATGTCGCCGGTGACCCTGCTCGCCGACCTCTTCGGCAGGACCCCGGGCAGCGTCGGCGGCAAGGGCGGCGGCACCGTTCACTTCGTCGATCCCGAGATCGGCGTGATGGGCCAGGGGGGCACCGTCGGCTCCAGCTTCGTGCTCGGCGCCGGGGTGGGGATCTCCGCCCAGATGCTCGGCACCGACAAGGTCGTCGCGATCTTCTTCGGCGACGGCTCCTCGGCCCGCGGCACCTTCCACGAGGCGGCGCTGACGGCGTCGGTCTGGAAGCTGCCACTGGTCTGGATCTGCGAGAACAACGGCTGGGCGATCTCGGTCCCGATCGCGGAGCAGAGCCCGACCGAGAACATCGCCGACCGCGCCGCCGCCTACGGCGTCCCCGGAGTCATCGTCGACGGGCAGGACACCCTCGCCGTCCGCGCCGCGACCGAGGAAGCCGTCGCCCGCGCCCGCGCAGGCGAGGGCCCGACCCTGATCGAGGCGAAGACGCTGCGCGTCCGCGGCCACTTCGAGGGCGACAAACAGGCCTACCGTGAGGACCTCGTCGACGGCCTCGACGTGCCGCGCGACCCGCTGAAGATCCTCCGCGAGAGGGTCCCCGCCGAGACGGCCGACAGGATCGACGAGGAGGCGAGGGCCGAGGCCGACGCCGCGCTCGAGGAGGTCCTGGCGATGCCGACGGGCGGCGAGGACGTCGTCACTCAGGGGGTCTGGGTGTGAGCGTCGGGACCGAGACCGAGACCCCGACGCTCGGCTACGCGCGGGCGATCAACCAGGCGCTGGCCGAGGAGATGCGCCGCGAGGAGCGCGTCTGGATGCTGGGTCAGGACGTGGGGAAGATGGGCGGCGTCTTCGGCGTCACCCGCGGCCTCTACGACGAGTTCGGGGCGGGGCGCGTGCGCGACACGTCGCTGAACGAGACCTTCATCGTCGGCGCCGCCGTCGGCGCGGCGATGGCGGGGACGATCCCGGTCGCCGAGCTCCAGTTCGCGGACTTCATGATGATCGCCGGCGACGAGGTCTTTCACAAGATGGCGAAGTGGCGCTACATGCACGGCGGCAAGCTCTCGGTGCCGATGGTGCTGCGGCTGCCGACCGGGGTGCTCGGCGGTGTCGGTGCCGAACACTCGCAGTCGCTGGAGGCGTTGGGGATGCACTTCCCCGGGCTCAAAGTGGTGCTGCCGGCGACCCCGGCCGACGCCAAGGGCCTGCTGAAGACGGCGATCCGCGACTCCAACCCCGTCCTCTTCTTCGAGCACAAGGGCATGTACCGGGTCAAGGGCCCGGTGCCAACCGACCCGGAGTTCCTCGTCCCCTTCGGCGAGGCCGCCGTGCGCCGCGGCGGCCAGCACCTGACCGTGGTCGCGACCGGGCTGATGGTCCCGCGGGCGCTGGAAGCCGCCGCGGCGCTCGCCGCCGACGGCATCGAGCTCGAAGTGATCGACCCCCGCACCCTGGTCCCGCTCGACATGGAGACGATCGTCGCCTCGGTCGAGCGCACCGGCCGCGCCCTCGTCGTCCAGGAGGCGGTTCGCACTGCCGGCGCCGGCGCCGAGATCGCCGCCCGGATCCAGGAAGCCGCCTTCTTCGCCCTCGACGCCCCGGTCTGGCGCCTCGGCGCCCTCGACACCCCGGTCCCCCAGAGCCCGGTCCTCGAGCAACTGGTCATCCCCAGCACCGACCAGATCACCGCCGCGGCGCGCGAGCTGGTGAAGCTCTGATCGACGAGTCCTGCATTTCCCGCCCATAAGGACGGAAATGCAGGACTCGTCACCCCGGCGCTACTCGTCCGGGCTGGAAAGGGGGAAGTCGAGGGACGCGGCGGTCGTCGTCAACGATCCCGCTGCGCTGTCTTTGGACCCCGGCTAGGTGTACGCCTCGGGGCCCCAGTCCTCGAGGCGCTCCTTGACGGCGACGGCGAAGCGGGTGGCGCCGGCGCCGTCGACGGCGCGGTGGTCGAAGGTGACGGCGAGGCGGAGGATCGGGCGGATCGCGATCGCCTCCTCGCCGAACTCGTCCTCGACCACCCAGGGGCGGCGCTGGATCGTCGGCACGCCGAGGATCGCGACCTGGGGCTGGTTGATGATCGCCGGCGCCGAGACGGCGCCGACCGAGCCGGGGTTGGAGAGGGTGAAGGTGCCGCCGGCGAGGTCGTCGGGGGTCAGCTTGCGGGTTCTGGCGCGCTCGGCGAGGTCGCCGATCGCGTCGCCGATCGTCGGGGCGGTGAGGCGGTCGCAGCCGGGGACGACCGGGACCAGCAGGCCCTCCGGGGTGTCGACGGCGACGCCGAGGTTGACCGTCTGCCAGCGGATCATCCGGTCGCCGAGGAAAGTCGCGTTGAGGTCGGGGTGCTCGCCGAGCGCGACGCAGGCGGCGCGGGCGATGAAGGGCAGGTAGGAGAGCTTCGGGTCGCCGCTTTCGCGCCGGCTGGCGTTGAGCTCGGCACGGGCGCGGACCACCGCGGTGAGGTCGACGTCGACCTCGGTCGTCATGTGGGCGGCGGTCTGGCGCGAGCGGATCATGTGCTCGGCGATCAGCTGACGCACGCGGGTCGTCTTCACCACCTCGTGCGGGACGCCCTCGTAGCCGAGCGGCAGGCCGTCGGCGCCGGGTGGCGCCGCGGCCGCCGGGGCGGGAGAGGAGGCGACCGTGGTGCCACTCGACGATGAGATCGCCCCGAGCACGTCCGCCTTGCGGATCCGTCCGCGCCGTCCGCTGCCCTGGAGGACGCCGAGGTCGATGCCGTGCTTCGCCGCCATCCGCTTGGCGACAGGCGAGGCGAGCTTGGCGCCGCCGGTCGCGCCAGCGACGAAGCCGACCACCGCTTCCGCCGCCGCCTTCGGGTCGAAGCGACCAAACTCGTCCCGCCCGGCGGCAGCCCGCGCCGCGAGGCCGCTGTCGGTCGCAGAGGTGTCATTGCCATCACCAGCATCCGCGTGGGGCGAGATGGCGACAGCCTCCACGGGTGCGGCCGTCGGGTCTGGCTCGCCGGACACTCTGCGCGGAGCGCCGCCACCGCTGGCGGCAGCCACATCCGATCCTCGCGGAGTCGCGTCCGGAGAGCCAGACCCGACGGGTGCATCGGCGCTCTCAGCTGTTGCCGCCTCGGCGCCGACCGCGAGCTCGGCGATCGGCTCGCCGACGGCGACGGTCTCGCCGGCCGCGGCGACGATCTTCGTCAGCACGCCGTCGGCCGGGGCAAGGACCTCGGTGTCGACCTTGTCGGTGGCGATCGCGCAGATCACCTCCTCGGCCGCGACCTCCTCGCCGGCGGCCTTCAGCCATTCGATCACGGTGCCCTCCTCGACCGACACTCCCATGTGGGGCATCGCCACGACGACGTTCGTCACCTCGGTCATAGCCCACCCCGGAGCGTTGGCGAGAGGGCGCTCATGCGCGTACCTCGACCAGGACCTTGACGTCGTCGCCGGGGTCGGCGCCGAGCCGGAACAGCTCGGCCGGGGTCTCGGCGAGCGGGATCCGCCGGGTGATCATCGACTCGGGGTGGAGGTTGCCGGCGGCGATCATCGCCGCCACCCGCGGCAGGTCGTTGGCGTAGCCGAGCGTCGCGTGGATTGAGCGCTCGTAGAGGACCATCCGCCCGGCGTCTACCGGCAGTGGCTTCTTCGGGATCCCGGCGACGACGATGCGGCCGCCGCGGGTGGTCATCTCCAGCGCCGCTTCCAGGGCCGGGACGGCGCCGCTGCAGTCGACGACGATCTCGGCGCCGCCGCTGCCGACCAGGCCGCGGACCTGCTTGGCGACCTCGCGCGGCTCGCCGGCCGGGTCGAGCGTGGCGAAGCCCTCGGCCTCGGCCCTGGCGCGGCGGCCGGCGTGTCTCTCAAGGACGAGCGCCTCGAGCCCCAGCGACCTCGCGACCAGGGCGGCGCAGGCGCCGATCGGGCCGTAGCCGATCACGGCCAGGCGCTCGCCGGCGCGGGCGCCGCCGCGGTCGAGCGCGTGCAGGCCGACGGCGAGCGGCTCGAGCAGGGCGCCGACTTCGTCGCTCACCTGATCGGGAAGCGGCACCGCGCAGTAGGCGGGGAAGCGGACCAGCGGCGCGAAGGCGCCGTCGGAGGAGAGGCCGATCGAGCCGCTGAGGCGGCAGAGGTTGTAGCGGCCGGAGACGCAGGCCTCGCAGCGGTTGCAGCGCCAGCAGGCGTCGGCGGAGACGCGGTCGCCGGGCGCGAGGTCCTCGACGCCCTCGCCGACGGCGGTGACGACGGCGGAGAACTCGTGCCCCAGGGTCACCGGCGGCTCCTGCCCGGTCAGCGGGTGCACGCGGCCGGGGCGGATCGCGAAGGGCGCCTTGACCTCGGCGACGTCGGAGCCGCAGATGCCGGTGTAGGCGACCTCGGCCTCGACCATTCCCGGCCCGAGCGGCAGCTCCAGCTCGACGTCGTCGAGCCGTACGTCACCAGCTGAATGCCAGCGCACGGCCTCCACCGGATGAATTTATCACGTTGACCGCCCGTTCGGTCAACGTGATAGAACGTGTCTTGGAGGACCCATAAAGGCCCGCCGGAAAGCGGCTTCGCCCCGGCGGAACCGGGGCTAATGTGGCTTCACTCGACCGAGGAGGAGTGATTCGTGGCCGGACTTGTTTGCGGCGTGGACATCGGCGGCACCTTCACCGACTGCGTGCTGATCGGAGAGGACGGCCGCGTCGCCTACGGCAAGGCCCTGTCCTCGCCCGCGGACTCGTTCAAATCCGGGTTCTTCGGCAGCATCGAGTCGGCCGGCGAGCAGCTGGGGTTGTCCTCGGAGGACGTCTACACGCGGATGGATCGGCTGATCTCCCACGGCTCGACCGTCGCCACGAACATCGTCGTCGAGCGCAAGGGCGCCAACATCGGCCTGATCACGACCCGCGGCTTCGAGGACACGATCCGCACCATGCGCGGCCTCGGCCGCCCCACCGGTGAGCCGCCGGAGAACCTCCTCCGCTTCGCCGAAACGAGGAAGCCGGAGCCGCTGGTACCGATCGAGCGCACCTTTGCCGTCGCCGAGCGGATCGACTCCGACGGCGATGTCGTCGTCGCCCTCGACGAGGAGGCGGTCGCCGCCGCCGCCGACAGCCTGCTCGCCGCCGGCGTCGACACGATCGCGATCGCCTTCCTCTGGTCGGTCCGCAACGGCGCCCATGAGCAGCGGGCGCGGGAGATCGTCAACGAGCGCGCGCCGGACGTCTTCGTGACGATCTCGAGCGACATCTCGAAGGCGGTCGGCGAGTACGAGCGCTTCGTCGCGACCCTGATCAACTCCTACGTCGGCCCCGTCACCAGCACCTACCTGCACGGCGTCCAGGACCGCCTCGCCGACGTCGGCTTCGCGGGCGAGCTCCACATCATGCAGTGCCACGGCGGCATGGTTCCGCTCGGCCTCGGCGCCGACCGCCCGATATTCACGATCGGCTCCGGCCCGGTCGGCGGCCTGATCGGCTGCGCCCGCGTCGCCGACGACCTCGGCCGCAACGACATCATCGCCTCCGACATGGGGGGGACCTCGTTCGACGTCGGGATCATCCGCGACGGTGAGCCGCTCGCGGCCGACGACACCCTGCTCGGCAAGTGGCGCTACCGCGTCCCCGCGGTAGAGGTGATCTCGATCGGCGCCGGCGGCGGCTCGATCGCCTGGATCGACGAGCTCGGCGGCGGCCTCCGCGTCGGCCCCCAGAGCGCCTCCTCGCTTCCCGGCCCGGCCTGTTACGACCGCGGCGGCGAGGAGCCGACCGTCACCGACGCCGACCTGATCCTCGGCTACATCGCCCCCGAGGCGACCTTCGGCTCCAAGGGTGAGCGCGGCGGCTTCCAGCCGCGCCGCGACCTCGCCGAGAAGGCGATCAAGGAGAAGGTCGCCGACCCGCTCGGCCTCTCGCTCACCGACGCCGCCCTCGGCATCGTCGAGGTCGCCAACGCGAAGATGTCCAACGCGCTCGAGAACGAGATCATCGGCCGCGGCTTCGACCCGCGCGACTTCGTCCTCATGTCCTACGGCGGCGCCGGCCCTTTCCACGCCGCCGGCTACGCCTCCTCGCTCGGCGTCGACACGATCGTCGTCCCCGGCGAGGCCGCCTCGGTCTGGTCGGCCTTCGGGATCTCCCAGGCGGACATCCGCTACCAGTACGAATCCTCCGTCGTCCTGATCGAGCCGTTCGCCGCCGAGGAGATCGAGTCGGCGTTCGAAGAGCTCGGCGAGGAGGCGCGCGAGGCGCTGTCCGAGCGCGAGGACGTCGACTCCTTCGAGTTCCGCCGCTACGCGCGGATGCGCTTCCAGTGGCAGCGCCACGAGCTCGAGATGCGGCTCCCCGACGCGGCCGTCACCGCCGAGACCGTCGAGCAGGTCCGCCGCCAGTTCGTCGACCTCTACACCGAACGCTACGGCGAGGTGGCGCTGCTGCCGGGCGCCCGGGTGGAGATCGTCTCGATCCGGCTCGAGCCGGCGATCGTGATGGGCTCGACCAACCTGCAGCGGCTCGAGCTGGTGACCGACCGCGAGTTCCACAAGGGCTCCCGCGACGTCTACTTCGAGCGCGGCCAGGGCGCCGTCGACACTGCCGTCTACAACGGCGACGCGATGCCGCTCGGCGAGGTGGTCGAGGGGCCGGCGGTGATCGACCTCGCGATCACCGGGATCGTGATCCCGCCGGGAACGCGCTGCGAGCGACGCCAGACCGGCGACTTCGTGATGACCTTGAACCCCGCCTCGGCGTAAGGAGCAGGAGATGAATTCAGACACCGCCTCGTTGCCGACCACCGACCAGGGCCGGCCGCTGCGCCCGCCGGAGTTCTGGGACGGGACCGACCACGCCTTCAACCCGACCGGCCCGGTCAAGGTGCCGCCGAACCTGAAGCTCAACACCGAGGCCGCGACCGACATCGACCCGATCACCTACGAGGTCGTCCGCCACGGCCTCTGGAACGCCAACGCCGAGCACGTGCGCGAGATCGAGAACCTCGCCGTCTCCCAGATCACGGTCGAGATCCGCGACTTCCAGCCCTGCATCATGACCGAGGACGCCGAGCTCCTCTACTTCGGGCCCTGCCTCCAGTACATGTCGGGAATGCTCGACATGATGACCCGCTACATCCTCGAACACCGCGGTGAACGGGTCGTCGACGGCGACATGTGGCTCTGCAACGACCCGATCATCGGCACCGCCCACCAGCCTGACGTCGGGCTGATGTGCCCGGTCTTCGTCGACGGCGAAGTCTTCTGCTGGGTCGCGAACATCGCCCACCAGAACGACATCGGCGGCACCGTCCCGGGCTCCTTCTGCCCCAACGCCGAAGACGCCTTCTGGGACCCGCCCTCGTTCCCGCCCTTCAAGATCGTCGAGGGCAACAAGATCGTCGAGGACATGGAGGCGCTCTACCGGCGCTGCTCGCGGACGCCGGAGAACCTCTCGCTCGACCTGCGGGCGACGATCGCCGGCAACAACGCCGCCCGCTCGCGGATCCTCGGCCTCGTCGACAAGTACGGCAAGGCAGTCGTCAAGGGCGTGATGCGGCGGGCGCTCGACGCCAGCCAGCGCGCCTTCGAACAGGCGCTCGACACGATCCCCGACGGCACCTACTCGGACCGCCTGATCCAGGAGGTCTCGATGAACGGGGACCGCGGCACCTACCCGGTCCAGACCACTGTCCGCAAGGTGGGCCGCGAGCTGATCTGGGACAACGTCGGCACCCACGACCAGGTCGGCTCGATCAACGTCGGCTTCGCCGCCTGGCGCGGGGCGATCCTCGGCTCGATCAACGTCCTCATGCTGCCGGGCCAGATGGGCTGCATCGGTGGCGCCGCCCGGCTCTGCAAGTTCGACCCCGAACCGGGCAAGATCACCTCGCCCGACTGGGGCGCCGCGGTCAGCCCCGCCGGGGTCTACGCGACCGAGACCGCGGTCTCGCTCGGCAACGCCCTGGTCTCGAAGATGATGCTCGCCTCCAGCGACGAGACGCTGCGCGCCAACGCGGTCACCCCCGACGGAGCCCAGTGGCCCTGCCACTTCGTCGCCGGCGACAACCAGCGCGGCGACTACTACGTCGGCGGCATGGGCGACAACATGCTCGGCGGCGGCGGCGCCACCAGCCAGCGCGACGGCGAATTCGCCAACGGCCACTTCTGGATCCCGGAGGGCCGCGGGCCGAACGTCGAGGCCTACGAGGCCGACTGGCCGATCCTCTACCTCTTCCGCCGCGAGCATCCCGACTCCGGTGGCGCCGGCCGCTTCCGCGCCGGCAACGGCGGCGAGATCGCCTATGTCCCGCACAAGGGCGAGTCCTTCCTCGGCCTCTACTGCAACGAGGGGATCCCGAAGACGACGGGGCTCTTCGGCGGCGACCCCGGCTCGATCATGGTCACCCGGGTGATTCAGGGCTCCGACCTGCGCAAGCGCTTCGCCGCCGGCGAGATGCCGCAGGACCTCGACGAGCTCGAGGGCGACGAGCTCGACGTCGGCGGCAAGGGCGACGGCTTCCCGGTCACCGACGACGACGTCCTCTACTGGAACTGGCTCGCCCCGGGCGGCTACGGTGACCCGATGACCCGCGACCCCGACGCTGTCGTCAAAGACGTCGCCGACGGTGCGATCAGCGCCTGGGCGGCGGACGAAATCTACGCCGTGAAACTGGACGGGAACGGCGGCGCCGACCACGAGGCGACGGCGAAGCTGCGCGAGCGCCGGATGCTCGAACGGCTGCGCGAGGCCGGCGCCGAGCGCGAGCAGCTGGTGCCGGCGAAGGAGGCTCCCGCGGGAGCCGAGGCTTTCGGCGACGCCTACCTGATCGACCGCGACGCCGGCGTCCTGCGCTGCCACCGCTGCGCCACGGACCTCGGCCCGCTGGCAGAGAACTCGAAGGAGAGGATGGCGGTGCTGGAGCGCCCGACCCAGTCGCTGAGCCCGAGCCACCCGGACCCGGCCAAGTTCGTCGACGACGTCGTCGTCTGGCGCGATTACTGCTGCCCGGGCTGCGGCGTCCGCCTCGCGACCGAAGTCGCGTACCCGGGCGAGGCCCCGTTCCAAGAGCTGCGTTTGGGCTGAGCGCGATGGGGATCGCGACACCGGGAATCTCCCACTGGGTCCCCGATCCCGCGGAGCAGCCGGAGATGCTCGACCTCACGGTTGGCGGCCTGCTCGACCGCTCGGTCGAGCGCTGGCCCGACCACGAGGCGATCGTCTTCTCCTCCTATGAGGACATGGGGATCTCCGCCCGCTGGAGCTACGCCGAGCTGGAGCAGCGGGCGCGGCGGGTCGGCCGGGCGCTGATCGCCTCCGGGATCGAGCCCGGCGAGCGCTTCGGGATCTGGGCGACCAACATCCCCGAGTGGCTCGAGCTCCAGTTCGGCGCCGCCTACGCCGGCGCCGTCGTCGTCCCGATGAACCCGCTCTACCGCGCCAGCGAGGTCGAGTTCGTCCTCGCCAAGGCGAAGGCGGCGGCCTGCTTCGTGTTGCCCGAGAACCGCGGCGCCAGCCTCTGGGAGATGACCGTCGCCGCCAGCGCCGATCTTGACCACGTACGGCTGCTGGTCCCGATCGGCACGGCACCGGGGGCGCCCTCCTGGCAGGAGTGGCTGGCGGGCGGCGACGCGGTCGACGAGGACAAGCTCGAGCAGCGCCGCCGCGAGGTGCGCTCGACCGACACCTCGCAGATCCAGTTCACCTCCGGCACGACCGGCTTCCCGAAGGGGGCCGAGCTGAGCCACGGCGGCATCGTCAACGACGCCCGCCTCTTCGCCCACCGGGCGACGATGCGCCAGCACGGTCGCCACTCCAACCCGATGCCCTACTTCCACTGCGGCGGCTGCGTGATGTCCACCCTCGGCAGCGTCGCCACCGGCTCGGCGCAGATGCCGGCGGTGACCTTCGACCCGGCGCGGATGTCGCGGACGATCGAGGAGGAGGGCTGCACCTCGGCCTCGATGGTGCCGACGATGATGATCGGCCTCGAAGAGCAGGTCGCCAGGGACGGCCGCGACCTCAGCTCGCTGGAGATCGTCGTCACCGGCGGCTCGCCGGTGCCGCCCGAGGTGATGCGGCGCTGGATCGAGCGCTACGGCGTCGGCATCAACAACACCTATGGGATGACCGAGGCCTCGCCGGTGATCTGCGCCACCCTGCCCGGCGACACCGAAGAGCTGCAGACGACGACGGTCGGGCCGCCGCTGCCCCACATCGAGGTCGACATCGTCGAGCCCGGTGGCACCGAGCCGCTGCCGATCGGCGTCGAGGGGGAGTTGCGCTCCCGCAGCGCCCTGGTGATGAAGGGCTACTGGGACAACCGGGAGGCGACCGCCGAGGCGATCGGTCCCGACGGGTTCCTGCGCTCGGGCGACCTGGCGACGATGGACGAGAACGGCTACGTCTCGATCACCGGCCGCGCCAAGGAGATGATCATCCGCGGCGGCGAGAACATCTACCCGGCCGAGATCGAGAACGCGATCCGCGAACTGCCGGCGGTCGCCGACGTCGCCGTGATCGGCGTCCCCGACCAGCGCTACGGCGAGGTCTGCGCCGCCTACGTGCGGCTGGTCGAGGGCGCCTCGCTGACGCGGGAGGAGATGCGCGAGCAGATGCAGGGCCGGGTCGCGCGCTACAAGATCCCCGCCCACCTTCGCGTGATGGACGCGCTGCCGCTGACGCCGTCTGGGAAGGTGCAGAAGTTCAGGCTTCGCGAGCACTTCCTCGGCGAGGCGCCGGCGGAGGCAGCCAACTCGAAATAGGAGGACGGACGATGGCCGACGAGGAGCGCTGGTTCACGAGCGAGGAGCTGGAGCGGATGTCGCAGCCGACGATGGACCGGGCGATCGAGGCGATCGAAGCCGGCGACAGCGAGCTGGCGCTGGAGCTCTGCAAGGGGATGCGGCACGAGTGGCGCTTCCTCCACGACCTGATGGCCGAGTCGATGCTGGGACTCGTCACCTACATCCAGCGCAAGCTCGGCGACGACGGCGTCGGCGAAGCCTGGGAAGAGTCGCTGAAGCGCGGCTGGAAGCGCGACACCGGCAGCATCCTCGAGCGCGACCGCCGCGACGTCGTCGAGGCGCTGGCGGCGACCTGGCGCGCCCACTCGACCAGCGGCAAGGGGCAGAACCCGGGCGCCTTCACGGTCACCGAGGACGAGGAGAAGTTCACCTTCGAGATGAATCCCTGCGGCTCCGGCCAGCGGCTCTGGCGCAACGGCGCCTACAGCGGCGAGGACCCCTACGGGGTGACCGAAAAAGCCCACGACTGGTCCTACGGCCGCGAGGGCTTCCCGCTCTACTGCACCCACTGCGCCTTCATGAACGAGCTGCTGCCGATCCGCTGGTACGGGATGCCGCTCTACCCATCGAAGCCGCCGCAGGACTTCGACCACGATCCCTGCACCTGGTACTGGTACAAGGATCCGCAGAAGATCCCGGACGAGTACTGGCGACGCTACGGGCTCGACCGAGCCGGCGCGTGAGCGCCGGACGCTGCGCCCTCGTCACCGGCGCGGCGGGCGGGATCGGGAGGGCGATCGCGCTGCTCCTGGCCGAGCAGGGCTGGCCGGTCGCCGCCTGCGACCTCGGCGAGGGCGCGCTGGAGACCGCCGAGCTGGTTCGCCGCGGCGGCGGAGAGGCGCTGGGGCTGGCCTGGGACGTCCGTGACGAGGAGGCCGGGCGCGCGGCCCATGCCGAAGCGGCGGCGCAGCTGGGCCCGGTCGAGGCGGTCGTCGCCAACGCCGCCATCGTCGACCGCATCGCCCCCGCCGAGAGGGTCTCGGCGGAGTCCTGGCGCGGCGAGCTCGACGTCAACCTGACCGGCGCCTTCCTTTCGCTGCAGCCGGCGCTGGAGGGGATGCGCGAGCGCGGCCGAGGGCGGATCGTCGCGATCTCCTCGACCGCCGCCACCGACGGCCTCGCCGGTCAGGCCTCCTACGCCGCGAGCAAGGCCGGCCTGCTTGGCCTGGTCCGCACCCTGGCGCTCGAGATGGCCCCCGCCGGCGTCACCGTCAACGCCGTGCTGCCGGGGATGGTCGAGACCGAGAAGGTCGCGGCGATGCCGGGCGAAGTTCGCGAGCGCGCGCTCGCCGCCGTGCCGATGCGCCGCTTCGCCACGCCGGAGGAGGTCGCCGCCGTGGTCGCCTTCCTCGTCTCCGACGCCGCCGCCTACGTCACCGGCGCCTGGCTCCCGGTCGACGGCGGCATCGGCCTCTCCAACCTCACCCTCGGCCGCGAGCGCTAGACCCGCGGTGACCGTCAGGTGCCGAGGGTGACGACCTCGCGCGGGGGCTTGACGACCATCGCGCCCTCGGCGACCTGGTCGCCGTCCTGGTTGCGCCAGGTGATCGCCATGGTCGCCCGGTTGCGCTCCGGCTCGAGGGCGCCGACCTCGACCCGGACCGTGATCGTGTCGCCGATGAAGACCGGGCGCTGGTACTCGATGTAGTTGGAGACGGCGACCGTGCCGAGCCCGGGCAGCTCGGTCCCGAGGATGCCCGCGCACAGCGCGAGCGTCAGCGGGCCGTGGGCCACCCGGGCCCCGAACGGCGTGGTCTTGGCGTACTCGTGATCGACGTGCATCGGGTTGAAGTCGCCGCTGATCCCGGCGAACAGGTAGACGTCGGTCTCGGAGACCGTCTTGCGGGATTCCGCGGCGTCGCCCACCTTCAACTGGTCGATCGGGACCGAGTTCATCGTCTGGTCAAGCGGCGAACGAGCGCGACGTGCAGCCGCCGTCGGCCAGCAGCGCCGTGCCGGTGCAGTAGCTCGCCTCGTCGGAGCCGAGGTAGAGGATCGCGTAGGCCATCTCCTCCGGCTTGCCGGCGCGGCCCATCGGGACCATCGCGTATTTGGTTGCGTCGTCTTTGAACAGGTCGATCGCCGGTTCGATCATCGGCGTGTCGATGAAGCCGGGGCAGATGCAGTTGGCCCGCACGCCCTGCTTCGCGTAGGTGATCCCCATCGAGCGGGTGAGGTTGATGATCGCGCCCTTGGCCGCGGTGTAGGCGTGGGCGTCGTAGAGCCCGGTGAGGCCGGCCATGCTGGCGACGCTGACGATCGAGCCGCTTCCCTGCTCGAGCATCCGCGGCAGCGCCGCGTGGATCATCGTGAAGTAGCCCTCGAGGTCGACGCCGCCGATCACGTCGCGCCAGTTCTGGACCGTGGACTCGTGGACCGCGGCCATCGTGCCCGGGTGTTCTTCCCCGTACTTCCAGCCGACGCCGGCGTTGCAGACGAGGATGTCGATGCGGCCGTACTCGTCGACCGCGGCCTGGATCACCTTCTCCGCGGTGGACTCGTCCTCGAGGTTGGCGGGGACGATGATCCCCTCGCCGCCACCGGCCTTGATCGCGTCCAGCGCCTCCTGCAGCTTGCCCTCGCTGCGGGCGGTGCCGACGACCTTGGCGCCCTCGCGCCCGAAAAGTTCGAAGGTGGCGCGGCCGATGCCGCTGCTCGCGCCCGTGATGACCGCGACCTTGCCTGCGACGCGGCCGCTACCGCTGTCATTGCTCATGTCTCTCCTCTGTTTGCGATGCCGACCGTCCGATACTCCCCGCTCGGGGCGCCCCCGATCGGCGCTCTTCGCCGATTCCTTGTTGAACCCACAGGCGTGGAGGCCGGCGCCCGCCGGAGCCGGGCGCGATCCGTTGTATGACTTGTGCCGTGACCTCTATGCGCCAGGGAATGTCAGCTCAGAAGGTGCTCGGTCTCGTTGAAGGAGACGAGAACCCAGCGGCCGTCCGGCATGCGGAAGAGGCGGGTCACCGAGCCGTTGCTGTTGTGGAGGAAGGCGAAGGGCTCGCTGCCGGTCACCTGACGGCAGAACTCGGCGATCACGGCAGAGTGGGTGAAGGCGACGGCGATCGAGCCATCGCCGGCGGCGTCGGCGACCTGTTCGATCCCGCGCCGCACCCGCGCCGCGAAGACGTCGGCAGGCTCGGCGCCGGGAATCAGCTCCCAGCGCTGCTCGCGCAGGACCCGGGCCAGCTCCGCGTCCCCGCGCGCCCCGCGCTCGTGGATCCCGTGCCCCTCCCACTCGCCGAGGTAGACCTCGACCAGGTCGGCGAGGATCTCGGCCTCGAGCTCGTGCTCGGCGGCGACCGCCGCCGCGGTCTCGGAGGCGCGGCGCAGCGGCGTCGCGAAGACGGCGGCGATCGGCATGCCGCTGAGCCGCCCTGTCACCGCCGCCGCCTCGCCGCGTCCACGCTCGTTCAGCGAGGGGTCGCTGCGCCCGTCGACGAGGCCGTCGGGAGCCGGCGGATCGCAGGCGCCGTGACGGACCAGCAGCACCTCCTGCGCTCCCTCGGGAGCGGTCAGCGCCCGCTGGAAATCGATCTTCATGCGCCTATCATCGCCACCGACCGGACCGCCCGCCACCGAGGAGAGCTCGAAACATGGAGATGAGCCCAGAGACGATCAAGGCGTTGCTTGACGCCTTCGATGGCAGTGACTGGCGCGAGATGGTCGTCACGGTCGGGGAGGACCGGCTGCACGTCTCGCGCGACCCGCTGCCGGAGGGAGCCGCGCCGGCCCCGGCCGCGCCAGCGGCTGCGGCGCCCGCCGCGCCCGCCACCCCCGCGCCCGCCGCGGTCCCGGCCGCC
>JADGPJ010000087.1 GCA_017882505.1 Solirubrobacterales bacterium | reverse complement strand
CGGCACGCCCAGGAAGCTGCGCATCACCGGGTGCCCGGCCGGGAAGCCGTATCTGGTCGGGTGCTGGCCGACGTCGGTGAGCCGCAGCGGACGCGGGTCGTCGATCAGCGCCCCCAGGACGCCGCGGCCCCGCGGCAGGTCGCCGATCGCCCGGTGGGTCTCCTCGTCGACACCGGAGGTGAGGAACTGGCTGAGGCCGCTGTGGTGCTCGTCGAGGATGCCGACCGCGGCGTAGCGGGCGCCGGTTATCTCACGCGCCGCCTCGAGGATCCGGTCGAGGACGAGGCGCTGGTCGAGCTCCTTGGTCAGGGCGCGACCGACGTCGAGAAGCTGACGGATGCGGTTCGCTTCGCGATTCGCACTCATTCTTGGGGGGGGACCTCACGGTTCACGACTTCTGACATCCGTTCGCCTCGGGAATCGAATCACCGCTGGCCATTCAGGTCGAAGGAACCCACATGCACCAACGCAAGACGCCACGCGGACGCCAGTCTTGGAGCGCATCGACGTTGAGCGACTGTAGCACCGATCCGCAGGCGTAATGTGAGGCTGCTGAAACTCACAGAGGACGGGAGCTCAGGTGTCGATCAGGCCACGATCCAGGGCGTAGCGGACGAGCTCGGAACGACCCGAGAGCCCGAGCTTCTGCTGGATGTGAGCGCGGTGGCTCTCGACCGTGCGAATGCTGAGAAAGAGCCGCTCGGCGATCTCGGCGTTGGTGTGGCCGAGGACGATCAATCGAAGCACCTCGCGCTCGCGGTCGGTGAGGTCGTCTTCGGGGGAGTCCGGCTCCGACGCGAGGCGGGCGCCGAGCGACGGCTGCAGGTAGGTCTCGCCGGCGGCGGCGCTGCGCACGGCCTGCACCAGCTCGGTGTCGGCGGCCTCCTTCAGCACGTAGCCACGGACCCCCGCCTGCAGGGCCGTGCGGGCAAAGGCGGGCTCGCTCTGCATCGTCAGGACGACGATCTCGGTCGCCGGGGAGGCCTTGCGAATGTCCGGGATCACCTCCAGGCTGGGGCGGCCGGGCATGTTCAGGTCGAGGACGAGGACCGACGGCTTGTGGCCGAGCACGTAGCGGGCGGCCGTGTCTGCGTCGCCGGCCTCGGCGAGGACCTCGAAGCCGTGCTCGTTCTCCAGGAGCATCCTCAAGGCGCTGCGCACGACGGTGTGGTCGTCCGCGAGGACGATCGTGATTGCTCCTATGTCCCCCGGGGCGCGCTCGTCTTCCATCGACCGGGAGACTAGCGGCGGCCCGGGCCGCCTGCTGGCTATTGGGGCGCGCCGTCGAGGATGAACAACTCGGCGGCGATGTCGGGCACGGCTCACCGTCCCGGTCCGGCGGCGGGTCCACCTGGTCAGCCTGCCGCTGGATGACCAGGACGAAAACGGTGCGATGGTCAACGCCATTCAGCGCCGTGCCGACGTGATCGTGCCTCGAGGCTCGGCGAGACGGCGCACGGCTGCGTCGTCGAGCGATACCTCGGCCCCGGCCGGCTGGCCGAATACGTCGACCTCCTGGCCGAGCTCTCGCCCTAGTCCGACCGACGGGTCTGGCGAGCGCGGGATCATGCGCCGATGCCGTTGGTGCCCAAACCCACCAGGCACCACACGCCCGGGCGCCACCTGCACGGGCACCTGCTGCGGCGGCGCCACCGGCTGCTCAAAGTCGGCGGCTTCGCGGCGCTGCTCGCCGTCGTCGGCCCAGGGGTCCTGGCCGGCCTCTCCGACGACGACCCGGCCGGGATCACCACCTACTCGATCCTCGGCGCCAAGTACGGCTACGAACTGCTCTGGGTCCTGGCCCTCTCGACCGCCGCCCTGATCGTATTCCACGAGCTCGGGGTCCGGCTCGGGATCGTCACCGGCAAGGGGCTGCTGACGCTGGTTCGCGAGCGCTACGGCCACCGCGCCGCGGCGCTCGTCCTCGGCGCCCTCGTGATCGCCAACACCGGCACCCTCTGCGCCGAGTTCGCCGGGGTCGCGGCCGGCGCCGAGCTGCTCGGCGGGGTCAGCCGCTACGTCAGCGTCCCGTTCGCCGCGGTCGGCGTCTCGCTGCTGGTCCTGCGCGGGACCTTCCGCTACGTCGAGCACGTCCTGCTTGGCCTCAGCACGGTCTTCGTCGCCTACGTGATCTCGGGCTTCCTCGCCCACCCCGACTGGGGAGCGACCGCCAAGGGGCTGGTGGTGCCGAGCATGCCGCTCAACCGCGAGGCGGTGCTGGTCGCGGTGGCGACCGTCGGCACGACGCTGGCGCCGTGGGGGCTGGCCTTCATCCAGTCCTACGCGGTCGACAAGAAACTGAAGGTGAAAGACCTCCGCTACGAGCGCGCCGACGTCATCGTCGGCGCGCTCCTCACCGGCGTCATCGGCCTCTTCGTCGTCGTCGCCTGCGCGGCGACGCTGCACGCTCAGGGGATCGAAATCAACGACGCTCGAGACGCCGCCCGCGCCCTCGAACCGCTGGCCGGGGCCACCGCCGCCACCCTGTTCGGGCTCGGCTTCCTCGGCGCGGCGCTGCTGGCGGCGGCGATCGTCCCCCTCTCCACCGCCTACTCGGTCTCGGAGACCTTCGGCCGCAAAGCCGACATCGACGACAGCTACGAGGAGGCGCGGGTCTTCTACCTCAGCTACGGCGCCGTCGTCGCCGTCGCCGCGATCCTGGTCCTGATCCCGGGCGCCCCGCTGATCCCGATCCTCTTCCTCTCGCAGGCGCTGAACGCGGTCCTGCTGCTGGTTCTGCTGCCCTTCCTGCGCTCGCTCGGCAGCGACCGCGAGCTGATGGGCGAGCACGCGCTGGGCCGCGGCGACCGCCTCGTCACCGGGGTCGCCCTGGCGGTGGTCGCGATCTCGGTCCTGGCGCTCGGCGTGCTCAGCGTTCTCCAGATCATCTAGGCGCCGCGGTCAGACCCCGAGCACGGCCGTGAGCGCCAGCATCAACGCGGCGCCGGCGGCGATTCCCAGGCTCGGACCGAGCCGGCCGCGACGCGCGTACGCCTGCGGCAACAGCTCGACGGCGATCAGCGCCAGCATCGCCCCGGCGGCGAAGGCGAAGGAGAAGGAGAGCAGGCCGCCGATCCACTCGACCGCGGCAAAGGCGATCAGAGCGCCGACCGGCTGCGGGGCGCTGGTCCCGACCGCCGCCCAGAACATCCGCGTCCGGCTGAACCCCGCCTCGGACATCGGGATCGCGACGCTGGTCCCCTCGGGGACGTTCTGGATCGCGATCGCGAGGATCACGAACAGGCTCAGCCCGGCGCGGTCGGAGGCGAAGGCGGTTCCGACCGCGAGGCCCTCGGGGAGGCTGTGGACGAAGAGGACGAGGAAGACCAGCGCCGAGGTGCGGGTGCCGGGGCCGCTGCGCCCCATGAAGCCGGCGTCGGCGTCGAGGCGGCGGCGGGCGAGGATGAGGAACCCGAGCCCGACCGCGAGTCCGAGCACGACGCTGGCCGGGGATCCTTCCTCGATCGACGGCAGCAGCAGGCCGGCGATCGCGGCGACCCCCATGACGCCGGCGGCGAAGCCGAGCAGAGACGGCGTCAGCTGCGCCGCGCGGTGGCCGAGGTAGAAGACCGGGATCGCCCCCAACCCGGTTGCGAGAGCGGTCCCGCAAGCGGCGAGGAAGAGGACGAGCACCTGAAGCATCGAGGATGAACCTAGGTGGCCTGATCCCCCTGCGTCCGCGAAGGCCGGGGCACGACCAGCACCGGGCAGGGAGACTTGCGGATCAGCTGGCTGGAGACCGAGCCGATCAGCACCCGCAGCAACGGGCCGTAGCCGCGCGAGCCGGCGACGATCAGGTCGACGCCCTCGGCGCACGCCTCCACCAGCCTGATCGCCGGCGGACCGTCGAGCAGGCGACTGTCGACCGTGAGCTCCGGATCGATCGAGCTGATCACGTCGCTCATCAGCTTTTCGGGATCGGGCGGTTCGGGCGGCGTGTAGCCGATCACCCCGGGCAGCGCCACCGGGGGCGCGACCACGGTGACGATCCTGATCTTCGCCTGCGCGGGCCGGGCGAGGTCTTCGGCTCGCCGCAGCGCCGCCTTCGATTCGAGCGTGCCGTCGTAGGCGACGGCGATCAACCGCGGGGAATCGTGCCGCTCCTGCGCGTAGCCGCGCGGCGCCACGACGACCGCGCGGGAGGCGCCGGAGAGAAGGCTCTCGGCGACGCTGCCGAGCAATGCCCGACCGACCGGCCCACGGTGGGGCGAACCGACGACGATCGTGTCCACGTCCTCCTCTTCGCCGAGGGTCGTGATCAGGCCGGCCGGCGTGCCGCCGCCAAAGGCGCGGGTCTCGACCTCGATGCCGGCAAGGCGCTCGCGCGCCTCCTCGAACAGCGGTCCCGCCTCCGCTGACTCCTCCGAGTCGAGCAGGGCGTAGGAGAGCGGCAGCGGACCACTCATCAGCACCGCCACCACCAGCGCCCTGGCCCCGGTCGCCACGCCCAGCACGCGCGCCAGCTCGAGCGCGTCGCGGCCACCGTCGCTGCCGTCGAATCCGATCAGAAGTCGCATCTGGGCTGGACCTTACGTTCAGCGCCGTACACCGCCATCCGCATTAATTACGGAAGTCCGCCGCGGCTCAGCTCCAGGTCGAGAACGAGGTCGGCAGCTCGACCCGGATCACGCCGGGGCCGGAGGAGGTATCGACCGGGAGGCCAATCTGGCGGAAGACGTTGCGCGGGGTAGGCGGAGGCGGTGCCCATCCGGCCCGCTTCTGCCCACCGACGACGGTCGCGGCGTCGGTGCAAAGCCGCGCTCGCGCTTCGGCTTTTCCCCGATGGCGTCGCGGCACGGCAGCCGTACGGTCTCAGCAATGGCGGTACAGGCCAAACCGAGCAAAGCTGTGATCGCGGATGCGATTCGCGACTTCGACAAGCTCCGCCGCACCGACGTCGACTACGCGGGCGGCAAGGGCGCCAACCTCGGCGAGCTCAGCGCGGCCGAGTTCCCCGTCCCCGCCGGCTTCGTCGTCGGCGCTCCCGCCTACGCCGCCTTCTGCTCCGAACGCGACCTGCGGACGCGGATCGAGGAGCTCCTCTCCGCCGTCGACGTCGACGACACCGCGGCGCTGGAATCCGCCGCGGCGAAGGTGCGGTCGATGATCGAGGAGGAGCCACTGCCCGCCTGGCTCGACGACTCGATCCGGGAGGCATACTCCCGCCTCGCCGAAGGCGGCCCCGAGCCCGCCGTCGCCGTGCGCTCCTCGGCGACCGCCGAGGACACCGAGTCCGCCTCCTTCGCCGGTATGAACGAGACCCTGCTCAACGTCCACGGCCCGGACGCGCTGCTGGCGGCGGTGCGGCGGTGCTGGTCCTCCCTGTTCGGCGCGCGCACCGTCTACTACCGGGCGAAAAGGGGCTTCGGCCAGGCCGACATGGACATCGCCGTCGTCGTCCAGCGCCAGATCGCGGCGACCCGCGCCGGGGTGATGTTCACGATCGATCCCGCCTCCGGGGCGACGGACAGGCTGGTCATCGAGGGTGCCTTCGGCCTCGGCGAGTCGGTCGTCTCCGGCTCCGTCTCGCCCGACCGCTATCTGGTCGGCAAGGCGGGCCTGACGATCGATCGCCGCGAGGTCCACCGCAAGGAGCTGACGATCGAGCCGGCGCAGGACGGTGGCACCACCACCCGCGAGCTCGACGCCCACGAAGCCGAACAGCCCGTCCTCAGCGACGAGGAGGTGCGGCAGCTGGGCGAGCTCGGCGTCCGCATCGAGACCCACTACGGCGCCCCCCAAGACACCGAGTGGGCCTTCGACGAGTCGGGAGCAGTCTGGATTCTGCAGTCGCGACCGGTGACCGCCTCCGGCGGGGAAGCGAGCACGGGCGCCACGGAGAAACCCGGGACCGAGCTGGTCCGCGGGCTCGGAGCGGCCCCCGGCGCCGCCTCCGGTCCGGTCCGGATCGTCGCCTCGCTCGAGTCCGCCGACAGCCTCGAACCCGGCGACGTCCTCGTCACCCACATGACCGCGCCCGACTGGGTGCCGCTGATGCGGAAGGCGGCGGCGATCGTCACCGACTCCGGCGGCATGACCTGTCACGCGGCGATCGTCTCGCGGGAGCTCGGCATTCCCTGCATCGTCGGCACCGGGACTGCGACCCAGGTGCTGCGCGACGGCGAGCTGGTCAGCGTCGACGCCGGCCGCGGCAGCGTCACCGAGGGCGCCACCGCCCATGCCGCACCGGCACACCCTCCCGGCCCCGCCGCCGGGTCGCCGGCGCCGGTCACCGGCACCAAGCTCCTGGTCAACCTCTCCGAGCCCTCGCAGCTCGAGCGGGTCGCCGATCTCGACGTCGACGGCGTCGGCCTCCTGCGAGCCGAGCTGATGGTCGTCGAGGCGCTCGGCGGCGTCCACCCGCGGACCCTGATCGAGCGCGGAGAGGGCGAGGTCTTCGTCGAGCGGATGGCGGCCTCGCTGACCGATTTCGCCGCCGCCTTCTCGCCGCGGCCGATCACCTACCGGACGATCGACTTCCGCAGCAACGAGTTCCGCGGCCTCGAGGGCGGCGAGGGCTTCGAGCCGCACGAGGCCAACCCGATGATCGGCTACCGGGGCGCCCTGCGCTACATGCACGAGCCCGAGGTGCTCCGGCTCGAGCTGGCGGCGATCACCCGGGTCTGGGATGCCGGACACCACAACCTCCACCTGATGCTTCCGTTCGTCCGCACCCCGCAGGAACTGATCGCTTGCCGCGCCGAGATCGATGAAGCCGGCCTGCTCTCCCGCCCCGGCTTCGAGCTGTGGCTGATGGCCGAGGTACCGTCGGTTCTCTTCCACCTCGGCCGCTACGCGGAGATCGGCGCGGCGGGCATCTCGATCGGGTCGAACGACCTCACCCAGCTCCTGCTCGGCGCCGATCGCGACTCGGAGCTGGTCGCCGAGGTCTTCGACGAGCGCGACGCCGCCGTCACCGAGTACATCGCCGAGCTGCTGCGGCGGGCGCGGCACCTAGGTCTGCGGACCTCGATCTGCGGCCAGGCGCCCTCGGTCTATCCGGAGTACGCGGACCTTCTGGTCAGGGCGGGGATCGACGCGATCTCGGTCAACATCGACGCGGTGCAGCGCAGCCGCCGCCTGATCGCGGCCGCCGAGCAGCGCCTGCTCCTGGAGAAGGCGCGAAGCGACCCAGAGAGCGCGACTTGACGGCAGACCGGCCGAGCGCCGGGCCGGCATTGCTGGTTGGCTACGACGGCAGCGACGGAGGCAAGGACGCGCTCGAGCTGGCGCGCGTCCTCCACCCCCTGCTGGGCGGACCGGTCCTGGTCGCAACCGTCCTCCTCTACGGCCCGCAGCCGCGACACACGGAGCTCAGCGCCGAGGAGAGGGCGATCGTCGGCCCCCTGTTCGAGCAGGCGCGAGTGCATATCGGGGTCTCCCGGGTCGAGACGCGGGCGCTGGCGGGAGGCTCGCCGGGGCGGATGCTGACCGAGTGCGCCGAAGCCGAGCGGGTCGGGACGATCGTGCTGGGCTCGCCGCACCGGGGACCGATCGGGCGAGCGCTGATCGGCAGCGTCGCCAGGGGCGTCCTCCACGGCGCCCCCTGCGAGGTCGCGGTCGCCCCGCGTGCCTACGCGGGCCAGGCCCACCCTCCGTGCCGGACGATCGCCGTCGCCTACGACGGCAGCCCGGAGGCGAAGGCGGCGCTGCGTCGCGCCGAGGACCTCGCTCGGCCCAGCCAGGCGGCGATCAAGATCTTCACCGTCGCGCCACCGCCCACCACCGTGCCCTCGGCTTGGGGCATCGCCTGGCCCGAGCCATCCGAACCCGACCGGGTCCTCAGCGAGGCGATCGACTCGGTCGATCCCGCGCTCGCGGTGCGCGGCTGGCGCTTCGACGGCCCCCCGGCGGCGACCCTGGCGAAGGCCTGCGAGGACGACGTCGACCTGCTCGTCGCCGGCTCACGCGGCTACGGGCCACTGGCCCGGGTCCTGCTCGGCTCCGTCACCTGGCGCCTGGTCGAGGATGCGCCCTGCCCCGTCCTCGTCGTGCCGCGACACCCCGGCCCACCCCAGACCGAACAACCGAAGGAGGCTCCAAATGAATGACCAGAACGTAACCCTGACGCTGTCGAAGGCCGACGCCGAGGTGCTGCTCGGCGTGCTCTCCTCGGAGCGCTACAACGCCGACGTCGAGGCCGTCTGCGACGCGGTGCGCAAACAGCTGGACGAAAAACTGGCCGAGCTGGGCTGAGGCACGGAACTAGGGCTAGGGCCTCGGCACAACCAGCACGGGGCACGGCGCCTCGTGGAGGAGGCGACGGGAGACCGAACCGAGCACCACCCGCATCAGCGGCCCGTAGCCGTGCGATCCGGCGACGGCGAGGTCGACGTCGTCTGCGCAGGCTCTGGCCAGCGTGCTCGCGGGCGAC
>JADGPJ010000086.1 GCA_017882505.1 Solirubrobacterales bacterium | reverse complement strand
AACCTGGGCGTGGGTGTGGACGTCGATCGCGACGACGACGTCGAGGTCAATGCTCATCTGGTCGGCTCCTCGGATCGGTGGGGTCGGGGTTCAGCTCTGGGAGCGCGGCTCGTCGCTCGCTCGCGATCGCCTCGTAGGTCGCCAGCAGCGATGCGTCGTCGACGGCGCCGGGATCGAAGGCGCGCTCGGGAGGGACGCCCTGGAAGAGGCGCTTGACCGGCACCTCCAGCTTCTTGCCGGTGCGGGTATGGGGGACGCCGGGCACGACGATGATCTCGTCGGGCACGTGGCGCGGCGAGAGGGCGTCGCGGATCGCGGCGACGATCTGGCCCCGCGCCTCCTCCTCGTCGGCACCGGGCGCGAGCGCGACGAAGAGCGGCATGTAGTAGCCGTCGCCGAGCTCGGTGCCGATCACCAAGGCCTCCTCGACCTCCGCCAGCGGCTCGACCGCCGCGTAGATGTCGGCCGACCCCATCCGCACCCCGTTGCGGTTCAGCGTCGAGTCCGAGCGGCCGTGGATGACCGAGCTGCCGTCCTCGAAGATCTCGATGAAGTCGCCGTGGCGCCAGACGCCCGGGAACTCCTCGAAGTAGGCGGCTCGGTAGCGGGCGCCGTCGGGGTCCTCCCAGAAGCGCAGCGGCATCGAGGGCATCGGCTCGGTGACGACCAGCTCTCCGGTCTCGCCGACCAACGCTTCGCCCCGCTCGTTCCAGGCCTCGACGCTGACGCCCAGCTGCCGCGTCTGCAGGCGCCCGGCCTGCACCGGGACGATCGGGCAGCTGCCGACGAAGGCGGAGCAGACATCGGTGCCGCCGCTGGCGGAGCTGAGCCAGACATCGCGCCCGACCGCCTCGCCGACCCAGCCGAAGCCGGCGACCGCGAGCGGCGAGCCGGTCGAGACCAGCGAGCGCAGCGCGCCGAGGTCGTGTTCGGAGCCTGGCCGCAGCCCGGCCTTCATCGAGACGGCGATGTAGCCGGCGCCGACGCCGAGGTGGGTGGTGCGCAGCTGGGCGGCGCGGGCCCAGATCGAGCCCAGGTCGGGATAGGTGGGGCTGCCGTCGAGCAGCACGGCGGTGGCGCCGACGAGGAGGCTGGAGACCATCATGTTCCAGACCATCCAGCTGGTGCTGCCGACGAAGAGAAAACGATCGCCGCTTCGTACGTCGCAGTGCAGGCGCATCTGCTTGAAGTGCTCGAGGAGGATGCCGCCGTGGCCGTGGACGATTCCCTTCGGGATGCCGGTGGTGCCGGAGGAGAAGAGGATCCAGAGCGGGTGGTCGAAGGGAAAGCGGTTGAACTCGAGTTCGGCCGGCTCGGCGACCACCTGCTCCCAGAGGCTCGTCTCGGCCCCGGCCGGCGGGGCCGCGCCCGACCCGAGGTCGTCGATCCAGATCAGGTGGGGGGTGGGAGAGATCTCCTCGAGCAGGCGCCGCACGTCCTCGCCGCGCGAGTAGACCTTGCCGCCCCAGCGGTAGCCGTCGACGGCGATCAGAACCTTGGGCCGCAACTGCGCGAAGCGGGCGGCGACGCCCCTGGCGCCGAAGTCCGGGGCGCAGACCGACCAGATCGCGCCGATGGCGGCGCAGGCGATCAGCCCGATCACGGCCGGGGCGCCGTTGGTCAAGTAGCCGGCGACCCGGTCGCCGGGACCGACCCCGAGCTCACGCAGGTGGCCCGCCAGGGCGCCGGCCTCGCGGCGAAGCCGCTGCCGGGACCACTCGACCGGCTCGCGGCCCTCGCTGACGCAGATCAACGCCGGGTTTTCGAGATCGTCGCGCAGCAGGTGCTCGGCGTAGTTGAGGTCGGCCCCGGGAAACCAGGCGGCACCCGGCATCTCGGCCCGCGCCAGCGCCGGGCCCTCGCCGCGTGAGCCGCTCACCTCGGCGAAGTCCCAGAGGCTCGTCCAGAAGTCGCCGAGCCGCTCGACCGACCAGCGCCAGAGCGCGTCATAGCCATCGAATCTCAGGTCGCGGTTGGCATCGAGCCAGGAGCGGTAGGCGGTTAGGCCGCACTCACGCAACAGTGTCTCGGAAGGCTGCCAGACGACATCGCCGGGGTGGACCTCCATGCCCGGCAAAGAGTATCAGGCGCCCTGATACATCAGTGCGCGTCCCGCAGCCGCTGCATCACCGAGGTGAGAGCCCCGCGGAGGCGCTTGCGCTCGGCGGCGGAGAGATCGACGAGCAGCTCCTCTTCCAGGGCGGAGACCGTTCCCTGGGCCTGCCCCAGCAGCGCTTCGCCTGCCGTGGTCAGGTGGGTCTGCAGGATCCGTGCGTGGGACGGATCGGTTCGGCGCGCGACGAGGGCGCGTTGTTCGAGCCGGGCGATCACGTCCATCATCGATTGCGGCGAGATCAGCGAGCGCCGCGCAAGCTGGGCATTGGAGAGGCCTGGGCGCCGCGCCAAGACCGACATCGCGGTGTACTCGGGGACCGACAGGTCGGACCCGCGTAGCGCCTGCTCGAGGGTCTTGCGCAGGCCACGGTCGACTCTGCCGACCAGGTAGACGAAGCGGGGCTCCTCGCCGCGATCTTTGCTTTTCGCGCCGGCCACTGGGGGGAGTCAAGCATCCGGCCCGGCGAAGACCTCCTGCGCGATCGCGAAGGCGGCGTTTGCCGCCGGCAGTCCAGCGTAGATCGCGGTGTGGAGGATGACCTCTTTGATCTCCTCGCGAGAGAGGCCGTTGCGAAGGGCGGCGCGGACGTGCATCGCGATCTCGTTCTCGGCCCGGATCGCGACCAGCACCGCCAGCGTGGCGATGCTGCGGTCGCGGCGCTCGAGCCCCGGCCGCGCCCAGATCTCGCCCCAGGCGTAGCGGGTGATGAACTCCTGGAAGTCCTCGGTGAACTCGTCCTTGCCCGCCTCGGCGCGGTCGACGTGCTCGTCGCCGAGGACCTGGCGGCGAACTTCCATGCCGCGTTCGTGGTCACTGCTCATGGCGCACCTTCCGGCTCTGGAGGACCGGCTCGAGATGCTTGCGGATCAACTCGGTGACCGCGTCGGGGCGCTCGAGATTGCCGATGTGGGCGGCGCCGGAGATCTCCGCGAACTCGGCCCCGGCGATGCCGGCGGCGAGCCGGCGACCGTGCTCGGGCGGCGTCGCCGGGTCGTCGGTACCGGAGATGACCAGCGTCGGGGCGGCGATCAGCTCGAGGTCGTCGCGGAGGTCGAGTCTGCCGACCGCTTCGCAACACGAGGCGTAGCCCTCCGCCGGGGTCGCGACCAGGCTCGCCCGCATTCGCGCGAGGAGATCGGGATCGCGCTGCCCGAACGCCGGCGTGAACCAGCGTTCGAGGACCGCGTCGGCGATCGCCTCGGTGCCCTCGGCGCGGACCAGGGCCGCCCGTTCCAGCCATGGGTCCGCGGGCCCGAAGTACGCCGAGGTGAAGCAGGCAACGAGGCTCTCGACCCGCTCGGGCGCGTGTGCAGCCGTCCAGACGGCGGTGGAGCCGCCGAGCGAGACGCCGCAGAGGCAGGCGCGCTCGATCTCGAGCCGGTCGAGGAGGGCGAGGAGGTCGCCCCCCAGATCGGCCAGCGAATACGGGCCCGGTGGCACCGGCGAGCGGCCGTGGCCGCGGGTGTCGAGGCGGACGACGCGGAACTCGGTGCGCAGCGCCCGCGCCTGCGGCTCCCACATCCCGAGGTCGGTGCCGAGCGAGTTGAGGAGGACGACGGCCGGCGCTGCCTCGGGGCCTTCGACGACGTGATGGACCGCAGTGGGCTCGGCGCTCATTCTTCCTCCAGTGATCGGCGATAGGCGAACAGAGCGCGGTCGATCAGCGCATCGGTCGAGCCGAGATAGCTCGCCGGGTCGAGGGCGGCGTCGATTCCCTCACGACCGAGGACAGCCTCGATCTCCGCAACCTCGATGGCCGCGTCGGCGAGCGGCTTGCCGCTCTCGGCGGCGTTCCGCGCCGCCGCCTCGACCAGGCCATGGGCCCGGGCACGACCGAGCCGCGGGGTCAGCGCCGTCGTCAGCGCCTCGGCCATCAGCAGCCCGCTGGTGAGATCGAGGTTGGCACGCATCCGCTCGCGGTCGACCTCGAGGCCCTCGAGCAGCGACCGCGCCGCGGCGGCGGCGGAACCGGTCAGGACCAGCAGGTCGGAGAGCGTCTCCGACTCGGCCTGCCAGGCGCCGGCGGAGCGCTCCAGCTCGCCGCCCATCGCCCCGATCATCGTCGCGACCAGGGCGGGCGTGCGCCGCGAGCAGGCGATCGCGGCGATCGCCGCGACAGGGTTGCGCTTGTGCGGAAGGGTCGAGGAGCCGCCACCATCGCCTTCGGCGACCTCGCCCACCTCGGTTTGGGCCAGCAGGGCGACGTCGACACCGACCTTGCCGGCCGCTCCGGCGGCGACGCCGAGCGCGGCGGCCAGTTCGGCCGGCCGGACCCGGTTGGAGTGCCAGGGCATCGTCGGCTCGGAGAGATCGAGGCGACGGGCGAGCGCCGCGAGGACGCTGGGGCCGTGCTCGCCGAGCGAGGCCATCGACCCCGCGGCGCCGCCGAGCTGGACCGCGAGCCGCTGACGCGAAACAGTGGCCAGCCGCTCCCGCGCTTCGTCGAGCCCGCCGAGCCAGTTGGCCGCCTTGAGGCCGAAGGTCGAGGGCAGCGCCTGCTGCAGCAGGGTTCGTCCGGCCGCCGGCGTCCCGCGGTGGCGCTCGGCGAGGTCCGCGGCCGCCGCGGCCGCCGCGTCGAGGTCGGCCAGCAGCGGCACCAGGGCGCGCCTGGCGACGAGCATCGCCGCCGTGTCCACCACGTCCTGGCTGGTGGCGCCGCGGTGCAGCTCGGCGAGGGCCTGCTCGGACAGCTGCTCACCCACGGCCCTCAGCAGCGCCGGCACCGGCGTTCCGTCCTTGCCGGCCCCGGCACCCAGTGCGGCGAAGTCGAGCTCGATCTCGGCGCAGACGGAGGCGATCTCCGCCGCCGTCGCTGCCGGGGCCAGCCCGACCTCGGCCAGCGCCTGGGCGAGCGCCGCCTCGAAATCGAGCATCGCCCGGCCCCAGGCGCGGTCGTCGACCTCGGCGGCGACGTCGCCACGGCCGAACAAGCCGCTGAAGATCTCCAATTGCGAGGGGTGCCTCCTGGTCTCGGGCTGGTCAGATCGCAAAGAAGAGGGTCTCATCGTCGCCCTGCAGACGGACGTCGAAGCGGTAGCCGCCGTCGACGGGATCGGCGATCAGCGTCGAACGGACGTCGGGACCGAAGGGCAGGGTCGAGAGAACCGGGTCCTCGGCGTTGCGCTCTTCCTCATCACCGAAATAGACGCGCGTCACCAGTCGCTGCAGCAGGCCGCGGGCGAAGATCGACATCGCGACGTGCGGAGCCTGGATCGTTTCGCCGGGGCCGGGGACCGGGCCCGGCTTCAGGGTGAGGATCGAGTAGAGGCCCTCTGCGTCGACCGGGCAGCGCGCGAAGCCGCGGAACTCGCCCCACTCCACAGCGCCGCGCGGATCGTCGGGATGGGCAAAGCGCCCCTCGGCGTCAGCCTGCCAGGTCTCCACCATCGCGTCGGGCACCGGCCGGCCCTCGCCGTCGAGGATCCGACCCCCGATCCGGATCGCACCGGCGGTTCCCTCGGGAACGACGAAGGGCCCCTGGGGCCAGGGCAAGGCGAAGCCGAAGTAAGGGCCGACCGTCTGCGACGGGGTCGGGGCAAGGCGGCGGGGATCGGAACCTATGGACATCAGTGAGCCTCCTCGAACGGCGTCTGCTCGCGACCGCGGAGGACGATGTCGAAGCGGTAGCCGAGCGCCCACTCGGGCGTGGTCGCGTCGAAGTCGAACTCGCAGATCAGCCGCTTGCGATCTTGGTGGTCGCGGACCGCGTTGAAGATCGGGTCGTAGGGGAACATCGGGTCATCGGGGAAGTACATCTGCGTGACGAGGCGCTGAGCGAAAGCGCGGCCGAAAAGCGAGAAGTGGATGTGGGCGGGGCGCCAGGCGTTGTAGTGGTTGCCCCAGGGGTAAGCGCCGGGCCGGACCGTGACGAAGCGGTAACGGCCCTCGCTGTCGGTCATGCAGCGACCGACGCCGGTGAAGTTGGGGTCAAGCGGCGCCGGGTGGGTGTCGACCTTGTGCCAGTAGCGCCCGGCGGCGTTGGCCTGCCAGACCTCGACCAGGGTGTCGCGGACCGGGCGGCCGTTGCCGTCGAGGACGCGGCCGTGAACGACGAGCCTCTGCCCTTGCGGCTCGCCCGCGAAGCCGGCGGTGAGGTCGAAGTCCGCCTCGCCGACCCGGTCCTCGCCGAGCGCCGGCCCGGTCACGTCGCTGAGCGTGTTGGGGATCGGAACCAGCGGGCGCTTCGGGTGGCGCAGGATCGTGCCGCGGTAGTCAGGCCAGTCGTGCGGCGGGTCGACCGCCTCGTGGTCGCGGCGGTAGCCGGGGACGACCAGGCCCTGCCCGGGTCCCGGCCACAGCTTCGGGCTCTCGCCCAGCTCGGCCTTGCGCTCGACCTCATCCATTGCACCCTCCTCGTTCATCGTGCGGATTCCAAGACCATCGCTAGCCCCTGGCCGACACCGATGCAGATCGCCGCCATTCCGTAGCGCCCGCCGCCTGCCGCCAGCTCGTGGGCGACCCGGCCGACGATCCGTGCTCCGGAGGCGCCGAGCGGGTGGCCGATCGCGATCGCGCCGCCACGCTTGTTCAGCATCTCGGGATCGAGCTCGGGCCAGCCGGCGAGGCAGGCCAGCGACTGCGAGGCGAAGGCCTCGTTTAGCTCGACGACGTCGACGTCGCCCCAGCTGATCCCAGCTCTTGCCAGCGCCTTGTTGGCGGCCTCGACCGGGGCGATCCCGAAGACGTCGGGGTTGACCCCGTGGCCGCCGCGGGAGACGATCCGCGCCAGCGGGTCGGAGCCGATCGTGGCGGCGGCCTCCTCGTCGCCGAGCAGCAGCATCGCGGCGCCGTCGTTGAGCGGCGAGGAGTTGCCGGCGCTCACCGTGCCGCCCTCGGCGAAGGCCGGCTTCAGCTTTGCCAGCTTCTCGAGCGAGGTGTCGGCGCGGATCCCCTCGTCGCGCTCGAGCTCGACGCCGGGGACCGGGACGACCTCCTTCAACGCGCCCTGCTCGTAGGCCGCCGCGGCGAGGGCGTGGCTGCGAAGCGCGAACTCGTCCTGCGCTTGGCGCGAGATCGCGTGGATCTCGGCCAGTTTCTCGGCGCTGGCGCCGAGGCTGATCGTCCACTGCTCGGGCATCTCGGGGTTGACCATGCGCCAGCCGAGGGTGGTCGAGTGCAACGTCTGCGGAGCGGCCGGAAAGCCCTTTTCGGGCTTCTGCAACACCCACGGCGCCCGGCTCATCGACTCGACGCCGCCGGCGACGATCAGCGAGGCGTCGCCGGCCTCGATCGCCCGCGCCGCCTGGATCGTCGCCTCGAGGCTGGAGCCGCAGAGGCGGTTGACCGTGACGCCGGTGACGCTGGTCGGCAGCCCGGCGAGCAGGACCGCCATGCGGGCGACGTCGCGGTTGTCCTCGCCGGCGCCGTTGGCGTTGCCGAGGATCACGTCATCGATTCGCTCGGGGGCGAGCCCCGGTGCACGGTCGAGCAGCGCCCGCAACGAGTGGGCGGCGAGGTCGTCGGGGCGGATCCCGGCCAGGGCGCCGCCGTAGCGGCCGAAGGGGGTGCGGACAGCCTCGTAGACGAAGGCGGAGCTCATCGGGCCACGAGCCCCCGCAGCGCCTCGAGCTCCTCGACGGTCGGCGCCTCGGTGAGCCGCGGCTCGGCGGCGACGCGGAGATCCCAACCGGTGGCCTCTCTCGCCGCTTCGACGCTGGCCCCCTCATGCAACTGGGTCAGGACCAGCTCCTTGCTCTCGGAGTCGGGCTCGAGCACCCCCAGGTCGGTGACCACCGCCCTCGGCCCGCGGCCGCGGAAGCCGAGCGCCTGGCGCGAGCCCGGGCCGTCGCCGAAGCCGACGGTGGTGCGGAAGTCGAGGCGCTTGACGAAGGTGCGGCGGTTGTGGGGGGCGACGATCACGACCTCGCCGCAGCCGGCGGCGATCTCGGGTGCGCCGCCGGCCCCCGGCAGCCTCGTTTTCGGCTGCTCGTAGTCGCCGATCACGGTCGAGTTGAGGTTGGCGAAGCGGTCGACCTGGGCGGCGCCGAGGAAGGCTACGTCGATCCGGCCGGCCCCGATCCAGTAGTTGAACATCTCCGGCACCGAGACGATGAAGTCCGCCGTCTCGGCGAGCTCGCCGTCGCCGATAGAGAGCGGGATGCGGAGGGGCTTGGCGCCGATCGTCCCCGACTCGTAGACGAGCACGAGGTCGGGGTTGTAGAGCTGGCGGGCGAGGATCGCCGCGGTGCTGGGGCGTCCGACGCCGATAAAGACCGAGCGGGCCTCGCGCAGCAGCCGTGCCGCGGCGATGGTCTGCATCTCGCCGGCGCTGACGGGGGTCTCGACGGCGCTCACCGGGTCGCCACCTTCGCCATCACGTTCTCCTCCATCCAAGCCGCGAAGGAGTCGCG
>JADGPJ010000038.1 GCA_017882505.1 Solirubrobacterales bacterium | reverse complement strand
CCGGCGTAGCGGTCGGCGATCCGAACCAGCGGCGCGCGCTCGCCTTCGGCGTGCTCGACCAGCCGCACCAGGGCGCTGTAGGCGCTCTCGGCGGCGGGCCGATCGGCCCTCACCTCGAACGGCGATCCGGCGTTCGAGGTGCCGCTCAAGACGGCCATTCCCTGCTTGACGGTCACCGGCAAGGGCTCGCCGCTGAGCGCGCTCGTGTCGATCACGGCCTCGGTGCTGAGGATCGTCCCGTCGACCGGGATGACCTCCCCCGTGCGGACCAAGGCCACGTCTCCGACCACGACCTGCTCCACAGGGACGTCGCGGAAACCGTCGGGAACGCGCAGCCGGGCGATCTTCGGGGCCCGTTCGACGAGCGCGGTCAGCTCGCGCCGGGCGCGAGCCGAGGCGATTTCCTCCAGCGCCAGCCCGCCCGAGAACATCAGGCCGATGATCACGCCGGCGAGCTCTTCGCCCAACGCGAGGGCGCCGACCATCGCGACCAGCGCGATCGTGTCGACCCCCATGTGCCGTTCGACCAGGACCGTCCGGGCGACCTCGACCGCGAGCTCCGCGGCAAGCAGCGCCAGCACCGCGCGCCAGACGGCATCACCGGCGCCCGCATCGCCGGCGATGTGCAGTCCGCCGCCGATGACGATCGCGGCGAGGGCGATTCCGGCGAGGAGGCGGGCACGGTGGCCCACCAACCACCGCAGAGAGGCGCCGAGATCGCTGCGATCCATCGGGGAATCGTCGAGGATCGCCGGCGGGAGCGCATCCGTAGAACTTCTCAGGCCCGACCGGCAAGTCCGCAATTGCCCGGCGGACCTTGGGCGCGGCGCTCGGCGCGATAGCGTTCTCCGCGATGCCGTCCCGCCCTGGCTCATCGACGCAGGGTCCCGCTCGTCCCCAGCGAGTCCGGGTCAAGCGCAAGGCGCTGGAGTCATATCGGCGCGTCGTCGGGGACGAAGCGGTCGCTGGCATCCGCGAGGCCGCCGCCGAGCTGCGCGGAGCTCGGATCCTGGAGCTGAGCTCGACGGCCACGGGTGGCGGCGTCGCCGAGCTGCTCACGTCGCTGGTGCCGCTGCAGCGGGACGTCGGCCTCGATGTCGAGTGGGACGTGATCCCCGGCGACGCGGATTTCTTCGAGTTCACCAAGGCCCTCCACAACGGCCTTCAGGGCATGCCGATCGAGATTACGGACCAGCAGCGGGCCGAGTACCTGAGCCACAACACCGCCTATGCCGCGACGCTCACGGACACCTACGACGTCGTGATCGTGCATGACCCGCAACCGGCAGCCGTGCGAGAGCTCGCCACGGCCGGGAAGGGGCACACCCGCTGGATCTGGCGCTGCCATGTGGACTCCTCGACTCCGGACCCGGCCGCCTGGGAGTTCCTGCAGCCGCTCGTCGAGCAGTACGACCGCGCCGTCTTCACGCTGCCGCAGTTCGTACCGGCCGGGCTCTCCATACCGGTGACGCTGATCGAGCCGGCGATCGACCCGCTGAGCTCAAAGAACCGGGAGCTGCCCGGTTATCTCTCGCGCGAGACGGCCGCCGAGCTTGGGATCGATATCTCGCGCCCGCTGATGCTCCAGGTCTCCCGCTTCGATCCGTGGAAGGACCCGCTCGGCGTGGTCGAGGTCTGGCGCCAGGCGCGGGCGTCCTTCGGCGGGCTCCAGTTGGCACTCGTCGGCGCGATGGCCGGAGACGACCCGGAGGCGTGGGACATCTACCGCCAGCTCGAGGCGGAGCTCGCGGGCGAGCCCGACTGCCACCTGCTGACCAACCAGATGGGGGTCACCGCGCATGAGGTCAACGCGCTCCAGCGGGTCGCCGACGTCGCCATCCAGAAGAGCATTCGCGAGGGATTTGGGCTCGTCGTGTCCGAGACCCTTTGGAAGGGCACGGTGATCGTCGCCGGACGGGCCGGCGGGATCCCGTCGCAGCTGGAGGACGGCGTCAGCGGGCGGCTCGCAACCGAGGTCGACGAGTTCGCGGCGGCCGTCTGCGAGCTGCTCGAGTACCCGACGCGTGCGCGCGAGCTGGGGGCGGCCGGACGTCGGCACGTACTGGGCAACTTCCTGATCACGCGCCTGCTCGCCGACCATCTCAGCCTGATCGCCGACGTGCTCTGATCGACGGCCGGCTCCCCGGCGGCGGCGGGCTACTGTGACCGGCATGGCCGCAGAGCCCAGCCCTCCAAATCCCAACTCTTCTTCCCTCCGAGCCAGGCCCTCTGGCCCGGGTCTCCACGGCTCCCCGCCGCTCCTTGCCGAACGGGACGATCCGGAGATGCGGGACGCGCGGCGGTCATGACGGCGAACCAACATCGGGCCGAGCCGCAGGTCCGAGCGGGGATCGTCGTGACGATCGTGTTCGTCGTCGGCGCGGCCGGTCTCGGAACCGAGATCGGGGCAGCTCGGCTGCTGGCTCCCTTCTTCGGCGCATCGACCTTTGTCTGGGCGAACACGATAGCCACCGTCCTCGTAGCCCTCTCCGGTGGTTACTGGCTGGGCGGGAAGCTCGCCGACCGCCGGCCTACCTTGGGGGCGCTGTGTGCGCTGATCGCCGCCGCCGCGGTGCTGCTCGCCGTGGTGCCCTTCGTCGCCAGCCCTTTCCTCACCGCCGCCGCCCAGGCACTTTCGGGCGTCTCCGCCGGGGCCTTCGTGGGCTCGCTGGTTGGCGTGCTCTCCCTGGTCTTCGTGCCGGTGGCTCTGCTCGGCGCGGTCGCTCCCTTCGCCGTCCGCCTCTCGGTCGGCTCGGTCGGAGAGTCGGGACAGGTCAGCGGCCGTCTCTATGCGATCTCAACCATCGGCTCCTTGGTCGGAACCTTCCTGGCCGCACTCTTGCTGATTCCGCTCCTCGGCACCCGCCAGACCTTTCTGACCTTTGCCCTCTCTCTCGGCCTGCTGGCGCTGATCGGATTGCCGCGCCGCTTTGCCGCGGTTCCGGTCGTGATCGCGGCGCTGTTCTTCGTCCCCACCGGCGTGATCAAAGGGGCCGCGGGCGGCCGGATCCTCTACGAGACCGAAACCCAATACCAGTACGCGCGCGTGGTGCAGCGTCCCGATGGAGAGCGCTGGCTCGAACTGAACGAAGGTCAGGCCATCCACTCGCTCTATCGCCCGCACTCCTTCCTCAGCGGCGGCTACTGGGACGATCCGCTCGTACTGCCGTTCGCCACCCGAGCGGCGCCGCCGCGGCGGGTCGCCATCCTCGGCGACGCCGCCGGCACGATGGCGCGTGCTTACGGCCACTTCTTCCCTGCGACTCGGATCGAATCCGTCGAGATCGACGGCGCGCTGACCGAAATCGGCCGCCGCTTCTTCGACCTCCATGCGCCCCACCTGAAGACGATCACGGCCGACGCGCGAGTCTTCATCCGCCAACCCGGCCCCCGCTATGACGCAATCGTCGTCGACGCCTATCGCCAGCCCTACATTCCCTTCTATCTGACCACGAGCGAGTTCTTCGCCGAGGTTCGCTCCCGGCTCACGCCGGGTGGAGTGGTCATGGTGAACGTCGGCCATCCCCCGGACTCGCCGGCGCTCGAGAAGGTGCTGGCGGCGACGATGCGCACCGATTTCCCGTACGTCCGGCGTGACCCCACCGATGAACTCAATACCTGGCTCCTGGGCAGCGCCGTCGCGCCGCGGAGCGCCCGGATACTCCGCGCGAAACGGGTGTCCCCGGTCCTCAGCCCGCTGGCGAGCCGGGTCGCAAATCGGATTGGACCAGCCTTGAGCGGCGGCAGCGTCTACACCGACGATCGTGCCCCGGTCGAGTGGCTTGTCGACCAGTCTCTTCTTGACTACGCGGCCGGGAAGCGATGAGGACCAGACGAGCAGGACTCAGTCTCTGGGTAGAGGGCACAGGGCACCTAGCAGAGCGATGAATGCGTCGCCCCAGCCACGCGCCGTGCCCAACGTCTGGATTCCCGCCGGAGTCAGGATTCCGGCGTACCTGGCGAAGCCGGAGGGACGGGGGCCATGGCCGGGCGTCCTGGTCATCCACGACGCTCTCGGCATGAGCAACGATCTCCGCAGGCAGGCGGACTGGCTCGCGGGCGCCGGGTACCTGGCCGTCGCGCCGGATCTCTTCCATTACAGCGGACAAATGCGGTGCCTGGTCGCGACCATGCGGGCCGCGATCGCGGGGAAGGGGCGGGCGTTCGACGACCTTGCCGCCGTCCGCGACTGGCTGGTCGATCGCGAGGACTGCACCGGGAAGGCCGGGGTGATCGGCTTCTGCCTCGGCGGGGGATTCGCGCTGCTGCTCGCCCCCGGCCATGGCTATTCAGCCTCGAGCGTCAATTACGGCGCCGTTCCGAAGGATCCGGACACGGTGCTCGCCGGCTCCTGCCCGATCGTGGCCAGCTACGGCGCCCGAGACCGAAGCCTGAAGAATGCGCCGGCGCGGCTCGAGTGGGCGCTGACCGCCAACGGCGTCGATCACGAGATCGAGGTGTATCCCGGAGTGGGCCACGCGTTCATCAACGACCATGGGGACGACGAGGTGCCGCTCGTGTTCAGACTCCTCAACCGAATCGCCGGCGGCGAGTACCACGAGCCCTCGGCTGAGGACGCCAGGCGGCGAATCATCAGCTTCTTCGACGGGCATCTTGGCGCGTAGGATCGCCTCGAACCGAGTCGGCGGAGCGGGGCCCTTCCTTCTCTCACGCCTCGGGTCGGCTCACTGCGCAGAGCGCGGCAATTACCCGTTCGCTGCCCGCCACACGGTTCCGGTCCTGGGGCTCGATCAGGTCGGGCGGCCCCTGGGAACGGCTCGCGGCGACCGGCTCCAGCGTCTTCGGCCGGCGTTTCGGGGCCGCCTTTCGCACTTCACGGAATTTCCTTAGGGTGCGTGGAATTTTTTGGTGAAGGGACCGATGTTGGCCGCTCCGAACGTTACGTCGTAGTTCGTAACTTCCACTTGCTGGCCGCTCCCGATGTGTTCCGCCAAATTGATGTATTGCTGCTGGGTGGTGACCGGCTGATTGTTGACGCTGGTTATCAGCACATAGTAGCCGCGCCGACTTTCTCCACTCAATACTTCTGCGAAATTAGTCTCCTGATCGACAGGAGAATCTCTCGTCACCGCGCTAACCAGCAATCCACCTTTGAGGTTGGTGTTGCTGTACGTCTTTCCTTCGATTTCGCCTTCAGTCGGAGATTCCAGACAGAAATCAGGTTCGTTCCCGCATTCGGCCAGACCCGTGGACAGCCCGCTCACCCCAAGTCCCAGCCAGGCAATAGATTTTCCGGTGGCGAGCTGGGGCACGTTTGACAGCACTGTCTTGATGGAGATTGCGTCGTTCTGGTTCTGCCCACCGCCGGCAACACTGACCCCGACAAGTTCACCGTGGTCATTGACGAGCGGTCCCCCCGAATTGCCCGGATTGACTGCAGCGTCAGTCTGATAGAGGCCCGTCAGGAGCAGACCGGCGTTGGTGTTTTCTTCCCCGTGAACTTCTTCCTGTCCGAATGCGTCATACGAAACGGTCGCTTCGTCGTCAAGGGTCGAGATAGTTCCCGCCGTAGCTTGAAACGGCGTCTTCAGAAAGTTGCTTTCCGTGCTTCCGTTGCCCGGAAAGCCGAGGGCGTAGACGGTTTCGCCCTGTTCGACGCTTCCTGTTTCGGCCAAAGGCAGCGTTTCGAGCTGGGGTAGGTCGCCGGGAGACACTCGAAGAACCGCCAGGTCGTCCCGAGCGTCAAGGCCAACGATGGTCGCATGTGTCAGGCTCGTCGAGTCGTAGCCGGCCAGCACGGTGCTGGCGTTCTGGACGACGTGGGCATTGGTCACGATCAGCCCGCGGGCCGCGTCGTAGACCCAGGCGGATCCGGAATCCACAATGCTGTTGGCACTACCTGAAAGGGGAGAGACGCCGCGGCTTCGACCGACGACCAGGAGTGTGGAGGGCTTAGCGGCTTGGACGATTTCGGACTCGCTCAGCGGCCCACTCGACCCTCCCGAGGTCAGGATCACGATCGCGACAGCAGCCACCACAGCAAGCGCTCCCGCTCCGATGGCGACCTTGGTGCCGCCACGCCGATTCGCCCACCAACCGGCCCGGCCGCCGGTCCTGGCCCCCCCAGCTCTCGTGACGCCGGAGTCCCCGCCGACGACAGTCGTTTGGACCGGAGCGGGCACGGTACGAGCAACCGCGGCTGCGTGCGTTCGGGGTATCGGCGCTACGACGAACACTGACGAGCCGATCCGAATCTCATCCCCGGGCTCCAGGAGAGTCGCTCGACTGATCCGGTCTCCATTGACGAAGGTGCCGGTGCGAGATCCGAGGTCACGAATCTCAGCGACGTCCCCTATGGCTTTGATCGAGGCGTGCTCGCTCGACACATCTGCCTCCTCGAGGAGGATGGCGCATTCCGGATCGCGTCCGATGTGGAGCCATCCCGACCCGAGAGGGAAAGTTGATCCCGAAAGAGCGCCGCTCCGGACCTCAACCTGCAGCTTCCGATCCGGAGATCCCTCTGCCGGACCCTGACCTTCGTCTTCTGGTGACATTTGGCCTCCTATCTCACGCTATTTGTCCATTGGAGCCCAATACGAATCGATGAAGGATCCGTCCTGATCCATCCCCGGTGCCGAGAATGGCTTTGGCCATCCAACCGTAAGGCCATAGCAATGTCAAGGCGGGGTATTGGAGCGAAACCCGATGGCGCAGACCTGGTCGCTCAGAGCGTCAGAGTGAGCACCTTGAGTAATGGTTCAGCCATATGCGGCTGTTCATAGCAGTGGGAAGCGCCGGCGTTGGCTGCGCAACCCTGGCCTCACGGGCCCGAAAGCCAGGTGCGAAGCCAACAGCCATCTGACCTATCGGTAGGCACTCCCCTTCCCCCCAGGAGGGGCGCTTCGTTTGTGGGGGCCATCTCTACTCGGCTTGGACGGGATCCTCACCGGGCCAGCGACCGGTGAGCGAGGCGAAGCCGGATCGGGCGCCGTGGTCGGTGAGGCCTTTGACCACGCGGAAGATCGCTCCCTCGATCGCCAGGGCGGTGATCAGTTTCACCGTCGGCACCCCGCGCCGGTCGGGCTCGGGCGGCTCCTCGTCGTCGATCGCGGCCCAGATGCGTTCGAACGCCTTCTTGGCGGCGATGCCGGCGACGAGGCCGGCGCCGATGCCGATCGGTGCGAAGAGGAACTTCATGCGGGCAGGCTACCCCTCGCCCGCTGCGACAAACGATGTGCCTGCTGGACGGCTCCTTCCGGGGCCGCTGACGCGACCTGTTACGATATATCGCGTTAGTTAAAGATAGAAAGGTAATGAGATGCACCACAGACACGAATCAAGACATTCCGGACCCAGCCGCCGACAGGAGTTCGCCCGCAGTCGCGGTCCCCGTTACGGACGCGGACGCGGCGGTCCTCGGGCACGCCGGGGAGACGTCAGGGCAGCGGTACTGGCCCTGCTCGCCGAGCGGCCGATGCACGGCTACGAGATGATCAAAGAGATCGAGGAGCGCACCCAGGGCGCCTGGACCCCGAGCCCCGGATCGATCTACCCGACGTTGCAGATGCTCGAGGACGCGGACCTGATCCGCGGTGAGGAGAGCGAAGGCAAGCGCCGCTTCACCCTGACCGAGGCCGGCACCGCCGAGCAGAAGGAGAAGGCCGGTGAGGAGACTCCCTGGGACGCCGTGCGCTCCGGGGCCGCCCCCGAGCAGATCCGCCTGCGCGACTCGGTCCACAAGCTCCACCACTCGATCAGCCAGGTGTTCCACGCCGCCGACGAAGGGCAGCAGAAGCGGGTCCGCGAGCTGCTGGACGAAACCCGGCGCAAGATCTACGCGATCCTCGCCGAGGAGGGATAGTCCCGACGTGAGATCGCGGGCGCGCCTCGCGGCCCCGACCGCACAAGGCGGCGGGCCGCGAGAAGCCCGTTCCCCCAAACGGACCCACACCTATAGAGAAACGCATCTCTCCTCCCTGTGGTGATTCCCCAGAAGCGAGACCAAGTCACCGCTTCATCCCCTTCACCGGAGAGACTGGCGCAGGCTATTCGATTGCGACGATTGAATCAATCCTCAAAATTAATTAGCCAAGGATCGGTTGCGCGGAGGGAGCAGTGGCGAGTACTCGGTCCGCCACCGACTGGCCGGTGAGGCCCGCCTCTGCCCGCAGCAGCGCCGGCTTGCCGTGTGTGACGTAGCGATCCGGGAGGCCGACCCGCAGCACCCGGGCCCGTTCGCCGGGGACCTCGGCGAAGGCGTCCTCGAGGTGCTCGAGCACGGCCGAGCCGAAACCGCCCGGCAAGACGTTCTCCTCGATCGTCACCAGCAGCTCGTGCTCACGGGCGAGGTCGGCGGCCAGCTCGCCGTCGATCGGCTTGGCGAAGCGGGCATCGGCGACGGTTACCTCGAGCCCGTGGCCGGCGAGGATCGCCGCCGCCTCTTGCGCGACCGCGACCCCGTAGCCGTAGCCGAGCAGGGCGACGCGCTCGCCCTCGGCGAGGATCTCGCCCTTCCCGATCGGGACCAGCTCCGGCGCGGTGGGCAGCTCGACCCCCTCCCCCGCGCCGCGCGGGTAGCGCAGCGCCGCCGGCCCGTCGTGGGCGATCGCGGTGTGGAGCATGTGGACCAGCATCGCCTCGTCGCGCGGGGCCATCACGACCACGTTCGGGATCGGGCGGAAGTAGGAGATGTCGAAGACGCCGTGGTGGGTCGGGCCGTCGTCGCCGACCAGCCCGGCGCGATCCATCGCGAAGGTGACGTCGAGCTTCTGCAGGCAGACGTCGTGGATGATCTGGTCGTAGGCGCGCTGGAGGAAGGTCGAGTAGATCGCGCAGACCGGTTTCGCGCCCTGGAGGGCGAGGCCGGAGGCGAGCAGGACGGCGTTCTGCTCGGCGATGCCGACGTCGTAGTACTGGCCGGGCGCCTCGTCGGCGAGCTTCTGCAGGCCGGTCCCCCCCGCCATCGCCGCGGTGATCCCGATCACCCGCTCGTCGCGCTCGGCCTCGGCGACGATCGCGTCGGCGAAGACCTGCGTGTACTGGGGCGGGGCTCCGGCCGCGGGCGGCTTCTCGAGCCGCTCGATCCCCTCCGGCGAGTCCGTTTCGGTCACCGGCACCGGCTTCGAGGCGGGTTCCCCGTTGACGATCGAGTTGGGCTTGGCGGCGTGCCACTCCTCCATCGACTCGAGGCCGTCCGCTTCGGCGGGGGCGAACCCCTTGCCCTTGACGGTGTGGATGTGGACGACGACGGGGCGCTCGGACTCGAAGGCCTCGCGTAGCGCCTCGCGCAACGCGTGCACGTCGTGGCCGTCGATCACGCCCATGTAGGCGAGGTCGAGCTCCTCGAAGAAGAGGCCGGGCGCCCAGTAGGCCTTGATCGCCGACTTGATCTCCGGCCCGAGCCGCTCGATCCGGCGGCCAAGGCCAAGCGGCAGCTTGGTCAGCCGGTCCTCGACCCCCTCGCGGGCGTGGTAGAGGCGCGGGTTGAGGCGGATCCGGTTGAAGTAGCGCGAGAGGGCGCCAACATTGGGGGAGATCGACATCCCGTTGTCGTTGAGGACGATCACCATCGGCGTCTGCAGGCCGCCGGCGGCGAGCATCGCCTCGTAGGCGACGCCGCCGGTGAGGGCGCCGTCGCCGATCACCGCGGCCACACGGCCGTCCTCGCCGATGCCCTTGCGCATCGCCTCCTTCAGCCCGACCGCGTAGCCGATCGAGGTCGAGGCGTGGCCGGCGCCCATGATGTCGTGCTCGGACTCGGCGATCGAGCAGAACGGGGCGAGGCCCCCGTACTGGCGGATCGTCGGCAGCTGGTCGCGGCGGCCGGTGAGGATCTTGTGCGGATAGGACTGGTGGCCGACGTCCCAGAGGACCTTGTCGCGCGGCGAGTCGAGCAGGCTGTGCAGGGCGACCGCGAGCTCGCAGGTGCCGAGGTTGGCGCCGAAGTGCCCGCCGATCTCACCGATCGTGTCGATGATGTAGGTGCGCATCTCCTGCGCCACCCGCTGCAGCTGCTCGTCGTCGAGCTCGTGCAGGTCGGCCGGGCCGTCGATGCCGGCAAGCAGCGACTCGTCTGGCTCGGGATGGTGACCGTTGGTGGTTGGCTTCTCGCTCATTCGTTCCTCGTGAAGATGTAGTCGGCGACGCGCCTCAGATCGTCCGTCCTTCCGCTCGCCTCGGCGAGCGCCGCTGTCGCCTTCGCGTGGGACTCGGCGGCGAGCTCGCGGGCGCGATCGAGGCCGAAGAGGCTGACGTAGGTGAGTTTGCCATGTCGCTCGTCGCTTCCATGTGGCTTGCCGAGCTGCTCGTCGCTCTCGGTCACGTCGAGGATGTCGTCGACGATCTGGAAGAGCACGCCCAACTCGTCCGCAAAACGGCGATACGGGATTGTCTCAGGTTCCTCGAGTCCCTCGAGGATCAAGACGACGGCGACGCTGGCGGCGATCAGGCGACCGGTCTTCAAAGCGTGCAGCGTCCGCAGCCCGGCGGCGTCCTCCTCCTCGCCGATCACGTCGACGTACTGGCCGCCGACCATGCCGTCGACACCGGTCGCTCCCGCCAGCTCGCCCAGCGCCGCCAGCACCCTGGCGGGATCGCCGGGCTGGGTGCAGAACAGGCGAACGGCCTCGGCGAAGAGGCCGTCGCCGGCGAGGATCGCGACGTCCTCGCCGAACTTGACGTGGGAGGTCGGCAGGCCGCGCCGCAGCTCGTCGTCGTCCATCGCCGGCAGGTCGTCGTGGATCAGCGAGTAGGTGTGGATCAGCTCGATCGAGCAGGCAACGGGGAGGAAACACTCGGTCTCGGCGCCGAGGGCGCGCGCGGTCGCCAGGGCGAGGACCGGCCGCACCCGCTTGCCGCCGGCGAGCAGCGAGTAGCGCATCGCTCCCTCGAGTCCGGCGGTCGGCGCGGCGGCGGAGAAGCGCAGGCGGCCTAGCGCGTCGTCGACCAGACCACGCAGGTCATCCGGGTAGCTCACGATTCGCGCGGTTCCTTTTGGACGCTATGCGTAACTAAGGAACCGCGCGATGGTGGGCCGGTCACTCGGCGCTCGCCTCGGACGCTCGCCGCGCCTCGCGGTTGGCCTCCTCGACCGCCTCGGCGGAGAGCTCGGCCGCCTCGGCGGAGAGCTCGGCGGCCCGCTCGTCGCTCGCCTGCTCACCCTCGAGCTCGGTCGAGATCTCGCGCAGTCGGGCGGCGATCTCGCGCAGTCGGCTGCTCACTTGGCGGGCTCCCGCTCGCGGACGATCGCGCCGAGGATCCCGTTGATGAATTTCGGCGCGTCGGCGCCGCAGTACTCCTTGGCGATTTCGACCGCCTCGTCGATCGCCACCTCGAAGGGGACGAGGTCGTGCTCGATCTCGAACAGGGCTACCCGCATCACGTTGAGGTCCAGCGGCGCGATCCGGTCGACCGTCCAGCCCCTCGCGTAGCTGGCGATCGTCTCGTCCAGTTCTTCGCGCTCGGCGTCGACGCCCTCGGCGAGCTCCCGCGTCAGCGGCCGGGCGTCGGTGATCAGGTCCTCCAGCGGGCGGCCGGTGACGTCGCGCTGGTAGCTGGCGAAGACGGCGTCGCGGCGTTGGTCGGACCTGCGCATGCGTTCATTCTCGCGCTTTTGCCTTGACCGCGATCTAGCGCAGGATCTCGACCAGCAGCACCCAGGCGTTCGAAATCGCGCCGACAACCGCGAAGACGATCCCGGCGACGACCCAGTAGAGACCGCCGCCCGATTCGATCAGGATGCTGGCGCCGCCGACGATCAGCGGCACGGTTCCGGCGACCCTGACCGCCCAGCGGCCCCAGATCCAGGCCCGCGGCTTCGCGCCGCCGGTCTCGTGGATCGTCGGCAGCCGCGCGATGACGCCGCCGATCACGAGGCTGACGAGGAGTAGCTCGGCGCCGAGGGCGACGTGGCTCTGGCTCGGGATCAGGCCGACGATCGAGACGAGCAGGACGCCGAGCAGCAGCAGGACCGTCTCCAGCGCCCGTTCCGGCAGCCCCGGGAACTTGAGGATGCGTTCGATGTTGATCGAGACGGCGACGAAGACGAGCCCGGCGAGTGCGGCCGAGGCTCCGGCCGTGGCGACGAAGAGGTCGTGCCACTCGGTCGGGTCGTAGGCGGTCACTCGGCGGCAATCCTAGGTGGCGGCGAGGCCGGATCAGGCGCGGGAGAGGTACTCGCCGCTGCGGGTGTCGACCCGGATCGTCTCGCCCTCCTCGATGAAGAGCGGGACCTGGACCGTCACCCCCGACTCGAGCGTCGCCGGCTTGTAGGCGTTGCCGGAGACGGTGTCGCCCTTCAGCCCCGGATCGGCGCGCTCGACCTTCATCTCGATCGAGCTCGGAACCTGGATGCCGCTGGGTTTTTCGTCGACGAAGAGCACCTCGACCTCGGAGTTCGGCAGGACCCACTTCATCTCGTCGCCGAGGGCGCCGGTCGGGATCTCGATCTGCTCGTAGTCGCGGCTGTCCATGAAGACCGCCGCCTCGCCGGAGTCGTAGAGGTACTGCATCTTGCGCGACTCGGTGTGGACGAGGCGGAACTTCTCGCCGGCGCGGAAGGTTTTGTCCATCACCGAGCCGTCCTCGATCCGCCGCAGCTTGGTCCGCACGAAGGCGCCGCCCTTGCCCGGCTTGACGTGCTGGAAATCGATGATCTTGAAGATCTTGCCGTCGATTTCGACGTGCGAGCCGTTCTTGAATTGATTCGTCGATACCTGCATGGGACGGAGCGTATAGGTCCCGGTCGCGGTCAGACGCTCATCGGTAGGTCAGCAGCCTGGCGCTGCCGCCGTCGATGTGGACGTGCTCATTGAAGCTCACGAGGGAGGTGCCGGCGCGGCCGACGGCGAGCTTGGTGACGCCGGTGTTGACGAGGACCCGGTTGAGCCGCGGGAAGAGGTCGGCGTGATCGCCCAGCAGGTGTGAGCAGATCGCCGCGATGACGCCGCCGGAGGTGAAGACGACGCCGGTCTCGCCGCTGCCGAGGCGGGCGGCGAGGTCCTCGAGCGCAGCGGTCCGCGAGGCGAGGAAGAGCGGCCAGGTCTGCGCGGCGGCGGTCTCCTCCCCGCTCCTGACCCAGGCCTCGAGGGCCTCGTCGAGGATCGCCTGGAAGTCCCGCGAGGTGATCTCCCTCCCCCCCGGTCCGGTGCCGTCGAGCGAAACCGCGGCGGCGGCGTGGCTGGCGAGGACTTCCTCGGTCTCGTACTCGTTCCAGCGCTCGTCGACCTCTATCTCCGGGCTCGATGCGAACGCGCATCCTTCAGCCGTTTCACGCTGGCGGCGGGCGGTTCCGGCGCAGACCCGGGTGACGCTCAGCTCGCGCCTGGCCAGCGCTGCCGTCAGCACGGAGGTCTGCTCGACCCCGACGGGCGAGAGGATGTCGTAGTCGGCGGTTCCGAACGACGCCTGCGCGTGACGGACGAGGAGGACGGTCGGCACCGGCGGAGCCTATGCGCTGCGCTTGACGAACCGGGGATCGACCCCACTGGTGAGGTTGCCGGCACCGATCGCGATGGCACCGTTGCCGGCGCCGTCGCTGACGGCGGCGCCGGAGTAGGCCGAGTGATCGATGGTCACGTTCGCGGTCTGGGTCACGGACTTCCCGTGGCGGTAGATGCTTTCCGCCACGCCGGCGATGACGACGCCGTGGACGTTGGCGGTGACGGTGCCGCTGTTGACGCTGCTGTTGGAGCGCACGACCAGGCCCGCCCCAGCGCTGCCTGGCCCGACGATCGTCCCGTCGGCGATGTTCAGCAGCGAATCCTCGCCGGCGTTGCCGCCGGTCATGTCGATGGCTTCGAACGTCTGGGCCTGAGCCGCATCGGAGTAGGGGGTGATCTGCACGTTGGCGACGTTGAGCGCGCCGCCGACCATGTAGATCCCGTCCTCGGCCCGGATCTTCAGCCGGCGCGCGGTGGTTCCCTGCGTGGCTGGCAACAGGCCGATGCCCGCGGTCAGGCTCGCGTCTTCGATCGTCGCGCCGCCACCGTCGCCGATCGCGTAGCCCTGAAGGCTGGGCCCGAGGTCGATTCGGCGTCGGCGCCGCCGCTGAGCCGCATGCCGTACTCGCCGTTGCCCGTCAGGCGAAGCGTCAGGTCGGAGGCCCTGCAGCCGGCGGTCAGGTACATCAGCGCGCCGACTTCCCCGGCTTTGGCTTCGAATTCGGTCTCCCCCATCCCGGATCCGACGATGCTGACGGGCTTGAGTGCGGAGACGTTCGACATAGGGAACCTGCCAGGGCCGACCCGGATGGTGTCCGGAACGGCGTCTTCGTCCGTGGTTTCGATCGCCTGTCCGAGGGTGGCCTTGGCGACGCCACCGGCCGGGCAGGCGGGGTCGTGGACGCAGTACGTGGCCGCGCTCGCGCTCGCCGTCGCGGCGAAGGTGGCGGCCAGGACCAGGAGGACGACGAGGACGATGTGCGGGAGCGGGCGGGAGCGTTTGGTTTTCATGCCCGCAAGCTTCGCCCGGGCCGGCGGCCGCCCCCAGGAGGGTCAGCCGACAACCGGGGGTCGGGTTTCCGCCAACCCCCCGTGCGGGCGCTCAGCTCGGGGGAGCGGATGCCACGGATTCGGCGGCGGTCGCGGTGGTGAGGCCCGACGCGGTGCCGCCGGCGAGGACGCGGCGGACCAGGCGCGGGGCGAGGATGCGCGCGACCGCGGCGAGGGCGTAGGGGCGCGGGACGTAGCGTTCCGCCTTGCCGCCGGGGCCGACCTCGTAGATCGCCTCAGCGACCGACTCGGGCTTGGAGACTATCCAGCGGGTGATCGCTTTCTGGCGCAGCTCGGTCGCCGGGAAGCCCTCGGTGGCGACGAAGCCCGGCAGGACCATGCCGACGTGGACGCCGTGGGGAAGCTCCTCCGCGTAGAGGGCGTCGGTCCACCCGATCAGGGCGAACTTGCTGGCCGAGTAGGCGCCGGTGCGGGCGCGGGAGACGCGGCCGGCGGTGCTGGCGACGTTGACGATCGCGCTCGGGGCCGAGGCCCGGAGGAGCGGCAGCAGCGCCTCGGTCAGGCGGACGACGGCGTCGAAGTTGAGCTCCATGTGGCGGTGGACGTTGGCGTAGCCGCTCTCGGCGAAGCCGCCGCGCCAGGCGGCGCCGGCGTTGTTGACGAGCAGGTCGAGGCGACCGTGGTTGGCCTCGACGTGGGCGCGAACCCGCTCCGGGGCGTCGGCCGCGGTCAGGTCGGCGCTGAGGTAGGTCGCCTTGCAGGGGAGCGAGGCGGCGACGTCCCGCAGCAGCTCCTCGCGGCGGGCGACCAGGACCAGCTCGGTCCCCGGCTCACGCGAGAGCCGGATCGCCGTCGCCTCGCCGATGCCGGCCGAGGCGCCGGTGACCAGCGCCACCCTCGTGTTCTCCGCCATGGCGACACGCTATTCCACCCGACCGGGTCCGGGTCTGCTCAGGAGGTGCCGCAGTCGTACAGGGTCTGACCGCTTTCGCTGGTGCTGGATTCTGCGTAGGCGCTGCTGGGGACCGCGGTGCAGGTGGCGGTTATCGCTTCAATCGCCGATTCGCTGCCTTCTCGAGTGTCGCCGCCGGGAGCGCCGCTGATACCGCCACCGCTGAGGATCCAGCGGATCCGGCCCGCGGCAACGGCTTCTTCGAGCCAGCTGGTGCTGACCGAGGTCTCTTTGCCGGAGAAGCCGCCGATGCCCGCGACTTCGGCACCGCTTTCGATGATCGAGCTCGATGCCTCCGACTGGCTGCCGACGGCGATCGTGCCGCCGCCCTGGCTTTCGGTGTAGCTGACGATCGCCGAGAGGTCCTGGCCGCCGAACATCCCGCCGCCGCCTCCAGGCATGCCGCCAACCTGAGTGCCGCCGGGTTTCGTCCCGAACGGGGAGCCTTCGACCCCGGCTTCGGAGCCGAGCGAAGGGGGCCCGGATTCCGAGCCGGAGCCGAAGAGGGATGACGTGCCGGACTGGCTTTCGGCCGCCCCGGAGCCCATCTGAGGCGGCGTCGGCATGCCGCTCGGTGCGGCACCACCGGCGCCACCGGGCCCACCCATCATCGAGGAGGCCGATTCGAGGCCGCCGGCCGGGAAGGTGCCGCTGGTCGGGTGGCCGAGCGTCTGCGCCGACCAGATCGCCGGTGCGAGCAGGAGGACGCCGAATCCGGCGACGAGCGCGATCAGGCGCAGGCGATCGGAACCCTTGAGGCTGAGGGCGATCACCGCCGCGACCGCGGCCACGACGATCACCGGGATCAGCCAGTCGAGCTCGCCGGCGCTGTTGCCGATCACGATCAGCTCGGTGATTGCGCCGGCGCCGATCGCCAGCGCTCCGAGCACGCGACCGCCGATGCTCCCGGTGCGCGCCTGGGCGAAGGTCGCGCCGGCCAGCGCCGCCGCGAACGGTGCAAGCAGGGAGACGTAGTAGGGATGGAAGATCCCCCTGGCGAAGCTGAAGGCGACGGCGGCGACCGCGAAGGCGCCGCCGATCGCGAGGATCCAGCCGGTCCGCGGGTCCGTCCGGCGCAGGCGACTGAGGAAGACGATGCCGACGGCGCCGACGAGCGAGAGGCCGAGCAGCCAGCCAGCCTGGCCGCCGAGGCTTTCGTTCAGCAATCTGAGGAACCCGGTCGAGCCGCCGAACATTCCGCCGCCGCCGATCGCCCCGGGGCCGCCGGCCTGACCGTCGAGGCGGCCGAAGCCGTTGTATTCGAGGATCAGCGAGAAGACGTTGTTGTCGCTGGTTCCCGCGATCCAGGGCCGGCTCGAGGCCGGGGTCAGCTCGACCAGCACGGGCCAGGCCATCGCCACCGCGACCAGCGCCGCTCCGGCGACGAGCAGCTGGCGGACGGCGACCGCGCGACCGCGCGGCGCCACCCAGAGCCAGGCCAGCGCCATCCCGGGGACGACCATCAGCGCCGCCCCCATCTTGGTCTCGAAGCCGAGGCCAACGAAGACGCCGGCGAGAACGAGCCAGCGGCTGCCGCCGTCCTCCAGCGCCCGGACGAAGGCCCAGAGCGCGGCGACGCTGAGCAGGGCCAGCAGCGCGTCGGGGTTGTTGTGGCGCGAGACGGCGACGGCGATCGGGGTCAGCGCCAGGACCAGACCGGCGACGAAACCCGCCTGCCGGCCCCAGCGCCGCCGGGTGAGGTCGTAGAGGAGGCCGACGCTGGCGACGCCCATCAGCGCCTGCGGGACGAGGATCGCGAGCGAGTTGAAGCCGAAGGCTTTGACCGAGAGCGCCTGCACCCAGAGAGCCATCGGCGGCTTGTCGACCGTCATCAGGCCGCCGGCGTCGAAGGAGCCGAAGAGGAAGTTGTGCCAGCTGCCGCTCATCGAGCGGACGGCGGCGCTGTAGTACTCGTTGGCCCAGCCGTTCTGACCGAGGGCCCAGAGATTCAGCAGGCCGGCGAGTACCAGCAGCGCCGCCAGCTCCGGCCGCGGCAGCGGCAGGGATCGAAGTCGGTCCCGCAGCCTCGTCCGGCTCCAGGTTGGGCTCTGTGGGTGCGTTGCGCCCTCCATGCCGCCAAGGCTGACCCCCAACCCTTGGAGCAACCTGGGAGCCCGCCGAGAGATCGACGGGATGTCGTAGTTGTCTCCGGTATGCGGAAGGAACTACGACATCGGTGGCGGCGTCAGCTCGCCAGGGGGAGGCGGACGGTGAATTCGGCGCCGCCGTCGGGGGCGTTGGCGGCCTCGACGGTGCCGCCGTAGGCCTTGACGATCGCGGCGACGATGGCGAGACCGAGGCCGGCGCCGCCGTCGTCGCGTCCGCGCGAGGAGCTGCTGCGCCAGAAGCGCTCGAAGACCGCTTGCGGGTCACCGTCGGGGAGGCCCGGGCCGTGGTCGCGGAACCGCACCACGGCCTCGTCCCCCTCGCGCGCCAGCGACGCCTCGATCGGCGTCTCGGGCGGGGTGTGAACGACGGCATTGCGGAGCAGGTTGCCGAGGACCCGGCGCAGCTGGTCGGGGTCGACGTCGACCACGACCGGCTCGGGCACCTCGAGCGAGATCCGCCGCTCCGGCGCCGCCGCGCGGGTATCCTCGCAGGCGTCGACCAGCAGAGCATCGAGGTCGACCCGGTCGCGGACCGGCTCGCGCACCTCGTCGACCCGGGCCAGCGTCAGCAGGTCGTCGACGAGGCCGGCCATGCGCTTGGCCTCGGCCTCGATCCGGCCCATCGCCCGCTCCACCTGATCGGGGTCGCGGTTCGCCCCCAGCCGGTAGAGCTCGGAGTAGCCGCGGATCCCGGCCAGTGGCGTGCGCAGCTCGTGCGAGGCGTCGGCGAGGAACTGGCGCAGCCGCCGCTCCGCCGCCTCGCGCTCGGCGAACGCCCCCTCGATCTGGGCCAGCATCGCATTGAGGGCGATGCCGAGGCGGCCGACCTCGGTGCGCGGGTTGACCTCCTCGACCCGCCGCGAGAGGTCTCCCGCGGCGATGTCTCCCGCCACCTGGCCCATCCGCCGCAGCGGCCGCAGGCCGACCCCGACCAGCCACCAGGCGAGCAGCGCGAGCGCGACCAGGACTCCGCCGCTCACGACCGCCTCGATCAGAGCGAGCTGGTCGAGGGTCGACTGGGTATCGCTGAGCGGAACCGCGACCACGGTGCTGAGGCGCCCGGGCCCGCGGGTCACGACGACGCGGAATTCCTCCGAGCCGCCACCCCGCTGACCAACCGTGAACGGCGTCTCGTTTCCGAAGGCGTTGACCGGCAGCCTCCGGGCCAGCGCCGGCTGCGGCAGTCCGGATTCTTCGAAGCCGAAGGTGACTCCTTCCACCCCTTCGATGACGGAGCCGTTGCCCCGTCGCAACTGGCCGAAGGTCCCCAGCGGCAGCTGGGACCCCGGGCCGGGCCCGCCCTGGCCGTCCGGTGCGGATCCGGAGGGGAAGCTGCTACCCCCGCCGTCGGGTAGCGGTCCGAGGTTGCCTTCGCCAGAGACTTCTTCGGCGGCCGCATCGTGCAGCAATTCCACCCCCACCGGCCCCACGGCCGCCTCCAGCTGCTGGTCGACGCGATCGAAGAGGTAGGAGTGCAGGGCGCGGTTGGAGACGAAGTCGAGCGTCGCCAGGCCGACCGCGGCCAGGGCGACGAGGAGGACGACGAGCCGGGTCCGCAGCGAGAGGTCAGGAAGGCGGAAGCCGGAGCGCATATCCCACCCCCCGCACCGTCTGGATCAGGCGCGGCCCGTGCGCCTCGAGCTTCTTGCGCAGGTAGCTGACGTAGGTCTCCAGCACCCGGGCGTCGCCGGCGAAGTCGTACTCCCAGACGTGGTCGAGGATCTGGGCGCGGGTGAGGACCCGGCGCGGATGGGTCATCAGGAAACGCAGCAGGCGATATTCGGTGTCGGTGAGCTCCAGCGCGGCGCCGTCGCGGAAGACCTCGCGGGTCTCGTCGTCGAGCTCGAGGTCGCCGAGGCGCAGCACGCTCTCGCCGCCGCCAGCGCGGCCGAAGCGGCGCAGAATCGTGGCGATCCGCGCCAGCAGCTCCTCGACCGAGAACGGCTTGGTCACGTAGTCGTCGCCGCCGATCGTCAGGCCGCGGACCTTGTCCTCGGTCGTGTCCTTGGCGGTGAGGAAGAGGATCGGCGTGTCGTCGGCGCGGTCGCGCATCCGCCGCGCCACCTCGAAGCCGTCGAAGTCGGGCAGCATCACGTCGAGCACGACCAGGTCGGGACGCATGTCGGCGATCGCCGTCAGCGCCTCGGCGCCGCTGGCCGCGGTCTCGACCTCGTAGTCGTTGTAGCGGAGGGCGATCGAGATCACGTCGGCGATGTTGGGCTCGTCGTCGACGACGAGGACGCGTCCGCTGGGCTCGGTCTGGGGGGAGATCCTCATCCGACAATCATCGTCGGGTTCCCTGTGAGTTTCCTGAGAGAAGCGCTCTCAGGAGATTCTGAGGCTCGGCCCAGGCCGCTCCCACGCCCAGCCCCGATCGTCTGCGGCCATGGAGCAGCCACTGGTCGAGATCGCGATTCCAGTCTTCAACGAGGAGAGGGCGCTGGAGGCGAGCGTCAGGCGCCTGCACGGCTTTCTCTCCGGCTTCTTCCCCTACCGATTCCGGATCGTCGTCGCCGACAACGCCAGCGAGGACTCGACCCCCCACATCGGCGAACGGCTGGCGCGTGAAATCGCCGAGGTCTCCTACCTGCGGCTGAGGCAGAAGGGGCGCGGGCGGGCCCTGCGGCGGGTCTGGTCGCGCAGCGACGCCGACGTCCTCTGTTACATGGACGTCGACCTCTCGACCGGCCTCGAGGCGCTGCTGCCGCTGGTCGCGCCGCTGATCTCCGGCCACAGCGACCTGGCGATCGGGACCCGGCTCGCGCGCGGCTCCCGGGTCGTCCGCGGCCCCAAGCGGGAGATCATCTCCCGCACCTACAACCGCCTCCTCCACCTCACCCTGCGGACCCGCTTCAGCGATGCCCAGTGCGGCTTCAAGGCCGGCCGCGCCGAGGCGATCAAGGCGCTGCTGCCGGCGGTCGAGGACGAGGCCTGGTTCTTCGACACCGAGCTGCTGATTCTCGCCGAGCGCGACGGCCTGCGGATCCACGAGGTGCCGGTCGACTGGGTCGACGACCCCGAATCCAGCGTCGCCGTCGTCCCCACCGCGGTTGCCGACCTGCTCGGGATCGCGAGACTCTACGGCGAGCTGATGCGCTTCGCCCTGGTCGGCGCCGCCAGCACCGTCGCCTACTTCCTGCTCTTCCTCGGCCTGCGGCCACTGCTGCCGGCGCTGCTCGCCAACGCCGTCGCGCTGGGGCTGAGCGCGATCGCCAACACGGCGGCGAACCGGCGCTTCACCTTCGGCCGCCGCGGTGGCGAGGACCTGCTCCGCCACCACGCCCAGGGCCTATTCGTCTTCGGCCTCTGTCTGGCGCTGACCAGCGGCAGCCTGATGGCGCTCGAAGCGTTGGCGCCGGCGGCCCCGCGGCCGGTCGAGCTCGGCGTCCTCTTCGTCGCCAACGCGCTCGCCACGCTGCTGCGCTACCTGATGCTGCGCCTCTGGGTCTTCGGCCCCGGGCGCGACCGCGACGCCCTCGCCGGCCCGGCTCAGATCGGTCCGGGCGAGCTCGGGGACTTGCAAGGATGGGCGCCGTGCCCGCCTCGTCCCAGCCCCACGCACCGCGCCTGAGCGCGACCCGCCGCGAGGGCGAGCGGGTGACGCCACTGGAGCTCTTCTTCGACCTCGTCTTCGTCCTCGCGATCACCCAGTGCACGGCGTTGATGTCCCACCACCCGACCTGGTCGGGGCTGATCCAGGGGCTCCTGGTCCTCGGCGTGCTCTGGTGGGCCTGGGTCGGGTACGCCTGGCTGACCAGCGTCATCGACCCCGAGGAGGGGGCGGTGCGGCTGGTGATGTTCGGGGCGATGGCGGCGCTGCTGATCGTCTCGCTCGCCGTGCCAGAGGCGTTCGGAAGCCTGGCGCTGACCTTCGCCCTCGCCTATGGCGTCTTTCGCGTCGCCCACATCGGCCTCTTCATGCTCGCCAGCCCCGACGACGACGCCCTGCGTCACTCCGTCCTCGGCCTCGCCGCCAGCACCGCGATCGCCGTGGTCCTGCTCGCCGCGGCCTCCTTCTTCGACGGCCTCGCCCAGGGTGCGCTCTGGGCGCTGGCGCTCTTCCTCGACATGGCCGGGCCCTACTTCTTCGGCTCCGAGGGGTGGAAACTCGTCCCCGGCCACTTCGCCGAGCGCCACGGCCTGATCGTGATCATCGCCCTCGGCGAGTCGATCGTCGCGATCGGCGTCGGCGCCGCCGGCGAGCTCAGCCTCGGCATCGGCACCGTCGCCGTGCTCGGGATGGCACTGGCGGCGGCGATGTGGTGGATCTACTTCGACGTCGTCGCCCTGGTCTCGGCCCGCCGCCTGGCCGAAGCCGAGCGGGGCCGGGTCCAGAACGCGCTCGCCCGCGACTCCTACTCCTACATCCACCTGGCGCTGGTCGCCGGGATCGTCCTCACCGCCTTCGGGATGAAGGTCTCGATCGGCCACTTCGAAGACCACCTCCATGCGGTCCCCGCCTTCGCCCTGCTCGGCGGCATCGCCGTCTACCTGCTCGGCCTGGTCGGCTTCCGCTATCGCCACGTCCACACGATCAATCGTCAGCGCCTGCTGCTGGCGATCGTGCTGGCGATCCTGGTACCGGTCGCGACCGCGGTACCGGCGTTGATCTGCTTGGCGGTCGCCGACGTACTCATATGGGTGATGATCGCCTACGAGCATCGCGGCTACGACGAGCGGCGCGACCAGTTGCGGCGCGAAGCTTCCGTATCCAGTCCCGAGGCCGTCTGAGACCTCGCAGCGGACGAACGTACGACTTCGACATACTCCCCCAGCCTTGAGTTCCACTCCAGCCCTCCTCGACGAACTCCTGCGCCCGGGCGCACCCTCCGGGTATGAGGGGCCAGCGGCGGCGGTCTGGCGAGAGGCGGCCTCCTTCGCCGAGCTCAGCAGCGACGGACTCGGCTCCTCGATCGCCCGGATCGGCGACGCCTCGCCGCTGCTCGCGGTGGTCGGCCACATCGACGAGATCGGCCTGGTCGTCACCCACATCGACGAGAAGGGCTTCATCTGGTTCGCCCCGGTCGGCGGCTGGGACCCGCAGATCCTGGTCGGCCAGCGGGTCGAGATCCGCGGCAAGGACGGGCCCGTGCTCGGCGTCGTCGGCCGCAAGCCGATCCACCTGCTCGAAGCCGACCAGCGAAAAAAGGTCGTCGAGCTGAAAAGCATGCACATCGACATCGGCGCCGCCGACCGCGACGAGGCAGCCGAGCTGATCCGCGTCGGCGACCCGGCGGTGATCGCCGCCGAGCCGATTCCGATGCTCGGCGACCGCCTGGTCTCGAAAGCGATGGACAACCGGCTCGGCGCCTACGTCGCGCTGGAGAGCCTGCGCCGCTGCGACGAGCGCGGCAGCCTCAAGGGCTCCTTCGCCGCCGTCGCCGCCGTCCAGGAGGAGATCGGCCTCTTCGGCGCCCGCACCGCCGCCTTCGAGGTGCGCCCGGACATCGCCGTCGCCGTCGACGTCACCCACGCCACCGACGCCCCCGGCGTCGACGAGAAGGAGCTCGGTGCCAGCCCGCTCGGCTCCGGTCCGGTGATCGGCCGCGGCTCCACCCTCTCTCCCAAGGTCTTCGAGCTGCTGGCGGAGACCGCCGAGGCGGAGGGCATCGAGTACTCGATCGCCGCCAGCGGCCGCGGCACCAGCACCGACGCCGACGTCCTCCAGATCTCCCGCGCGGGGATCCCGACCGGCCTCGTCTCGATCCCGCTTCGCTACATGCACTCGCCGGTCGAGATGGTCGACCTGGGCGACGTCGAGGCGACGATCGAACTACTCGCGGCTTTTGCGGCCCGGCTCACGGCCGACGTAGACCTCAGCCGCTAGCTGTAGCTCCTCAGCTGTCGACGAAGACCGCGTTCCGGCCGCCGGCCTTCGCCGCGTACAGCGCCGCGTCGGCGCGGGAGATCAGGTCCTCGGTGTCGACCAGGTCCGGCTCGGAGACGGCGACGCCGATGCTGACCGTCACCTGGACGCCGACCGGGCGCCGCTCGCGCACCTCGGTCCGCAGCCGTTCGGAGATCTCGATCGCGTCCTCGCGGCCGGCCCCGGGCAGGATCACCAGGATCTCCTCGCCGCCGACTCGGTAGATCGAGTCGCCGGCCCGCAGCGCCGCCCGCATCGTGTAGGCGACCTCCTGCAGCACCGCGTCGCCGGCGGCGTGGCCGAGCCGGTCGTTGACCCGCTTGAAGTGGTCGAGGTCGCAGAGCAGCAGCGCGTGCGAGAGCCCATCTTCGGGGTTGCAGGGCTGACCCTCGAGCTCGCCCAGCCGCTGCTCGAGGGCGTTGCGGTTGAACAGGCCCGTCAGCGGGTCGAGGGTGGAGCGGCGGCGGTGGGCCCGATCGGACTCGACCAGGGCGCCGGAGAGGATCACGGTGCTGACGATCAGCGCGAACGCGGCGATCAGCGTCTGGCGATGTTCGAGCGCCGCGCTCGGGTCGGGGACGACGGCGCTGGCGAGGAACATCGCGACGATGAAGACGGTGCCGAAGACCATCCCCCGCGGCTCGAAGCGGAAGCCGAGCGTCACCGCCGGCAGCGCGAACCAGACCAGCACCGGGCTGGTGGCCTTGCCGGTGACGAGAACGGCGCTGGCGAGCAGGATCGGCAGCGCCGCCCAGGCGCCGGCGATCCAGACCGCCGGGTGGGGGCTGTTGCGCATGAAGCTGTCGGCGACGACGAACCCGGCGAATCCGAGCGCCAGCGGCGCCACCCACCACCAGCCGACGTCGGAGCCGCCGAAGGCAAGCGCCAGGAAGAGGATCCCGAAGCAGGCGGCGCGGTAGGGGCGCAACCGCAGCTCCATGTCGAGCAGCCGTTCGCGGCGGGCCTCGTCATGGATCGAGACCAGCGTCTCGGCGCTGTGACCGTCGGCGCCGTTGCGGGCGCGGCTGGCCTGGTGGTTGATCGACTGCGCGGTCCAGTTCACGCCCCGGATATCGGCGCCGCGACGGACCCGGCTTTAGATCTGCAGCCGTTTGGTCAACTTCCCCGATCCGACGGCGGGACTACTCGACGATCTGGAGGTCCTTGGGCAGCGCGCTGAGGTTGCGGTAGCCGTCCTCGGTGACGACGACGAAGTCCTCGATCCGCACCCCGAGCCGGCCCGGCAGGTAGATGCCGGGCTCGACCGTGACCACTTCGCCCGGCTCGAGCACGTCGTCGGCGCGCGGCGAGAGCCGCGGCGCCTCGTGCACCTCGAGGCCGACCCCGTGGCCGAGCCCGTGGCCGAAGCGCTTGCCGTAGCCGGCGGCGTCGATCACCTTGCGAGCGACCGCGTCGACGTCCTCTCCCTTGGCCCCGGCCTTGACCGCCTCCAGCGCCGCCAGCTGGGCCTCGAGGACGACGCCGTAGACCTCCCGCCCCTCCTCCCCGGGATCGCCGCTGGCGTAGGTGCGGGTGCCGTCGGAGCAGTAGCCGTCGAGCATCGCCCCCATGTCGAAGACGATCAGCTCGCCGCGGCCGATCTCGCGCTCGCCCGGCTCGGCGTGCGGGAGGGCGCCGTTGGGCCCGGCGGCGACAATCGCCGGGAAGGAGGGATCGCCGCCGAGCTCGCGGATCCGCGCTTCGGCGGCGCGGGCGACATCGCGCTCCGTGCGCCCGGCGAAGCCGCGCTCGACGCTCCATTCCCAGACCGCGTCGGCGAGCTTCGACGCCGCTTCGATCGCCGCCAGCTCTTCGTCGTCCTTGACCCGACGCAGTCGCTCGACCGTGCCACCGGCCGCGACCGCCTCGACCCCCTCGCCGAGCTTCTCCTTCAGTTTCTCCAGCGAGCGGACGCTCATGTGGTCGTCCTCGAAGCCGACCTTGCCCTCGAGCCGCTCGGCGATGCTCGCCAGCCAGTCGCCCTCAACCGTGATCGGCTCCCAGCCCTCGACCTCGCTCGCGGCGCGCTCGGTATAGCGGAAGTCGGTGAAGAAGAGGCGCAGGCCAGGCGCGCAGACGCAGGCCCCGTTGGTGCCGGTGAAGCCGGTCAGGTAGCGGACGTTGACCAGGTCGGTGACCAGCATCCGGTCGAGCTCGCGCTCGCCGAGCAGCTTCTCGAGCCGGTCGCCGCGGCCCCGCATCAGGCGGTCACGCCCATCTCCCGCGCCAGCAACTCAAGCGCCTCGCGATAGCCGTCGGGCCCCTTGCCGGAGATCTTCGCCAGCACCAAGCCGTCGAAGACCGAGTCCTTGCGCCAGTCGTCGCGGGACTCGACGTCGGAGAGATGGACCTCGACGGCGGGCAGGCGGGCGATGTCGAGGGCGTCGGCGATCGCGCGGCTGTAGTGGGACCAGGCGCCGGCGTTCACCAAGGCGGCGTCGGCCAGGTCCGGCAGGCGGTGCAGGTATTCGACGAACTCGCCCTCGGCGTTGGTCTGGAAGAAGATCGGTTCCAGCCCCAGCTGCCGCGCCCAGCCCTCGATCTTCTGCTCCAGCTCGTGCAACGAGAGGCCGCCGTAGATCTCGGGGTCGCGGCGGTCGAGGATGTTGAAGTTGACGCCGTGCAGGACGGCGACGCGGTTGCGGGTGGTGGTCATGGCAGCAGCTCTTCCACGGCCGCCCTGACCCTAGCGGGGTCGATCAGCTGGCCCAC